>VFZU01000030.1 GCA_016870995.1 Acidobacteriota bacterium
AAGTCTCTTTCCAGGCCATCGGGTGCTTCCCCCTCCAGCCAAAAGTGTTACCTATGTGCCCGGTTTATTCCGTTACCCATGTGCCCGGTTCGGACCACAGGCTCTTGACCGCTGGTGCCAAACTCGAAACCCATTTTGCCAATGCTCGAAACCAATCGGTTTGAGATTAACAGCTGCGAATCTAGAAGAGATCCATTGGATGATGAGACTGGGGTCTCCATAAATGGACCACTATCCACCAGTCCATTTCCGATAGCCCGATTCAGCAGAAAAGTTTGTCGAGCGTCTGAGCATGACTCTTCCGTTGGGTTTGAAATGGTGCAAAAAAAGTCTGGCTAACTGTAGGAGCCCGGGCGACTAAAATCAATTGCAGTGCTGGAATCTCCAGGTGAGCAGTCGAGAGGCTCTGCGGCATGAATAGCCACATTACTATAAAGAAACACTAACGCAAAAGAGCAAAAAAATACTGTTTTTTCAAACTTCAGTGAACTCGACACATTGGATAGGATAATTGAGTCAGATAATTTGTCAAGGTAATTCCATTTAGATCACGTTTTCTCACTGCAAGGACTGAGGCAGGAGTAGAAGGGTGGCGATTTGCTTGGCGAGCGCCGCCCCGAAGGCTGACCAGCTTTCAGGGCTAGGGCGCTCGTCAAGTTTTTTGCTGTTGGCTATGCGAAGCTCCATGAGCATGGCTTCGACCTTGTGAGTGCCGCAGAGCCATTGGATGACGTTGGCGCGGCCCGGGGCATCGATCTTCATGCGCGAGAAGTAGTCGCGGTCCGGATCGAACTGGGTTCGTTCCTTGAGGACAGCGAAGAGTTCTTTGCCGAGGCGGCTGTCGGGTGGGCCTTCGAGGTACTCGCCTGTTTCCGTGTTGTGCAGGGTGAGAAAGAGATCGATCTTGTTGCCTTTGGCGAGCCAGGCCTCGATCGCGGATTTCTGGGCAAGAATCTCTGGGCGGGCAGCAACGTCGTTGGGTGAGTCCCAATTTCTGTTCAGGTCGAAGCCGCGCTTGTTGAATCGGACGCCGCCTTCTTCGACGCCGTCCGGGTCGCACCAGGGGAAGATCTTCCAGACGACACCGGGCAAGAGGTTCCGCAGAAAGCCGTCTCCGGCCCAACTGGTGCCCGATTCCCAAGCGTGCTGGCGGAACATCATCCAGACGACGGGAGCCTTTGGGTTGCCACCGGAGAGATCGATGGTCCAGAGTTCCATAGGGCGGGCGCCGATCGACTTGCCAACCACGGCGACTTTGGGCTTGACCGTCTTGCGCACCGCATCGAGTTGCTTGCGCGTGTATGGCGGAATGTGAGCCAGCAGAAACGTCGATTTGCGGGGCCGGATACGGAGTCGCCACTTTGGCTCATGCGAATCGTAGTCACCGAGAGCTTGTTGCCACTTGAACTTCTTGCCGTCTTCACGCCAGTAAGGACGCGTTTCTGCGGTGATGGCGCCGCGATTGGGTTTGTAGTTGTATTCGCCCGGAAGGTCGACAAGGTCGATGATGACTTCGGCTTTCCTTGGCACGCCCGAGACTCGGAAGGAATACCAACTGGCCTGACGATTGCGACCGTCCTGATCGGACTGGCCCTTGACGCCGATGCGAAGATGCAGTGGACCCACCCTTGAAACTGGGCCGAGACTGCCATTGGGAAAGTTGGCCGAAACCTTCAATTCGGCCTGGGCGACGGCAAAAGCAAGCAGAAAGCCCAGGAAAGTTTTCAGAATCAAAGTTAAGTTCCTCGTTCCTGATTTTCGTTCATTTTCCTGTCATGAAATCGGGATATGCTCAGGCTCATGCGATTGCTCTCTCTCCTTATCGTCGGCGGAAGCTTGTTTGCGCAGATTCCTGCGGCAGCACCTGGTGGTGCCTATGACTTGCCGAATGGTTGGCGGCTGACGCCTGCGGGCAAGCAGATTCGAACCGAAGATATGGTGCTCGGACTGAGCAAGACGCCGGATGGCAAGGCGGTGATTGCGTTGCATTCGGGATTCAATCCGCATGGGTTGGTGGTGGTCGATGCCAAGACCGAGGAGCCGACGCAGCGGGTGCAATTGAAGTCGGCCTGGATGGGGCTGGCCTGGGCTCCGGACGGCAAGCGCATGTTTGCCTCGGGTGGAAACGGGGTGTCGCGCAAGGACCCGAGCGTGGCACCGATCTACGTTTTCGATTACACGGACGGGCGGATCTCGACCAAGCCAGCGATGGAGTTGAAGGGACCGTGGAGGATGAACGAGACGTACTGGTCGGGGTTATTACATCACCCGGCGAAGCCGATCTTGTATGCGGCAAACCGGGGGACTGGAAATCTGGCCGGTTATGTTGCGATGTTCGATTCGGGTACGGGAAAGTACCTGGGCAAGATTGCTGTCGAGGTGAACCCTTATGAGTTGTTGCTGAGCCAGGATTTGAAAACTTTGTTTGTTTCCAATTGGGCCAGCAACTCGGTGAGCGTGGTGGACCTCGCGACAAACAAGGTCGTCCGGAGCATTGCGGTGGGGGCGAACCCGAACGATATGTTCCTGGCCAAAGACGGAAGGCTCTATGTCTCTTGCGGTAATTCCAATTCGGTATGGGTGATCGATACCGCAAAGATGAGGGCGGTGCATCAGATCAACACAGCGATGTACCCGAATGCACTGCTCGGTTCAACACCGAACGCCTTGATCGCGGACCGCGACGAGAAGATGCTGTTTGTGGCGAATGCGGATAACAATACGGTGGCGGTGGTGAACATCGGCGAGGCGGAAGAGTACAACGTGATGGGGTTCATTCCGACGGGTTGGTATCCGTCATCGCTCGAACTGTCGGCTGACGGCAAGAAGCTGTATATCGGCAATAGCAAGGGCTTGGGCGGTTATTCGAATGTGCGTGGGCCTAACTCCCCGCTCGCGAACGATGGTTCGACAGAGGGCAAGGGCAGCGTGAAGCAGTTGATGAAGGGGACGATCGAGATCGTGGACTTGTCGAATCTGAAGACGGAGATTCGCCAGTACACGCAACAGGCCATGCTGAATAGCCCTTACCGGGATGAGCAGCGGACCATGGCGGTGGCCCCTCGGGCAGAGGTGAAGAGCGTTGTACCACGCGAGGTAGGTGTGGGGTCACCGATCAAGCATGTGATCTACATCATTCGTGAGAACCGGACCTATGATCAGGTGTTGGGCGATATGCCAAAGGGCAATGGCGACCCGCGGATTACGATTTTTGGCAAGAAGGTGACGCCGAATGCACACAAGATTGCAGAGCAGTTTGTGCTGCTCGATAACTTGTATTGCGATGGCGAGGTGAGTGTCGATGGGCACTCGTGGTCGAACTCAGCCTATGCGACGGATTTCAACGAGAAGCTCTGGCCTGTGACGTATGGCGGCCACAGCCAGGCGCGGCCATCGGCGGCGTACGTGCCGAGCGCCGGGCACTTGTGGGATCTCGCGCAAAGAAAAGGTTTGACGTATCGCAGCTATGGCGAATATGCGACGCGGGCGAGCGACGGGACCACAATGGAGGCTTCGCCGGGTGTGGGTGGTTTGCTGGGGCATGTCTCGCCGAAGTTCAAGATGCCTGGGATGCGTGATACGGAGAACGTGAAGGTGTTTTTCGATGAGTTTGCGGAGTACGAGAAGGAATTTGATTCGGTGGACCCGCTGAAGCGATTGCCCAATTATGTGGTGATGAGCCTGGGTGAAGATCATACGCAGGGTACGCGCCCGGGAGTGCCGACGCCGGTGGCTGCGGTGGCCAATAACGACTGGGCGATCGGGCAGTTGGTGGAGCGCGTAACAAAGTCGAAGTATTGGCCGGAGACAGCGATCTTCATCATTGAAGACGATGCTCAGGACGGAGCGGACCACGTGGATGCCCGGCGGACGGTCGGACTCGTGATCAGCCCATATACAAAGCGGGGCGCGCTCGATTCGACGCTCTACACGACGAGTTCGTTCTTGCGGACGATGGAGTTGCTGTTGGGACTGCCTCCGATGACGCAGTATGATGCTGCAGCGACCCCTCTCTACAACAGCTTCATGGATCAGCCGGATTTGACACCCTATACGGCCGAGGCGCCGCAGGTGGATGTGAACGCGAAGAACACAATGACAGCGTGGGGGGCGCGGCAATCGCTGGCGATGGACTTCAGCGAGTATGACCGCACGCCGATGTTCGAGCTGAACGAGATTGTTTGGAAGAGCGTGAAGGGCGCGAAGTCTGAGATGCCGCTGCCGGTGCGGCGCTTCCACTTTAGGCCTTAGGGCCACTGGTGTTTGGGATAGCGGCGACTGAGCGCGGACTTGAGTTCAGGATAGAGCTTGGCCCAGAAGGAGCCGAGATCCTGCGTCATCTGGACGGGGCGGCGATTGGGGGCCAGCAAGTGAACGAGGACGGCGATCTTGCCATCGGCGATCTTCGGAGTTTCCTTCATTCCCCAGAAGTCCTGGAGGCGGCTCTCGATCCACGGAATCTGACCGGGGACGTAGTTGACCTTGACGCTCATCTTGCCATGGAGCGGGATGGTCTTGGGTGCAACGCGATCCAGCAGATAGTGATCGAGTTGAGGTGCCCACTCGCCGTTCTTGATCGCGTCGCGGATTTGATCGAAACCGCTGCGGCCCTCGGCGAGAGCGGCGAGTTGGTCGAGCAGTCGGGGCTCATCGAAGTTGACGTCAATTCCCTGCTCCTTGGAGAAGGCGACGCGGGCGAGTAAGGCCTCTGTTTGTTCGACATCAAGGAAGCGACGCCAGCCGGCTTCGCGGATCTTGGCGGCCAGCAAACTGGCGGCTTCCGGCGTAGCGGGGCGGGGGTTGACGCTCGATTCAATGGCGAGGCCATGGAAGACGAGAGCGCTTTCCTGCTCGAAGCGTTCTTTCTCGCGGGACCAGAGGTAACGGTCGACGGCTTCGACGGGGTAGTCGAGGAGCCAGTCGGGCTCGATGGGGCAGGCAGCGCGGATCATGACGGTGGAGCGCTCGCTCATCTCGTCGAGGTCAACGGCGACGATCCATTCACTGGGCTTGGGAAGAGGCGAGGAGAGCTTGGCGGAGATGCCGCCGGCAACGGTGTACTCTTCGGATTTGCGTCGCTTGGCGACGCGGTCGGGGTAGGCGGCGAGGATCGATTCGGCGAGGCCGCGCTCCCAGTGATGGGTTTCATTCCGCGCATTTCGCTCCAGTTGGCGAGCAATCTTCTCTGCGTAAGGACTCAAGGGTCGCTCGGCGGCGTGGATGAGGTCCGGGGTTTGAACTCGATCCCCGCTCGATAGCAGTGCGGCGACGCGAGCCGCTTTGCGGACCACATTGCGCTGATTGGCTTCGATCATCATGCGGGCGAGGCGCGGGTGGACGGGCATGTCGGCCATTCGTTTTGCTACGTCGCCTTTGGCCCCGAGTTCGTCGAGCAGGGTCTCAGCACGCTGGAGGTCGGCGGGAGGCGGAGGAGTCATCCAGGGCAGCGAGTTGGTTTGCTCGATGCCCATGGCGCGAAGTTGCAGGACGAGGCCGCTCAGTTCACGGCTGATGATTTCGGGGGTTCCGCGCTCGGCACGACTGAGGAAGTCCTGTTCGGTGTAGAGGCGAATGCAGGTGCCAGGGGCAGTACGGGCGGCGCGGCCGGCGCGCTGGATGGCGGAGGCGCGAGAGATCTTGCCAAGGCTGAGCTGAGGAAGGCCGGTAGTTTTAGAATCGCTGGCGACTCGGGCGAGGCCGCTATCGATCACTGCGGTGACGCCATCGATGGTGATGGAGCTTTCGGCGATGTTGGTCGCGAAGATTGCTTTGCGTTGGGAGGTCTTTTCGACTGCGCGGTCCTGCTCTTCGGGACTGAGGTCGCCGTAGAGAGGAAGGAGGAGCATGTCGTGACGGCGGCAGGCGTCGATCGCGCGGCGGATCTCAGCTGCGCCGGGGAGGAAGACGAGGACATCGCCCGTAGTTTTGTCGAGAGCGGCGGCGACGCGATCTTCGAGCTTGAGGGCGCTCTCGGGTGTGTAGCGGATGTCGAGAGGAAAGAGGCGGCCTTCGCTGCGCAGGATGGGGCAGCCGCCGAGGTGGGCGGCGATGGGTGCGGCATCAAGAGTGGCGGACATGACGACGATGCGGAGGTCTTTGCGGCGTTGTCGCTGCAGGTCAAGGAGGAGAGCGAGGGCGAGGTCGCCTTCGAGGTGGCGCTCGTGGAATTCGTCGAGGATGACAGTGCTGACGCTGCGGAGGGTGGGGTCTGTGGCGATGCGGCGATTGAGGACCCCTTCGGTCATGTAGCGGAGGCGCGTCTTGGGGCCTGTGAAGTCTTCAAAGCGAACCTGGTAGCCGACGGAATCGCCGATGCGCTCGCGCCGTTCTGAGGCGACGCGGCGAGCGGCAAGGCGTGCGGCGAGGCGTCTCGGCTCGAGCACGATGATCTCGCCATCGATGCGATCCATGAGGTACGCGGGGACGCGCGTAGTTTTGCCGGCGCCGGGCGCGGCCTCGATTACAGTGTTGCCTTCGAGGGGAAGGCTGGGGAGGAGTTCATCAATCGGTAGAATCAAAGCTATGCTTTCCACTCTAAATCCACCCAAGCGACTTCTCTTTGGACCTGGACCGTCCATGGTTGAGCCGCGCGTCTATGACGCCATGTCCAAGCCTATCGTCGGTCACCTCGACCCTTTCTTTTTCGAGGTAACGCAAGCAGTAAAGACGGGGCTGAACGCATGCTTTGGGACTGCAAATGAATTCACGGTGGCAATGTCGGCTACCGGTTCGGGTGGGATGGAAACGGCAGTCGCAAACTTCGTCGAACCCGGTTCGAAGTTTTTGATTTTCGCCAATGGCTATTTTTGCGACCGTTTGACCGAAATGGGCAAGCGGCAGCAAGCCAATGTCATCCGTATTGAAAAGCCCTGGGGCGAAACCTGGACCCCCGAGGAAGCGCGCGAGGCGATCCTTCGCGAGAAGCCCAACACCGTAGCTTACGTGGCCGCCGAAACCTCCACCGGCTGCTGGACCGATGGCAAGACCATCTGCGATGCAGCACATGAAGTTGGCGCATTGGTCATTGCCGATTGCGTGACGGCACTGGGATCGATGCCGATCGAGTTCGACAAGACCGGGATCGATATTGCTTATAGCTGTTCACAAAAGGGCATGGGGTGTCCGCCGGGATTGTCACCGTTTACGGTGAGCCCGCGGGCGCTGAAGTGGTTGACCGAAGATCGCAAGAGCGTGATCCCGACCTGGTATCTCGACATCAAGTTGTTGAGCGAGTACTTTGGCGGGGCCAAGCGGTATCACCACACGGCACCGATCACGGCTTTTTATGCACTGCATGAAGGGCTGTCTGTGATTGCCGACGAAGGACTCGAGGCCCGTTTTACACGGCACTGGAAGAACCGCAACGCGTTTGTGGCCGGTATCGAAGCGATGGGCATGGAGATGCATGTGGCCAAGGGTCACCGGCTATGGAACCTGATGACGCCGAAAGTACCGGCGGGGATCAGCGACATGGGCGTGCGCAAGCATCTGATGGACAACTATGGTGTCGAGATCCTGGGCGGCTTTGGCGAATTGGCAGGGAAGGTGTTCCGCATCGGTTTGATGGGAGTCCTGGCGACCGAGAAGGATACGCTGTTCCTGCTTGAGAAGTTCGAAGAGGCGCTGAAGGCGCAGGGTTTTGTGCCGAAGGCGAGCGCGGTCGAGGCGGCCAAAGCAGTCTACAAGGCGGCGTAATGTTGCTGCTGCAATTGCTTCAAGTTGCGGCATTGATTCAACCTTGTCCGGCTGGGGAACCTGTGGTGCCCCAGCCGGATACTCCTGCGGCAGTGAAGAATCGTGTCATGCAAGAAGTTCCGTAGCTTGCTCGAAAAGCAGGTCTTTTGAGGGCAACGATTGGGTTGGCTTTTGTTGTGGACGTCAATGGGAAGCCTTGCGACATCGACGTTTTGAGTCCAAGTGAATTTAGTGTCGGCGAGGCGGCAGTAAAGGCGCTCAAGCAATGGCAATTTACTCCGGCAACCAAGGCTCGGCTCCCGGTGCGGACCCAAACTTACGCGCAATTCAATTTCATTACGAATCCTGATGTGCTCGATCAAAAGGAATCTAGGCAGTTTGATTTAGTATATCGAGGCGTTCACAGCAGTGATCCGAACCTGAGACGAAAGAGCATCGAAGAAATGGTGAATTTGGAGAAACACAAGTTTCCCATGGCGATTGCTGTTAGGGCGAACCTGCGATCCAAAGGGAAGGGAGTCCCCAAAGATGAGGTTGCCGCACTAAAGGCGCTTCAAGGGCTGAATCTTGAAAAAGCACATTTTGGCTATTACGCATTGGGACTGCTTTACGAAGAGGGGATTGCAGTTCCTCGCGATGAGGCCAAGGCGATTCAGCTCTACACCGCCGGAGCGTTTCGAGGAAACCAATCTGCGCAGATTCAGTTGGCGAATGTCTACCTGAAGAAAGGACTTCGGGCAGAGGCAATTCGCTTGTTCCGGCTCTGTGGAATCGAGAACGTCGGATGCGAGGCGAAGGCGAATCAATTGATAGCCGAAGAACCTTCAACTCGTTGATCTGTGGAAGCAGCGTCTAACGCTAGCTTGGCGGGACCGTGAACCGATATTTGGTTGTGAGCGGTGCGGTGATCGCCTCGCCCCTGCGCTCAGCGCTTCTGCATGCGTTTGGAAGATTAGTGTCGAAAACTCCTGCAAGGAAGCTCCGTGGTTCAATTGTTGGATGCTGCTGCTTCAATTGCTGCTAATTGCTCAGGTGTTTCATCCTTGTCCGGGCGAAACCGGACAGATTGAAAAGCATCCTGAGAAGAAGGTCATTTTCCCAAAAGTTCTACGTAAGGTCGAGCCAGAGTTTACGCCTGAAGCCCAAAGAGCTAAGATCGCCCCGAGCTTGCTGCTTTTGGCTGTCACGGTTCCGACTGCAGGTCCTGTTTGCAATATTCGGGTTGTAAGTCCAATTGGATTCGGCCTCGACGAGGCAGCTGTTGCCGCAGTGCGGCAATGGGACATGAAGCCTGCAACAGTGGATGGGAAGCGGGTCGCCATTGAAGCGACAATTGAGGTCAAATTCTCATATCAGGGCGAAGTGCCAGATCGCGATGAAAAGCGCCGGGCTGCATTCAATAGGGCACTCGATTTGATACAGGAAGGGGATGCGGCGAAGGTACAAAAAGGTATCCAGATGATGCAGGCCCTTAGCGAAAAAAAGTATCCGACGGCCAACGCATTCATGGCGCTTGCCTACTTCGAGGGGACACTTGTCAGAGGAGACTTGGTAACGGCTTTCGAATTGGCAAAGAGAGCGGACGAGCGCAATGAGCCTCTCGGCATGTATGTGCTCGCACTGATCTATCTCGACGGGAGAATCGTTACGAAGGATGAAGTGAAAGGGCAGAAGCTAATGAAGGAGGCAGCAATCGCGGGTCGTGCGGAGGCGCGTTTGTGGCTTGGAGATCGCCTGAGAGAAGAAGGAAAGCTCGAAGAGGCGCGCAGAGAATATCGGCAGTGTGCGGGAACTTTCAAGCTTTGTGCAACTCGACTTGCGCAAAGCACATCCGAGAAAAAACCATGAAACAACAAGAGAATTGATTCTGCTCCGAGCGAACAAATCTCCAATTGGAAATTTGTGCTTCATCCAGAATTGAGGGGCGGGGCATCCAGCCTTTCGGCTGTTTACCGAAACCGATGTCTAAAGTTTCGAAAAGACTGAGAGTCTCTTTCCCAATTCACTCGGGCATTTGTTTCCGCAAGAGCTCGAGAATCTCATTGTTCATTTGCTTTTGATAGGCAGCTCTATCAAAACCTGCTGGATCGGTTGCTGGCGCAAAGCCTGGCCGTTTCATCGAATCTTGAAACGGTGCTTCAAAAGAAAAGTGACCCGCGTTCGGGACAACTCGATGATCGAGGAGTGTCTTGTCTGACAGGCCGTTCCGCACATTGTCCGCATGCCAGCATCCTGTGATGTCATCCTTTTCGCCGGTCAACATCAAGATCGGCACGCGAACCTCTTGCAGGGATTTCGGATCGCGATACCAAGGCGTCGCTGGGGCCAGCAAGACAGCCGCCTTCACACGCTCATCTGATTTCACTGGAACCGGATGCTCTTTGTGGTCCTCAGTCTCTCGCGAAAACGCAACCGGTTTGCCGCCAATCACAGCGAGAGCCGTATAGCCGCCCATCGAGTGGCCGATCACACAACAACGATTGGGATCAACACTGAGTCTTGGATCTTCTGCCAACACATTGATCGTTTTGCGGATCGTCTTCGGACGTTCGATCAAGTTCTCGCATCGATTCTCCCAAGTGTTGTCGTTTCGATTGTTGAAGGGATGTTCCGGTTGCGCGACTACAAAGCCGTTGCGGGCGAGAAAAGCGGCAGTTTCGCGATACACCAAATGCGATCCGCCCGTTCCATGAGAGATCACCGCGAGCGGAAACTTGCCCGGTGCAATTGCCGCATCTGCTGCAGCCGAAATCGTATAAGGACCAAAGGAAATCGTCGTTTCTTCGGCGATCGTTGGATAGAAAAATATGCGTTGGAATTTCGAGCGTTCAATCGACGTCGCTGATGCGCAAATTGAGCGACCCGCAGTTCATTTGGAAAGATACCCCCAAGCTACACTTCATCCAGTGGCCGAGTGGCGTCTCCGAAGCGGGGGAGGCGGACGTCCATCTTGTCCATCAGTGAGAGGAAGAGGCGGCACATCTGGCGGTCTGGTTTCTCACGGTAGTCGATGACGCGGCCGCCCTGGATGCGACCGCCTCCGCCGCCTAGGACCACTACGGGGAGTTGCCGCGCTTCGTGGTTGCCTGTGAGCATGCTCGAACAAAACAGCAACATCGTGTTGTCGAGTAATGTGCGTTCGCCTTCGCGGACTGAGTCCAATTTGCGGGCGAGATAGGCCAACTGCTCGAGGAAGAATTGATTCACCTTGAGCCAGTCCGGGGTGTCGGCGTGCGACAGCAGGTGGTGAATCATGTAGTCGACGCCGAGATTGGGGAAGCGTAAGGAGCTATGGTCGTTGTTTAGTTTGAGCGTGGCAATGCGGGTCGTGTCCGTCTGGAAGCCCAAGACTACGATGTCCGTCATCAAACGCATATGCTCGGCGATGTCCTGCGGAATTCCGTCGGCGGGGCGTGGGATGTTTGGCTTGTCGAGGGTCGGCCGCCAGCCTTCGAACTGCCCGCGCTTGCCTGCGTTCGCGATGCGCTGCTCAACGTCGCGAATCGACTCGAGATACTCATCGAGCTTGCGCTGGTCGCCGGTGCTGATGTCGCGGCGGAGGTCCCTGGCATCCGATAGGACGGCGTCGAGCACGCTCTGGTCGGCCTTGGAGGCTTCGTCCTTGAACAAACGATCGAAGGCCAGAGCAGGAAAGATCTCGAGAGGGGTCGGCGTCGTGGGTGAACTCCAGGAAATGTGCGAGCTATAGAGCATCGAGTAGTTCTTGTGGACCGACGGGTTCGACTTCTCGCAGCCCAGAACGAGGCTCGGCACTTTGGTCGAGTTGCCGTAGCGTTGAGCCAGCACCTGATCGAAGCTGGCGCCGGAGCGGATCTCACCACCCGAAGCGAGAGGCGCGCCCGAGAGGAGGTTGCCCGTTTGCGAGCTGTGAATGTTGCCCTTCAGCGCCTCTTCGTTGTAGAGGCCGCGGACGAACAGCATCTTCTGGCAGAAGTCCTGCAGGGGTGCCAGCACCTGGCCGAGTTCCATAGCGGCGCCTTCGCCCTTCGCCCACCACTCCTTGCTGTGGAATCCATTGCCCGCGAACAGCACGCCCAAGCGCACGGGCGCTTCGCTACCGGGCTTGCGCTCGCCAGGTGCGCCCCATACTGGAAGCGATTCGAGCCAGGGGAGCGCCATCGTGACGCCCACGCCGCGCAGGAACAGCCTGCGCGAATCGAGATGTTTTCGTGTCATTGCGCTGTCTCCTCCTCGATCACTGTGTTCCGGCCCCGGATCTGACGGAACTGGCGGCTCTCCACGATCATCAAGATCGCTTGTTCCACAGAATAACTCTTCGTTGCGAGTTGCGACTCCATGCGGTCCAGCAGCGGCTCATCCGACAGTTGCAGCCCGCGCGCGAGGGCGAATCCAAGCAGCTTGCGGCAGAACTGCCGCACGAAGTCTTGCTTCTTTTTTGTGAGCAGATATTGGCGGAGCCCTTCGAGACCCTCGATCGCAGTGCCATCCAACAGCTTCGTGGCGGTATGGATGGGGCGGCCGCCGAGATCCTTTTCGCGAGCTCGTCCGATGGCGTCGAAGCGTTCGAGCGAGTAGCCATAGGGGTCGATGCGGCGATGGCAACTGCTGCAGCGAGCGTCCGAGGTGTGTTTCTCGGTGAGCTCCCGCATCGTCAGCTGAAGGCCAGCTTCGTCTTCCGGCAGTTGGGGCACGTCCTTCGGAGGGCGCGGCAGCTTATCGCCGAGCAGCACTTCAGCGACCCAGTTGCCGCGGAGGATCGGGCTTGTGCGAGACGCGCCGGATTGCTTTGCCAGCGTGGTCGCTTGCCCGAGCACGCCGCCGCGGCCGCGCGCCTTCATGCCGGTGACGCGCTGCCAAGAGTCGCCCTTGATCCCATCCACACCATAGTGTCTAGCCAGTGATTTGTTGAGGAACGTGTGGTCGGCATCGAGCAAACTGAGGATGGAACGCCCGTTCGCGAAAAAGTCGGTGAAGAATCGCAGAGTTTCTTCGTACATCGCGCCACGCAGAGAGGCGAACTCCGGGAAGTGGCGTTCACTCTTTTCGTCGAGCGAATCGAAACCGTAGACGTGCAGCCACGCCGCGCCGAACTCGCTCGACAGGCGGGCGGCCTTGGGATCCTTCAGCATGCGGCGCAGCTGTGTGGCGAGGCCGACCGGGGTTCGCAGGGTGCCCGCAGCGGCAGCCTTGCGTAGCGCTTCGTCCGGCTGGGACGACCACAGGAAATAACTCAAGCGCGTGGCTAGTTCCCAATCGGAGACAGGCGCGGCTGTGGAGCCCACGGGCGATTTCTCCGTGCGGTAGAGAAACGCGGGACCGGTGAGCACGCGCACGAGCGTTAGGCGAATCGCTTCTTCGTGCGGTAGTTCCTGCTGGCGTAGCCGCGCGTAAAGCGACCTCAGTCCTTGATCTTCCTGTTTCGTAATTGGCCTGCGGTAGGCACGGTCGGCAAAGCGGATTACCGCGTCGAGATGCTTCGGCTCAGCGGCAACCAACTGTTGCCGGAAAAGAATCGCGTCGTCTTGGATTGGCTTGCGCAGGGGCTCGAAGGCAGAGGGGTCAGCATCCTGTGTCGCGTACTGCCACAACTGCTCGAAGGCATCGACGGTGAGCAGCGGGGCACGGCTTGCGAAGCGCAGTCTCGACCACAAGCCGTCCAAATGCTTCTGCTCCGATGGCGTGAGCATCAGCCGCGCGAGGTGCTCGTCCTCGCGGTGGTAGAGGGTCATGGTGACTACTTCGTCCACCGGCACGATCCGCGTGTAGCAGATCGAGGCTGGGAACAATTGCCGGTACTCCTCGAACATGGCGTCGAAACGGGAGCGTGCGGCAGAGCCTGCGACAACGGGATGCGCAACGGTGAGGACCTGATTGTTCGAACTCCATGTTCCATCATTGGTTTTCACCGCCGCAAAGCTGGGGCGCAGACCGGGCTCAATAGAAGGCTTGGTAGTGGATACCTGCAATTGCACGGCAGCATCAGCGGCAGCAACCGTGCCGGAGACAACGAACTCCGCATCCGCAACGAGGTCCGAGGGTAGTGAAAACTCAAGTAGCGAAGGTGCGGTTGCTGTGATGGGTTCTGTTTTCGAATCCATCGTCACGCCCGAAAACAGAGGCCCGGCCAGCGATCGTAATTGCTGGTGCAGGCGGGCGTCAGGCGTGGCGGAAGCGGGTGCGGGACCCTTGAGCAGTTGTTCGAGTTGGTCCGCCAGAAGTGCGCGTTGGGTTGCATCTTCGGAAGTGAACCAGCGGGCCAGCAGCGAGCCGGAAGGGATGGTGGTCCCGAGGCCGGGAGCCGCTACGGGTGCAGCAAAGAAGACCCACTGACCATTTGGATTCCCGCGTGAGACGTCGCCCGATACATCGCGCGACAGAGACCACTCTTTGCTTGGTGCGGCGATGGTCCAATCGACATCCGTGAGGTCGCATGAGGCGTTGCCATCTTTCGGGCCCACTAGCAGCGTGAGAAGGTCGCCTTGCCGCACGGCTAAAGTTACGTTGGCCTTGGATGCTCTTGTGGCTTCGGCCAACCCGACGCGTGTGACGCCTCGCCGAAGTTCGAGGGCCCACTCGATGCCATTGCCGCAGCCGACGTGAACGCTCTTGAGGGCGAGGTCCACTTGAATCATCCCGTTGACCGGGCTGCGCCATGCGACCCCCGCTTGAGAACTCGCCTTGGGAAGCACCGCTACTCCGCGGCCCTTCATCACGCCGGGGATCCTGACGGTTTGATCGGTTGAATTGGCCAGGACCGAGGCATCCTTGCCACCACCCCAACCACGAACGAAATCGAACTCAGCGGATTTCTCGATGCGGGTAGTGAGCAGTTGCAATTGGGTCTCGCCGCCACCGTTGAGGTAAGCGTCCCAGGCAGTGCGTGCTTGCTCGGGTGCAGGCTCGCCTTTGAGCACGGCTGCGGTGGAGCCGACCACAACCTCGCGCCGGCTTCGCAATTGTTCGACGAGGTTTGGCACCTGCTGCAGTGGCAATGCGGCCCTGCCGGGGATCAGTAAACGGGGCGAATTCCAAACGACGCCTGCGGTTCCGGCACCGACCTCTCTGGCGGCGAGGTAGAGCTTCAGGTCCTGCTGCGCTGCGGATGCCAACTTGAGCCGAAACTCCAGCTCGGCGACGAGGGGCGTTACCGTTTCCATCCAGGCTTTCGGCCCATCGACTTTACCGATATGGCCGACACTGCTGAACTTCCACAAGGATTCCTGCCACTGGCGGATGTCAGCGGCCATCGATGCTACGTCGCCTGCGCTCGCCTTTGCCCAGCGCTTGCGCATCGGATCGAGCAGTAGTGAAGGCGAGATGCTGCGCATCGCAGCGACGAAAGAGGAGAGATACTTCGCGCTGAGTCCACGGCGGCGCGCGACGCTTGGGGCCGCGAGGCCGTCGCGCACTTCAAGGGAGGCTGCCAGGTACTTCTCGAGAGGGATCCGCCCACCCTTGTTGCGGTCCAGCTCGACACCCTGTTGCTTGACGTTATCCACTCCGCCAGCCTCGGCGAAGCGCGCATAAAATGCGCGAATTTCTGCTAGCGTTTCGTCCGTCCAGTCCCGCGCGGAGGTGAACCGGGAAAAGCGGATTCCATCGGGCTCGAGCACAGCGTGTCGCGCGATTTGTTTGGCCGCATCCATATACTTGGTAACCAGCGATGGCGACATGACGAGCGAGTTACCCGTGTTGGTAAAGCCTTCACCGGCTGCTCCGTCGGCTGGGAACTCGCGAGCCGGGTCGAGCGTGGCGACGCCCGTGAGGTCTCGAAGTGTATACGTGTATTCCGCGTTGTTGAGCCGCCGCAACACGACGGGCCCTGGATCGCCGGCACGCGCCAGGGCTGCTTTTTTGAGTTCGGCCCGGATGGTGGCGATGAGACTGAGACGTTCTTCCGCGGAAAGCTGCGGCATGCCCTTGGGCGGCATCTCGCCCAGAGACAATTGCTCAACCACCTTCTGCCAGGTTCTGGCGTGGCCAGATACCGCTTCGCCCGCGAGTTTCTCGAGATCGACATCGCCAGCAGGCCGCGCCATGCCGTGACAGCCTACGCAGTACTTGTTCACTACCGGCGCAACTGCGTCATTGGCCCACATCCACTGCGCCAGACAGGCGGCCAGGAATAACTCGCGCAGCCTCATCTTTGTCTAACCAAGTCTAACAAAGTCTGAAGCTCTGGCCCTTCTATTGACCCAGGCGACGACGGTAGAGCTCGCGATGCAAGCCTTGGGCGGCGTTGACCATCTCCGGGTAGGGGGCGTCGACGACGTTGAGGAAGCCGATGTTGTAGTTCTCGCCGTCGCGGGGCCGGCCGGTGATGGCCTGATCCGCCAGCTGAAACCAGTGAGCGCCAACAAAGTTTGGATGATCGGCCACGCTACGCAGCTAGCGGCGGAAAGCTTCACCGCGAGCTTCTTGGGAAGATGCAGACTAGAGGCCAGTTGAGAACATGCCGCGATCCAGGGCACCGAAATGGAACTCACCGATGATCGCTGGGCGATCCACACGTTCGAGCTGAGTCCAGCCTGCGGGTGCGATTGCCGCCTGATACACATCGAAGCTCAGCACATCGACTTCGGGGGCGGCACCGGCAATGACATCGGGATTTACCTGATGGATGCGGCTGCCCAGGTATAGGTGATTCGGGTCAATGCGGCGGAGTTCTTCGCGCACAACGCGGTAGTACTCGCGGGCGAAAGCCGAGGTCAACTCCGACAGATCCGCACGCATGCCGGCGGTGATTGTCGCCGGGGCTGCAAGCGCGGACCAACTGGCAAACTGGGTGCCCCACTGGGTGTTGAGATTTTCGATGGTCGTGTAGCGCTTCTCGAGTAGAGCGCCGAGTGCGCGCCGTGCCGCCGAATTCGCCGGATTCTGACTGAGAGCGCCCAGCGCCACGCCATATCTTGCACGCTCGTTGCCCGGAGATCCCCAGTTCATTTCGTTATCGACGAAGTGGCCGAGGCAGTAAGGATCGCTGATGGCCGGAGTGAGCACTGGTAGCAAACGCTCGCGGACACTGGTGGCAAAACGGGTGTCGAACGGATCGGGCAAGCGATCCGTTCCCTGCCCCGCATTGGGAACCGTATTGTAGTTTCCAAAGAGGGTGGTGGTGACATAGGGCAGTCCGCGGCGATGCAGACCGTTGTCGGACCATTTGCCGATCGTGTTGAAGCCCCAGGCTTTCATGCGGGCCAAAGAGAGAGATCGCCAGGCTGCAACGTAATCCGCGCCATGTTTGCGTTCGAGGTTCGCGGCATGGAAGTTGAAGGTAGTGCCGGTGCGGATCAGGCCGGAGACGGCGGTCGCAGTAGAGAAGTGCTTTGTGAGAGGATCTTCGTCGGAAGGCAGCCAGGTAAACATATCTTCGCGGCCGGTCGTGAATGTTGTTTGCGCGAGGCCCATCGAGTTGAAGCCGCTCGAGAAGAATAAGTAGCCTTCTGGATCCACCAACCACCAGCGGCCTTCGTGCTTTGCGGTGCGGAAGTAGCCCGTTGCCTCGAGTTGCGGCCCTGCAGTGAATCCGCCGAATTCGGATCGATCGTCGAAGCGCTCCACGTCCGAGAGCGATTCCGCCTCGGCATTCTTTTGGAGTTCGAGTTCTTCTTCGGTTTCGATCTTCCCAGGCCAGGTGTTCCCCGTGAATTGGCCGAAGCGATCCACGATTCCGGCGAGCGGGTAGGGCGGGCGCAGCCGCACGTTGTCGACGATCACAGTGAAGTTTTCGGCTGGGGAGCCAAGGAAGATCTGCATCTGCGCGATGTTGCCTGTGTTGAGGACATGCGTGCCGGTGCTGCCGAGATTGCGCGCCCCCGGCCAAACGGGAAGGCCGCGCAATCCCCAATTCATGGAGTCGCGATTGACGAGCGGAAACGCGAAGGTCGCAGTCGCGCCCGGTTCGATCGTTGCTGAGCCGGTGCGCCAGGCGACGACGGAGTCAGTGCGGATGTCGTCATCGACGCGGACGCTGAATCGAATGGCGGTGGTGCCTGGGTTGGTGATGTCGTAGGCGATCTCACCCCACTCGCGAAGATCCCAAGGTGCCGGAGGGCGCAGGAACAAGGCTGGCCATTGCACCTGCCGGAACTCGATGGCCAAGGCGCGCTGGCCATGAGTCACGCCATCGGAAGTCAATCGAAATGTAGTGTCGCGAGGAGCGACGATGGACATCTCTGTGTCGGATTCAAAGGAGTTGAGAACGCGTTCTTCCTGGTTGGAGGCAACGGTGGAATTACGATCAACGCGCGCGGTTTCGGGGATCTTGCTGAGGCGCTTGGCGGGATGCGAGGCGGTTTGGGCGAAGAAGAGCAGGGCTAAAGCCAGGCCCGGGATGGAAGCAAGCACAAGGTTTCCTAAATGGAGAGGATATCGGACGCTGCGGAAGAAGCTCTCGTACTAGTTGAATCGTTACAGACAGCCGCGGGCAAGGCCGCTTTCGGTCGGCAAATCAAAAACTCAATTCTGCAAGTTCCTCATCAGCCTCGCCTACTCCGCTCGGCACATCCCTTCTCTTGTATAGAACCTCATGCGCGTATCCGAATCCATGCTCAGAAACGATTAGTAGGACGCCGTTGGGAATCGTCGAGAGAACTCACAAATCGAAAGCAGGAGAGCATGAAGCCGATTCCCGCGGTACTTCGTAAAGATTTGAAGGTCTTGAGCTAATGCGGGCCAAAGCTGCGCGTGAGTGATTGAGAGTCAATTGCGGACCACATGCAATGGCTCAAAAGCTCAAAGGACACTCCTCGCAATGAAACCCCTGATGTTCGCCGCTGTGTTTTGCGGCTTGATTTACGCGCAAGTGCCGCATAGCGACAAGCGGCTTGTCTTCTCCACCTTCCATGGCGGCGATCGCGACGACGATGCTCGAGCAGTGGCTGTAGATGACGAGGGCTTCATCTATGTCGCCGGGGAGACTGGATCGCGTGACCTTCAGGCCGATCCCGTCGGGGGCAAGCCGTTTACGGCGGCGCTGAATCGGTCTTACCTCACCAAGTACAAGCCAGGTGGCAAGGAAGTGGTTTGGCGGAAGCTGATCGGTGGCTCCGCGCTAGTGATTGCGCAAGCCATGGTCATCGATCGCGAGAACAATATCTGCATCACCGGCATGACAGGTGCCAAGGATCTGCCCATGTTGAAACCAATTCAATCGCAGCACTCGGGCAACAACATCGCGTTTGTGATGAAGCTCAGCCCCGCGGGCAATTTGCTGTTCTCGACCGACTTCGGTGGCAGGCTGCAGGAAGAAGGCCGGGCGATGGCGGTCGACTCCCAAAACAATCTCTACATCGGCGGCCGCTACACTTCCCCCGATTTGCCTGTGAAAGCGGCGATCCAAAGCAGGATCGGCGGGGGCGGAGCGGATGCGTTTATCGCCAAGTTCACTCCGGATCACCAGCTGGCTTATGCGACTTATTTTGGTGGGACCGCAGGCACCGACAACATTGCAGCCATGGCAGTGGGGCCGGATGATTCGCTTTACATCACTGGGGACAACATGTCGCCCGGAATGGCCACTAAAGATGCCTGGATGCAGACGCCGCAGGCTTACTCCGGCTATGTGGCGAAGCTCACTCCTGCCGGAGACGCGGTAACGTACTTCAGCTATGTGGGCTGGCGCTCGGGCATCACAACCGTGCGAGCGATTGCGGTGGACCGCGAGGGCCAGGCCTATCTGGCAGGCAATACATCAACGAAGGGGCTTCCAACGACCCAGGGAGTGTTGCAACCGGTATTTGCTGGCGGGGCTCGCGATGGGTTTCTGTTGCGGCTGAATGCGGAGGCAACACAGATCAACTACCTCACCTATCTGGGGGGCAGCGCACCCGGCACGCTCGATCCCAGTGAGACGGTGACGGCGATTGGCCTCGATTCGCATGGGCACGTCTATATGACCGGCGAGACGGCCTCACCTGACTTTCCGGGTCGGCGCGAGTTTCAGAAAACGAACGCAGGCTTGCAGGATTCGTTCCTGATGCGAATTGATCCAGCGACGAATGATGTCGTGTTTGCCACCTTCTGGGGTGGACGCAGGAAGGACGCGGCAACGGCACTGGCGCTGGGCCCGGGCGAGAACGCGACGATCGTCGGGGAATCGTTCTCTGAGGACTTCTCTACTTCGGCGGCGACGCAACCGAAGCTCGGCAGCGTGAACGATGCGTTTGTGGCTCAGTTCTGTGATCCGTGGCTGGGCGCGAACACGCCGGCGGGGTTCGAGTTTATGCGTGGAGGCGAAATGCCGGCCGTGCAGGAAATCGCGATTTGGTCGGGATGCAACCAGGCGTTCGAGGCGAGCGAAGTTGTATCGAGCGAGAGCTGGTTAAAGCTGACCCCCGATGGCAAGACGGTTGGGATGAAGCTGAAGCTGGAAATCGCACCGGAAGGGCTGGAGCCGAGCGAGTACCAGGCGGTGATTCGCGTGACGGTGCCGGAGGCGTTTGTCAGGACGATCGAGATTCCGGTGACGCTGCGGATGGTTGACCCGCCCGCGTTGCCGGAACCCGGAAGCGGGCGGGGCTGAGAAATGAACTCGAGTCGATCGATCAGCTAATATCCGATGATCGGTTCGAAGTTCGCGGCTAGCCAAGGTCAACTGTTTCGGGAGAAGAACTCGAAATTTGAGGGTGAGCTTCTTCAGATACTGGCCCCGGTCGCTGAATTTGAAATGGAAATCATCAAGGAGCGCACCCTACTTGGTGTCCGGGCGGCGAATGCGAAGGGCAAGGTTGTGGCCGTCCTATGCGTGTGTTCCGACGTGATCAGATCGTCAAGCTACGCGAACAGGGCATATCGTGGCGCGGGATCGCGGAGAGGCTAGGCGTGCCGTTGTCCACCGTCACTGACGCTTGCCGCCGAATTAGCGGATCAGCGGCATCGCGGGTGCTCGGAAAAGGTATCACCGGGAATTGCCCCGAATCGTTGCAAGATCGACTTACTTCGCGGTTCAGGAATGCCGTTCGGGAAGCGGTCAGTTTCCGGACCGTTCGATGGGTCAGCCCGCCAACAATACTGACATCCGTTGAAGCTGTTGGTCAAAATGAATATGCTCCACGAATGTTTCAAGCCCGTGCGCCACACATTCGAACGTGGAGTCATGAAACGTGAAGACATAGTGATGGAAGGCGTCGAACACGGCGGGCTGGTGGTATGGGTGGACCGCGTTCATGGCTTCCAACCGCCGAATCAGCGACGACGATTCCACTTCGTAGACGCTGTACGGCGCAAGCCCACACTTCGCTAACGGATGGCCGTCCAGCGCTTCATCGTTAGGTGGTCCGAACAAGTGAAAGTATGGCCCGTGGAATCGCACGAATGCGAACGGTGCCGTTGGGCCAGTATCGTAAGGCGGAACTTCCGGCAACCAATACGACACCACCAGCCGATTCTCTTCTGCTAACAGCATCGGGCACGGTGCACCCGGTTCCGGCTTCGGAACATTTTGTAACTCCACCAGCCGGTCCTCTTCGTCAATCGGATACATTCGACACTCCACGATGCCGTTGACGATGCCGCTCAATTTCTTCTCCAAGCATTCGG
This sequence comes from Acidobacteriota bacterium, assembly GCA_016870995.1. GTDB lineage: Bacteria > Acidobacteriota > Terriglobia > Bryobacterales > Bryobacteraceae > Bryobacter. The sequence continues at coordinate 21,217 of VFZU01000030.1, forward strand.
GCGGTCGGATTCAAGTCGGCTCTCAAAACCATAACTACATCGTTGTCTTCCAACAGCGGCTCAAACACAGCAACGCTCAACAATTCATCCAGCATGAGGGTGCTGCGATCAGGACTTCTTCTTTTCTTTGGCCCAGGTGTCGCGGAGTTCGACGGTGCGGTTGAAGACGAGCTTTTCTTTGGTGCTGGATTTGTCGGCGCAGAAGTAGGCGAGGCGCTCGAATTGGTAGCGGTCACCGGGTTGGGTTTCGGCGAGCGCGGGTTCGAGCCAGCCCTGGACTTTCACCAGAGACTTCGGGTTCAGGTTCGCGGTGAAGTCCTGACCTTCGGGGACGTCGTTCGGGTCTTCTTTGGTGAAGAGCTTGTCGTAGAGGCGGATCTCGGCGGCGACGGCGTGGGCTGCTGAAACCCAGTGGATGGTCGACTTCACTTTGCGGCCGTCGAGTGAGTTGCCGCCGCGTGAGGCGGGGTCGTAGGTGCAGTGGATGGCGGTGACGTTGCCGTCGGCGTCTTTGTCGAGGCTGACGCACTTGACGAAGAAGCCCCAACGGAGGCGGACTTCGTTGCCAGGGTAGAGGCGGAAGAAGCCTTTGGGTGGAGTCTCTTCAAAGTCGTCGCACTCGATCCAGAGTTCGCGGGTAAAGGGCACCTTGCGCAGGTCGGTTTCGTTGTCGGGATAGTTGCAGGCGTCGAGCCATTCCGTTTGACCTTCGGGGTAGTTGTCGATGATCAGCTTGAGGGGCTTGATGACCGCCATGGCGCGCCTGGCGGTTTTGTTCAGATCTTCGCGGATGAAGAATTCGAGCTTTTCGAATTCGGTGGTGCCGTTGGTTTTCGAGACGCCGAGGTTTTGAGCGAAGTTGCGCAGGCCCTGGGGGGAGTAGCCGCGGCGGCGCATGCCGGAGATGGTTGGCATGCGGGGGTCGTCCCAACTTTCGACCAGGTTCTGCTGGACCAACTGGAGCAGCTTGCGCTTGCTCATCATGGTGTAGGTGAGGTTGAGCCGGTCGAACTCGATCTGGCGCGGAGCGAAGATACCGAGGCGCTGGACGTACCAGTCGTAGAGCGGGCGGTGGTCTTCAAACTCGAGGGTGCAGATTGAGTGGGTAATGCGCTCGATCGAATCGGACTGACCGTGGGCCCAATCGTACATGGGGTAGATGCACCATTCGTTGCCGGTGCGATGGTGTTCGGCGTGAAGGATACGGTACATGACGGGGTCGCGGAAGTTGAGGTTCGCCGAAGCCATGTCGATTTTGGCGCGCAGGGTGCGGGAGCCGTCCGGGAACTCGCCGGCCTTCATGCGGGTGAAGAGATCGAGATTCTCTTCGATGCTGCGATCACGGTAGGGGCTGTTCTGGCCGGGTTCGGTGAGGGTGCCGCGCGAGAGGCGGACCTGCTCTGGGGTGAGATCGCAGACGTAGGCGTGGCCGTCGCGGATGAGCTGGCAGGACCAATCGTAGAGCTGGCCGAAGTAGTCGGAGGCGTAGTAGATGCGGTCACCGAAGTCGCCGCCAAGCCATTTGACATCTTCGATGATCGATTCGACGTATTCGAGTTCTTCCTTGGCGGGATTGGTGTCGTCGAAGCGAAGGTTGCACATGCCGCCGAACTCCGCGGCGAGGCCGAAGTTGATGGTGATGCTCTTGGCATGACCGACATGCAAATAACCGTTGGGCTCTGGAGGGAAGCGGGTCTGGACCCGCCCTGCATGTTTGCCGGACTCGTTGTCAGCCAGGATGATGTCCCGGATAAAGTTGGAAGTAGGTTCGCTCATTTAAAGAATTCCCAGGGCAATTTCGATGCGTTCGAGTACGGTGGCGCGGCCGAGGGCCTCGAGGGTTTCAAACAGAGGCGGGGCGTTTTTACGGCCACAGGCGGCGACACGAACGGGTTGGAACATTTGGCCAGCTTTGAGTTTGAGCTCGGCGGCGGCGGCGCGGAGGGCGGGATCGAGGGCGGCGACGTTGAAATCGGGCACCGCGGTCAGGACTTCGCGGGCCTTCTCCAGGGCGAGCCGGGCTGTCGAGCGATCTCCGTTTTGCGGCACAAGCAATTCGGAATCGTACGGCGGCAGCTTGTCGATGAAGAAGATGTCGGCGACGGCGGAGACATCAGGGAGGAGTTTGATGCGCTCCTGGATGAGGGGGGCGAGTTCGAGCAAGCGCGCCTCCGTGGCGGCTGGGCCGAAGGCCTTGGCGGCGAAGGGGGCAAGGGCTGCGGCGAGCGCGGCGTGAGGAAGGGCGTGGAGGTGGGCGGCGTTTAACCAGATCGACTTGGGATCGAAGGGGTCTTCTTCGGTGAAGTTGATGGTGGCGTTGGAGCGGTTGATGCCGTCAAGCGAGAAGAGTTCGATGAGTTGCTCGCGGGACATCTTTTCGAGGTCGTTCTTGGGGTTCCAGCCGAGCAGGCAGAGGAAGTTGATGAAGGCGTGCGGGAGGAAGCCGGCATCGCGATACGTAGTGACGCTGACGACTGGGCCGTGTTTGCGCTTGGAGAGCTTGGCGCCGTCGGGAGCCATGAGGAGCGGCAGGTGGGCAGTTTGCGGGACGGGGGCGCCGAGGGCCTCAAAAATGAGGACGTGCTTGAAGGTGTTGGCGAGGTGCTCTTGCCCGCGGAGGATGTGTGTGATGCGGAGGTCGGCATCGTCGGCGCAAGAGGCCATGTGATAGGTGGGGCCGCCGTTGCTGCGCAGGAGCGCGAAGTCTTCGAGATCGGCGGTGGCTTTGGTGACGGTGCCGTAGACGAGGTCGGGAACGATGACCTCGGTTCGGGTTTCGCGGGGGACTTTGTAGCGCAGCACGAAGGGTTCGCCTGCGGCGGCGCGGCGGTCGGACTCTTCGCGAGTAAGGTCGCGCATGCCGGGATTGAAGAGCCAGTGGGCTTCGGGGCTGGAGGAGTCGGCATCTTCGGCGGCGGAGGCGGGTGTGAAGTCGCGGTAGGCGAGACCTTTTTCGAAGATGGACCAGGCGGCTTTTTGATGGAGATCGAGACGGTCGGACTGGCGGTAGAATTCGTCCCAACCGAGGCCGAGCCACTCGAGGCCTTCCATGATGGAGTCGAGAGAGACCTGGGTGTTGCGCTCGACGTCGGTGTCGTCGATGCGGAGGATCATCGTGCCCGAGTTGTGGCGGGCGTAGAGCCAGTTGAAGATGAAGGTACGGGCGCCTCCGATGTGCAGGTAACCAGTGGGGGAGGGCGCAAAACGAACACGAATCATTGGAAGTTCTAGGATAGCGAATGCTGTGAGTTGTTAGCGGTTTGAACTGAAAGAGCCCCGCGTGGGAACGCGGGGCTCTTTCAAGTATGGGCTTGGCAGTCTAGAAGCTCAGACGGCCGGTGAACTGAACCTGGCGGGGACGCCAGTAGGACTGCTGCATCAACTGGATGCCGGTGCCGGAATTGGGGTTGACGAGGCCCTGGATGTTGAAGGCGTTGAAGGCGTCGACGTTGAAGCGGAGACGCCAGCGTTCGGTGATGGTGAACTCCTTGTAGATGGAGACGTCGGACTGGAAGTTCTTCGGCCCTTGCAGGACCATCGCGTTGTAGGGCTGAACGCCGGATGGGCCGGGGGAGAAACCGGTGAGGACGACCTGACCGTTGCGGAGCGTCTGGTTGACGTTGTTGGTGCCGAACTGGGCCGTGCCAGGGGTGTTGTTGATCGGGGCCAGGTAGGGCTTATAGTCGGCCGGAAGACCCGTAACGCCGCGGGTCGCCGCGTTGACAACGTTCGGGGGAATGTAGCCGTTGAACCAGAGGAAGCCGTCGCGGCAGACGCCGCTGCGGCAATCCTGGATCGCCTGCTTTCGCTTGTTGAGCGTGATCGGATTCGTTTCGCCGAAGTTGCCGGTGGCGACCTGGAAGGCCTGGGAGACGACGGTGCCGACGAAGGCCATCTGGTAGCCGCCGATCAGGGCATTGACGAAGCGGTTGGAATTGCCGGCGAAGCGGCGGCCTTTGCCGAAGGGGACATCGACGATGCCATTGAAGCTGATGCGATGGGTGGGGATGGCGGTGTCGATGCGGTAGTTTTGCCAGCGGTTGAATTCGCGGCTGGGCTCGAACGGAGTGCCAACGTCCATACCCTGCGGAATCGCGCCCGGGGCGTAGTTTGCAGCAGGATTGAGGGTGTTGTCGCGGAAGGTATTGCCCCCGACGCGGAAAGCGCGAGAGAAGACATAAAAGACCTGGAAGCCGACGCCCTTGCGATAAGGGCGCTGGTAGTTGATCTGCAACGCAGTGTTATTGGAAAAGCCGAACTTTGTCGACTGGGTGATGTTGCCCCAGGTGGTTTGATCGTAAGGCCGGGTTGCCACGCTGGCGAAGCGGCCGGTGGGCGGAATGGTGCCGGTTTTGGCCTGCCAGACGTAGGTGGACGGGGCGTTGTTGAACAGGAAATTCTGATCGAGGTTGGTGCCGTATGTGTAGACGTAAGAAGTGCGCAACACGGAGCCGTCGTTGAAGGGCTGCTCGATGGTGAAGTTGGCCTCACGCACTTTGGCGGGCGGATAGTCGGAAGCGAGAATGGTGCCGGGGCTGATGCCGGGCAGCAAAGCCGTGGTGGTGTTGGTGTCGACGACATTCTGCGTGTTGACGCCCGTGACGGCGCTGAGGGGACCGCGTAAGAGTCCATTCGGCAAGCCGTCGGGGGCCTGTGCGGCGGCGTTGTAGTTCATCGAATAGCCGGCGGTGAAAGGATAGCTGGCGGTGAGATAACGGATCGAGTTGCGAATCGGCACGGGGTAGATGTATTCGCCGTAACCGCCGCGGATGACCGTGCGATTGATGCCGAAGGAGGGAACCCAGGCAAAGCCGAAGCGAGGGAGGATGTTGGCGTTGTAGCCCTTGATGCCAGCCCTGCCAAGGCCAGCCTCTTTCAAGGTTTGGAACTTGACGCCGAGATCGCGCAGGTTCGTAAGCAATGCCTGGCTGGTGAGGCCCCTTTGCAGGTAGTAATCCATGTTGCGGGGCGTCGAAATCGCATTGTTTTTGGGGTCGAAGAAGACCAGATAGTCGTTCTTGACGGTGGGCGAGGGGTGAGCTTCCCAGCGGACGCCGGCGTTGATGGTGAGGTTTGGCGCGACCTTCCAGTTGTCCTGGAAGTAGCCGTCGTATTCGATCAGAAAGGATTCGTTGTAGGGAGCGTTGCGGTTCTGGCTGAAGCTGGAGGCCGCGCCGAGGAAGAAGTCGGCGTCCTGATAACCGGTGTTCGGCAACGCCTGGAAATTCGCGCCGGAGGCCGGATTATAGATCGCTGTCGCGAGGTTGGTATAGGCGATGGTGTTCGGCGAGCGGTCGGAGAGGTAGCCAAACTTCTCATGGCGGATGCGTCCGCCAAAGGCCAACTGGTGCTTGCCGGCGATCTTATTGAAGTTCTCGTCGAGGGTGACCACCCGCTGGCTCATCCCGTAGAACCATTGCGAGCCGCCATAGGGCATGAAGAGATTGGCGCCGATGGCCGGAAAGCCGATCTGCGAGAAGTTGTTGGGCAAGCCGAATTGCTTCTCGTAGTTCTGCATGGAGGCCGGGTTGCCTTCGACGTACATGCGCTGCCACTGCATGCTGAACACGGTCTCGGAAAAGAGCGTCGGGGAGAAGGTTTTGTTGTATCCCATGGCTCCGCTGATGGTTTGAACAGGGATGCGCTGGTAGCCGGTAGCGCCTTCGGGCAACTCGCTGGATTGAATGTTTGGCGGGGAGGCGGAAGGGAAGTTCCGGAGGGCCTGCTGTTGCTGGTCGATTTCGGTGAAGCGGAAGTAGCCGCGATTTTTGTCGTTGAAGACGTGGTCGAGACGGGTCGAGTAATTCGGGACAGTTTGCTGGGTTGGATTCTGACCGGTGAGGTTGAAGTTGATGATCGGATTGTCGCCGGAAGTGGGCGTGGGGGTGGCGGCGTAAAGTGTTCTCGCCAGCGGGCTGATGCGGGCGAGCGGGATCACGTTGCCGCTGAAGGGAGTGCGGACGTAGTTGTTGGCGCGGCTTTGGGTCGAGTTGGGGTCATAAAGAACCTGAAGCAGATTGGCGCCGTTGACCAGACCACTGAAATCGCCGGTGCGCATGGCCATGGTGGGAACGCGCATCAACTGCTGCTGACTGGAGCGAAGAGAGAAGCGTTCGAATGCGGCGAAGAAGAAGGAGCGATTTTTGCCGTTGTAGAGCTTGGGCAACAGGATCGGGCCGCCGATATTGATGCCGAACTCATTGCGGATCAATTTTGGTGCACGAAAATTGGAAGGATCCTGGCGGGCGCGGGCGATGCCGAAGTAGTTGTTGCGAGCGGTTTCAAACATCGAACCATGGAACTGGTTGGTGCCGGACTTGGTGGTGAGCAGCACGGTGGCGGGGGTGGCGAACTGGGCGCTCGAATTGAGGGTTTCAAAACGAACTTCCTGGACCGAGTCGGGGTCGGGCAGGATGGCTTGCGCGGTGTTGGCGGGGGAACCGAAGTTGCGATTGGTTTGAGGAGCACCGTCGAGAGAGTACTCCATGGCTTCGCCCATGAGGCCGTTGGCACGGGTACCGCCGGCTTCGAGGCCGGGGACAGTGTTCTGGGCGAGGCCGAGGACGTTGCGTCCGTTCTGGGGAAGCTGACTGATGCGTGCGGCGTCGAGTTGGGTATTGACGGTGCCGCTGTCGTAGGTGGCGAGCTGGATCGTTTCGCCGCTGACGGTGACTTTTTCGCTGACGTCGCCGAGAGTCATTTGGAGGTCGTAGACCATGACTTGACCGTTTTGGAGGGTGAGGTTGGCTTCGTGTTTCTTCATGCCGGCTGAAGTTACCGTGATGCGGTAGCCGCCAGCGAACAAACCACGGGCGGAATAGAAGCCGTTGGCACCGCAGGCTGCTTCGGTGGAGACTCCGGTGGCCTGGTTGAGCACCTGGATGGTACAGGTGGGGATGGGGGCGGACGATATGTCGGTGACAGTTCCCTGAATACTGCCAGCGCCGCTTTGGCCGAGGGCGGAAAGGGCGTAGGCGCATAGCGCTAAGCCGAGACGTTTTGAGATCATTGAGAGTTCCTCGCTGTTGTCGTGGAATCCTATCACATGAAGATCTGGTGGAGAATGATGGTCGTGGCGGCGTGGCTGGCGGGGGCAGCCCGTGGGGAGCCTTGCGCAGGGTGTCACCGGGAGATTGTGGAGAGCTACCAGAGCACGGGGATGGGCCGATCCTTCACGTTACCATCGGCGGCGACGGTTGGTTCGGGGGCTTATTATCACGCGCCTTCGGATAGTCACTTTCGAGTTTTCGAACGGGGAGGGCGGTACTTTCAGCGGCGGCATCAAGTGGATGCGGCAGGCCGCGAAGTGAATGTGCTGGAAAAGGTGATTGACTATGTGATGGGGTCCGGCAACAGCGCGAGAACATTTCTACATCGAACGCCGCAGAACAAGCTGATGGAACTGCCGCTGGGTTGGTATGCGGAGAAGGGTGGATTCTTCGCGATGAACCCGGGCTATGATCGCGAGGATCATGATGGTTTTCGCAGGCCGATTACGTATGACTGTATGTTCTGCCACAATGCCTATCCAAAGGTTGGCGCGGGGCATGAGAAGGCATTCGCCGAATCGGTGTATCCGGGCGAATTACCGATGGGCATTGATTGCGCGCGGTGTCATGGGCCCGGGGAGCGGCATAGCAAGAACGGGACGCGCGAGACGATTGTGAACCCGGCGCGGCTGAACCGGGAGCGGCAGATGGATGTCTGTATGGCGTGTCATCTCGAGTCGACGAGCTTCCCGTTGCCGAATGCGCTGTTGCATTATGAGCGTGGGCCGTTTTCGTTTGAACCTGGGCAGGCACTGGCGGGATACATATTGAACTTCGATCATGCGGCAGGAACGGGGCACGAGGATAAGTTTGAGATTGTGAGCTCGGCGTACCGGTTGCGCAAGTCAGCGTGCTTTACCAAGAGCGCGATGACGTGCACGACATGCCATAACCCGCACAAAGCGTTAAGAGGGGCGGAGGCGGAACGGCACTATAACGGCATGTGCCGGCAGTGCCATACGACGAAGTTTGAGCGGCAGGTGGCGGCGGGGAAGCACACGGGGTTATCGAACTGCATTGAGTGTCATATGCCGAAGCGGCGTACCGAGGATGTGATTCATGTTGCCGTGACCGATCACTTCATCCAGCGGTTGCGGCCGGTCGGCGATCTGCTGGCAGTGCGGGAGGAAAAGCGCGAGAATTATCGGGGGCCGGTGGTGCCTTATTATCCGGCCGTGTTGCCGCGGACGGCCGAGGGCGAGCTGTATCTGGCGGTGGCGCAGGTGAAGCAGGGCAGCAATCTGAAGGCGGGGATTGCGCAGCTTCGACGGGCGATTGAAATGTACAAGCCGGCGAGGGCCGAATGGTATATCGAATTGGGCGATGCGCTGGAGGCGGATGGACAGCGAGTTGCGGCGGTGGCTCAATATCGGGAAGCGGTGAGAAGGGATGCGGGTTCGGGATTTGCCTTGTTGCGGCTGGGGACCTCGCTGCGCAAGAGTGGGCGGACGGCGGAGGCGGTGAGTGTGTTGGGGCGGGCGACGACGATTGAGCCGGGGCGGGCTGTGGGGTGGCATGAGCTTGGGTTGGCGTATCAGGCGTTGGGACGGACTGTGGAGGCTGCGACAGCGATCCGGCGGGCGATTGAGAAGGATGGGGATCTGGCGGAAGCACATACGAACCTGGGGATTCTGCTGGCTGGGGCGGGAGATGCGAAGAGGGCGGAAATGTCGTTTCGGGAGGCGATCCGGCTTGAGCCCAGGGTGGTGGATGCAAGGGTGAATCTGGCGAATGTGTTGATGCCGGCGGGCAAGATTGCGGAGGCGGAGAGCGAGTTAGAGACGGCGCTGCGGCGCAAGCCGAATGATGCGGGGGCGCGGTATAGCCTAGCGATGGTGTTTGGCCGAACGGGGCGTTATGAGGATGCGGAGCGAGAGCTAGAGACGTGTTTGAAGATTGATGCAAGGTTTGCGGACGCGCATGCGCTGCTGGGGGATCTGATGATGGCGAAGGAACGGGCGGGGGAAGCGGCGGTTCACTACGCGGCGGTGTTGAAGCTTCGTCCGTCGGGGGAGGCGGAGTTGAACCTGGGGCTCGCGCTGTCGGCAAGCGGGGATCGGGCTGAGGCTTTGGTGCACTTGCGGCGGGTGGCGGCGGGTGGGGAGACGGAGTTGCGGCGGCGGGCGGTGGAGGCTCTGGCAAGAATGAATGCCCGCTAGGGGAACGGTTAGCGGTAGGCGTCCTTAAGATTCTGGACACGATTGATCCGAATGATATTGGGGCTGGGATATGGAAAACGAACGCGCCAGTCCCCGATGCGGAGCCGATATTCAGGTGGTTGGATACCCTGGAGTTTTTTGATGTCTTATGCGGGGCTTTGGGCCATTCTCTGAATGCCAGCAACCATTCGAAGAGCCGTAGAGTGATCCAGTGCGGCGAGATCGTTTTTAGCCTGGTCTGAATGAACCAGTTCTCTCAATCCGGCTCCTTGAAGTTGGAGACTTCCTCGATGGAGAAGCCGGGCTCCGTGATGGCCTGTTCAAATGGTGTTGCCTGATTTTATTCGCGGGAAGCTTCTATATCGCGGAGGTCTTGCACAGTGACCGGTTGATCGTCGAGCTCAGCGGATGCCAGCGACTGTTCGAAAGGATCAAGCCTGACTTGAAGTAACAAACGAGCCTTCTCTAACCTGGCAGGCAGCCATTGGTCCACCAGGTTATGCAGTTGTTGGAGTTCGTTCTGAAGATCGATGGCTCCTTTTATCTCCTACCAGCGGATCTGGTCTGGGAAGAACTCGGCGATTAAGTCGAGGTAGAAGGGCTTGAGCGCCTTTTCGTCGGGCTTGGCGTGGCCTTTCGAATAGAGATCGTAAGGGTTGAAGGTGCGGACCCACTCGAGCATCTTGCGGTCCTTGTCGTTGAGGAGGCGCTGGTAGGCCCCTTCGCGATGGATTGGGTAGCAGGAATGGTAGCGAATGATGTAGTGGGCTTCCTCAGGTAGATAGTCTTTGATGACGTGGTACATGTACTCGTCATGGCCGTAGCTGAGGTTCACTTTGTCGAGACCGCAACCGGGTTCGTAGACGCCACACTCGGTTTGGTATTCGGGGATGGAAGCGTCGGGGTTCCAGGCGAAGTAGTCGGGGAAGACGATGGATCGATCCCAGGCGCAGCCGGTCGGGAAGGTGTCCCCGACAACGGCCCATTGGGGTTCGCCGTAGCTGCAGAGGACTTTACCGCAGTCGTGGATCAAACCGGTTAGTTGCATCCAGCGGGGATGGCCATCGGCGCGGATCGCCTCGGCGGTTTGGAGGTTGTGTTCGATCTGGGAGAGGTCGGTGTCGGGATCGGAATCGTCGACGAGAGTGTTGAGGAATTCCATCATCTCCCAAACGCCACGCTTGCCCTTGTCGAGGGCTTCGTATTGAGCACGCTTGGCCTTGGCGACAGCGTGGGTTTGATGGCGATGGTTGAGAAGGTAGAAGTCCTTTACGCCTTGCGGCGAGGACTCATCGAAAACACGGAATTCTTCCTGCTTGCGGCCTTCCTGATAGCGGGCGCGGACATGGTCATCCCATTGATCGAGGGTCATCGCCTCTATTCTAACTAGATTGACCAGCGCCAGATGTTGGCACCGACCGTGAAGCCTGCGCCGACAGTGACAAAGAGAACCAGATCACCCTTGGTGAGTTTGCCTTGCTCGACGGCGTCACGCGTGGCGAGCGGGATAGTGCCGGCAGTGGTGTTGCCAAAGCGGTCGATGTTAATGATGACGCGATCCTCACCGAGACCGAGCCGTTCGGCAGTGGCCTTGATGATACGCATGTTGGCCTGGTGAGGGATCAGCACTTTGATGTCAGAGGGCTTAAGGCCAGCCTTCTCGATCACGGCCAGAGAAGCTTCTTCCATCTTGCGAACAGCATACTTGAAAACGGCCTGGCCTTCCTGCTTGACGAAGTGCTGGCGGTGGTCGATGGTTTCGTGGGAAGAGGGCAGGCGGCTGCCGCCGGCAGGCATCTTCAGATGTTCGCCGCCGGAGCCATCGATCTCGTTGTGGAAGGCAAGATAGCCGTCGCCTTCTTCAAGCAGAAATGCGCCCGCGCCATCGCCGAACAAAACGCAGGTCGTGCGGTCGGTGTAATCAATGATGCGCGACATGGTGTCGGCGCCGATGACGAGGACACGCTTGTGCGTGCCACCGCGGATGAGGTTGGCACCCACAGTCAGGCCGTAAACGAAAGAGGAGCAGGCCGCGCTAATGTCGAAACCCCAGGCACCGTGGGCGCCGAGACGGTCCTGAACAAGGCAGGCCGTGGAGGGGAAAAACATGTCGGGAGTGACGGTGGAGACCAGGATGGCATCGAGGTCCTTGGGGTCCATGCCGCGCTGGGCGAGGCAGACTTTTGCAGCCTCGACGGCAAGATCCGAGGTGGCCACCTCGGGGGCGGCAATGTGCCGGGTGTGAATCCCCGTGCGAGAAAGGATCCACTCGTCGTTTGTGTCGACCCTCTTTTCGAGGTCTTGGTTGGTGAGCACGCCCGGCGGTACGTAGCAGCCGAACGCTGATATCTTGGCGTTGATCAAGGCGGTGTCTCCTGATATGGTAGCCTGATCGACGAATGCCGGTACAAAGCGCGATCCTTTTTGAGACGATCGAGGAGATTTATGAGCGTGTTTTTCTGGATTTGAGGCCTTCGCTGGGGAGGCCTGGCATCTCGGTTCGATTTCATCCGTTCACAAATTTGACGAGCAATATCCGGCTGGTTCAAGGGCAATTGATCGTGAAGATCTCAGACTTGCTTGAGGGAGCACCCGCACCGGTGCAGGAGTCGCTGGCTTACATTCTCTTGTCGAAGCTGTTTCGGCAACGCCCCCCCAGGCAGATGATGGAAATCTACCGGTTGTATCTGGCCCGGCAGGATGTGCGGGGAAGATTGAATACGGTGAGGCAAGAGCGGGGACGAAAGATGTTGGCCGCAGCGGCGGGGCACGCGTTTGATCTTGAGGCGATGTTTGACGTCATCAACGCGAAGTACTTTGGGGAGCGCATGCTAAAGCCGAAGTTGGGCTGGAGCCTGCAGGCAAGCCGCACGATTCTGGGACACTATGATGCGTCGCATCAAGCAATTGCGATTTCGAAGATCCTGGATCGAGTGGAAGTTCCCGAATATGTCGTGCAGTATGTGCTGTACCACGAGATGTTGCACATTCAGCATCCGGTGGAGCACAAAGGCTCGACGCGCAGGATTCATACGGCCGCCTTCAAAAAAGATGAGAAGCAGTTTGAGCACTACGTGGAGGCGAAGGCGTTTTTAAAGAAGGGGTTACGATGAAGCGCAGAGTAATACTGTTGTTGCCTTTGGCATTGTGGGCCGAAGAAGACGGGTTGCAGCATTCGCTGACGAAGTATGTGACCGACGATGGGAAGGTGCGCTATGGAGCGCTGAAGGCGGATCTGGGGCCTCTCGAGAAGTACGTGGAGAAATTGAAGAGCCTTGAGGAAGGGCGAATGGGGCTAGCAGATTGGATCAACGCGTACAACGCGCTGATCCTTTGGAGTTTTGCCAAGGAGTATCCGCAAGAGAAGGACCGGCTGAAGAATCCGTTGCGAAGGGCCTCGTATTTTTACAGAAGGAAGTTTGTGGTGGCGGGCCGGGAGCGGTCTTTGGCGGACATTGAAAACAACTCAATCCGGAAGGCGTTTCGAGAACCGCGAATTCACTTTGCGATCGTGTGCGCAAGCGCCAGTTGTCCTTACCTCTCAAGGCGCGTTTATCGGGCAGCGGATCTAAAGGAGCGGTTGGAGCAAGATGCGGTGCGGTTCATCGAAGCAGACCGGAATGTGCTGGTAAATGCGGCAGAAAAAACGGTGACTGTGAGCGAAATTTTCAAGTGGTTTCGTGAAGACTTTGGGGGAAGCGAAAAAGCTGTGCTTGAGTTTTTGAGCCGGTACAAGAAAACAGCCCGGCTGAATGAGCCGGGCTGGAGAGTACGATATTCAAGCTACGACTGGTCGATTAACGACTTACCCTAAGCTGCCGCAGCACTGGTGGATGGGCGGAGCAGAAGGCACGCTTCGAGTTGTTCAAGCATTTGAACAAGCGGCTCGACGTCGACGCCAGCCCAGCCGAGGCGGAAGAGCACCAATTGGAATTCCACGCGAATCAATTGGAGTTGGAAATTGGTTTTGACCTGATTGAGGCGGGAGACGAGTTCTGCCTCATTTTGGGATGCAGCGAGCATGATGTAGCGAAGTTTGAACTCGATTCGATTGAAATCGAGCCGCACTTCGTTGAGGTAAGTACGGAAAGCGGCAATCCTGTCCGTGCGGAAGCGAGCAATGTCGCTGGGCTTCAGACCAGAAAGTGAACTGCAAGCTTCCATCTCCCGTGGATCGAGAATCCGGGTCATGGGGCGGTAATAATCTGAAAACGACTCGCGGTCAACGCCCATGGCTTCGCCATAAGCGTTTTCTTCGAACAAAGCGTTAGCGCGCCAGCGCGAATAGAGCGTGAGACCGAGTAGCAGGCCCAAAAAGGCCAAGGCGGACAAGACGGTTAAAACCGTGGGAGTACTCATAGAAGTACCGACAAGGTAAGCTTAGTGTCTTTCTGGAACAATTGCAATCATAATATTGGAAATAATCTCGAATTAGTGACTGGAATCAGCGAATCACTTTGGAGCGAGAACTGGAAAGGGATTGATTGAGTTCTTCGAGGCGTGACAGCAGGAGTTTGGCTTCTGCGGCGTCGAGCGGGCCGTGGGGCGTAGCCAAGCTCGAGCTATCCACAAACTTGATCCTTGCCAACCATGCCGCGAGCACAACAATGACACCAATTAAGCCGACGTAGTCCGCAATCCGCTGTTGTGTGGCAAATTTGCCGAGCTCAACAGAAAACCGAGATAAGGTGAGAGCAAGGAAATATCCCCCCATCAAGAATGCATGCTTCAAAATGTTGGTGGAAAGCGGAACCGGCATCCATGCAACGAAAGCAAGAAACAATAGAATGAAGAGAGTGAACCCGAGCGAAACGGCCTCTTGGTAACGGATGGCCGGCATTAGAAAAGCTAGTGTATTTTGAGATGGGGTTGAATTCAGGTAATAGAACCAGGTCCCACCAAAAGCAATTAGAATTCCCCAAAAAACGGTCAAAGTACGACCGGATGCCGCCTTAATTGCGGGAAATCGAATCAACGCGATGGTGCTCAGTTCACGAATCAAGAGAAACTCGAATAGGGAGCTGGTGTAGGTCCAAAACAGGAAGCAAAACCCGACATAGTTGGGATCGGTGAAGAGATTCTCAACAAGGGAAATAACAATGTTGGAGGCAGAAGAGAGGGCCATGTAAACGGCGAAAAAACGGAAGGAGTGGATGAGGTCCGAACGATAGATTTTCCAGGCGATCCACAATTGAATAGTGGTGCTAAGCCACCATAAGATTTGGATATCGAGCGGCTGACTCATAAGATTTTAGGGGGATATCTAAACAATTTAGTTACCCCTAAATCGTAGCATAATGAGGGGCTTTAGCGAATCTCGACCTTGCAGGGCAGGCAGTTGGGGATGGGGACAATCTCGTTGGTGACGACAGGGGAGGCAAACAGGGCAGTGGCGAGCAGGGCGAAGGCAAAAATCTTCTTAAGCATGAACCAAATCTCCTAAAGGGTTGATTTAAGCTCTAGAAAAACTAAGGTTTTTGTAGTAGCTACAGGACGTATAGTCCCGACAAAATTAGATTACAGACATTAGAGGGGCATAGCTGATATTCCCTAGAGATTTTCTTGTTTCAGAACAAGAGAAATAGAGAATATTCCGACAGCCAAGATTGTGTTGTATCAAGGTACTATGAGTGGCGAGGTGCGAAACTGGCAAAGAAGCGCGACTGAAGATCTCTGGGAGCGAACCCTGAACCAGATCGCGACCCGAATGGGCAGATTATCGTATTTGTCGCGATTGCGGAATCCTGAAACGGATCAGTACGAGCACCACGGGTTGAGCGCCGTCTTCGGGGAAGAGGCGGCAGAGGACGCTCTGCGACGCTCGCATGCCGAATCGCTGAGAAGCTTTCTGAATTTGGGGATTCTCGACCAGGTGAATGATGTGAAGGGCTACCTGGGTGGATTGCCGCAGTCGGCGCGGCGCTTGTTGACGAATTGGGAGAAGTTGAAGGGTTACGAAGCGATGCTTCCGCAATCGGCAAGCCTCGCACAAAAGGCGTTATTTAATGGGAATATGGCAATAATTATCCGGCATCTGAAGGCCGAACTCGTCGCCGGTGAGAAGCGTCCAGACTAAAGGCAACCCCGACAACTTGACCCAGGATTTCGATTTCCTTGGGATAGAGGAAAATTCTGGGAGGCTCGGCTGAGCTGGGGTGACTGAGAACCACAAGTCGGTCGCGGTCGAGATGACACCAGCCGCAGATATGGCCATCGCGGTGCTCAAAGAAGTAAATGGGGCGATCCCATTCGTCGGTCCAGCCGGAATTTACAACACGATTGGAATCGTTGATCACCAGAAGCGAACCGGGCTGCAGGATGGGATACATAGACCAATCTTCTGAGCCCATCAAAGCGTAACGTCGCTTCTTTGTGTCGATCGATTTCAGCAGATGAAGAGGCAAGGTACCCCAGCGGGTGATGACGCGGCTCAGAAAGGTTGTTTTCGTGAGATCAACGCCGGGATCAAGGCTGAGAGGAGCTTGGGGGTCGCCGAGGCCGGCGGTGCTGAAGTGTACCTGGTGAGTGTTTTGGAGCTCGTGAAGTTGCGCATCCCGGAACTGGTCCGCCAAGCTGATGCCGTACCAGGAAAGCACTTCGAGGAAGTCAATTCGATAGATGGTGGAAAGCGTGTAGAGACGGTAGACCGAAGGCACAACGCCTTTGTTCTCAATCTCACTCAGACGACTGAGCCCGATCGAGTATTCCTCGTTCGAGTGGCTATCAGCGATTTTCTGACTGGCAACTTCGACCTCGCGGAATTTCAATCCGAGCCGCTCTCTTGCCTTGCGCAGCCGTTGGCCTGCTTCGTCAGTGGTTATGGTGATCTTACCAGGTGCGGAAACACCCGCCATATGAGAAACTTCCCATAGATTTATTTCCGAGTATAAAGCAGAAAGAATGCGAAACGAGCAATAAAAGGTTGGGAGCTGTTCTGAAAACAGAACAATCAGGCCGTTGTGGCAGAAAGAGCAGGGGATGAAGCGCAGAATTGTGGTGGGGATGAGCGGAGCTTCGGGCAGCATTTATGGGTTGAGAATTCTGGAGAAATTGAAGAAGCGGGAAGAGGTGGAAACGCACCTGATCCTGACCCGGAGTGCGGAACGGACGATGTACCTGGAGACAAAGAAGCTGGCGGCTGAGGCAAAAGAGCTGGCCGATCATTCCTATCCGGTGGAGGATATTGGGTGCAAACTGGCGAGCGGGAGTTTTCCGGTAGAGGCGATGGTGGTGGCACCGTGTTCGATCCACACGATGTCGGCGATTGCGATGGGGATTTCGTCGAATCTGCTGGTGCGGGCGGCGGATGTGACATTAAAGGAGAGGCGCAAGCTGATTCTGATGGTGCGGGAGACGCCGTTGCACGTTGGACACCTGCGAACGATGGTGAGTTTGGCGGAGATGGGAGCCATCGTGGCTCCGCCGGTTGCCGCCTTTTATACAAATCCGATGACAGTTCTTGATATCGTGGATCATTCGGTGGATCGTGTCCTCGACCTGCTCGGTCTGCCGGCTGAGGATGCCAAGCGATGGGAACCATAGGCGGGATATGAAACAGAATAAGGAATTTGTGAGAGCCGGATTTCAGGGCGAACGCGGTGCGTTTAGCGAAATTGCCGTGCGGCAGTTGCTGGGCAGCGAAAGCGATCCGATTCCATTCGAGTGGTTTGACGGGGTGTTCGCGGCGCTGGTGGATAAGAAGATCGACGCGGCAGTGATTCCGATGGAGAACACGCTGCATGGCAGTGTGATTGAGAATTTCGATCACCTCTTGAATCACGATGTGGAAGTGGTGGGTGAGACCAGCGTTCGGATTGTGCATAACCTGATCGCGTTGCCGGGTGTCGCATTCAAGGACATCAAGGAAGTCTATTCGCATCCGGTGGCGTTGAATCAGTGTTTGAAGTTCTTGCAGCAAAACCCGCAGGTAGAGAAAAAGAGCTTTTACGATACGGCCGGAAGCGTAAAGATGCTGGCTGAGAAGAAGCGGCGGGATGCGGCAGCGATTGCCTCGAATCTATCGGCTGATATTTATGGTGCACGGATTTTGAAGCGGGGGATTGAGGACGACCGGGCGAACTTCACGCGGTTCTTTTTGCTGCAGCGCAAGGGCGGCAACGTCAAGGGCAAGATGCCGGTGGCGAGAAAGGTCTCGATCGTATTCTCAACAAAGAACGAGCCGGGCAGTTTGTTTCGGGCACTGGCAGCACTCGCGCTCAGGGATATCAGCCTGAACAAGATCGAAAGCCGGCCCCTGAAGGGCAAGCCTTGGGAGTACCTGTTCTATGTGGACTTTGAGGGGACGCTCAAAGATGTAAAGGTGCAGAATGCGATTCGGCACCTCGAAGAAGTAGCAGACTTCCTCAAGGTACTTGGCGGATATTAACGGCCGCCGGCGGGGCGGGTGGTTCCGCTGAGCTTGACGATGTCGGGGTCGCGAGTGGCGGGGATGGCGATCTCCATGAACCCTACGTTCATTTCTTCCCAGCTTTGGTCGCCCCAGGTGATCGTCTTTGTTGGATCTGGGTTGAAGCGGTTGTTGGGTGAGTTGTCGAACCAGGCGGTGCAGGACAGGACTGCACCCTTCTTGAGCGGAATCGGTTGCTTTAAGAAATAGGTGGTCTGCCAATTGAAGTCGTAGCTAGGGACGTTGAGAACCGTGGTTTGATCGAGATCGATGCGGTAGGCCTTGCCACGGAGGTGCATGTGGGGCTGGAGGCTGACAAGCTTTGCGTCATCGAGCATTGTGGCAGTGACATGAGACTGGTAGTTCGGTTCGCCGGGAGGGATGGCCAGATTCGAGTCGGCTGGGGAGATGGTGAGGACGCGCTCGATGGGCTTCGTTTTGGCGAAGTAGAGGCCCAGCTCAGAGGAGTCGACCGCGGATTTTCCGTTGGCGGTGTAGTGGATCTCGAAGACCATGTCAGAGCCGGCGCGGATGAGTTTGGCCCGGCCTTCGCCCCAGGTTTGCGGAACATAGCCAGGTTCGTAGCCGAGAAGGAGTTCACGGCGGTCGATTTCGCGTTCGTCTGTGCGTCGGGCGGCGCGCTCTTCGCGGGTAGCAACATACAGTTGGTCCAACGGCGCCTGTTTGACATAGCTTGAGCCGGGGGGACGGACGAAGGAATTGATGTGGTGGACGACCTGACGCTGGTCGATCTTCCATTCAGCTGCGGAGATCCATTGGTCCGCTGTGAGATTGAGCTTCGAAACCAGGAATGTGTATTGGAGGGTGCCTGAGGCGGGGATTTGGGCGGCTGGGATCTTGAGGATCACATCGGGCTTACCGAGTTGCCAGGTAGTGGGACTGGCTGGCGGCTTGAGATTAAAGGGCTGATCGGCGGGGGCACCCTTTTCGAGCCAGGAAAGCAGTGTGGCCTTGTCCTTGGGGTCTAAGGCGCGGACGCGAGCCAGGTGAGCCGAGGAAGGTTCGTCAGCATGCCATGGCGGCATCGAGCCCTTGAGGATACTGTTTTTCATCGCCTTCGCCCAGGGGCGAATCGACTGCGAGGACTCGAACGACATAGGCGCGATCCCACCCTGCTGATGGCAGTTAAGGCATTTAGATTCAACAACTCGCGCGGCATCGGGGACTACGGCAAGTAGCAGCCAGGGGAGCACCATGTGATCAAGATACCAAAATAGTGTAGTAAAGATAACGATAGTGTTATACTCTCTCTTGAGATTCTATTTTGGGGCGCGCTAAGTATATGAAAAATCATAGATTTCGCTACCAAAAATCAGAGGTGAAATGACAAAAACGAAATTAACCACGTTGGTTATCGGGCTCATGTTGAGCTGTGGTTTGGCCTTGGGCCAGGTTGCAGCGGGATCACTGAGCGGAACCATTACTGATGCGAACGGCGCTGCAGTGCCGGGTGCGAAACTAACCGCGACAAGTGCTGACAATGGATCGAAGATCGAGGCGACGAGCTCGGACGCTGGACTGTATGTATTTCCCGCAGTTCCGGCAGGCCGCTACTCGCTTGGGGTCGAAAAGACAGGCTTTAAGAAGCTGTCACGGACGAACATTGAAGTTCGCGTTGCGCAGCGCGTCGACTTGGATCTCAAGTTGGAAGTGGGCGATGTGCAACAGTCGATCGAAGTAACAGCGGAAACGCCGTTGCTTGAGACGTCGACCAGCGACAAGAGCACGAACTTCTCGCCGAAGTTCATGAACGAAGTGCCTCTCTTCACTGGCGCCATTCGTAACCCGCGTAACTTCATCAGCTATCTGCCCGGCGTGAACGCCGGGGCGGAGTTGAGCATCTCCGGATCGGGCGGTCGTGCACAGGAAGTGCAGATTGACGGCGCGTCGGCGATCATTCCTGAGTCGGGCGGCACCGTGTTCAACATGCCTTCCGCGGAAATGTTCCAGGAATTCAAGCTGACCACCGGTGGTTACTCGGCCGAGTATGGGCGCTTCGGCGGCGGCGTGGAAACGTACCTGACCAAGAGCGGCAGCAACTGGTATCACGGTACGGCGTTTTTGAACATGCGCCGCGATATCTGGAATGCGAACGCCTGGGCGCGCAACGCGAACCCGAACCCGGCACAGAATTTCCGGCCGAAAGAACGGCAGAACGAAGTCGGTGGCGCGGGCGGCGGTCCGGTTTACATCCCCAAGATTTATGACGGCCGCAACAAGAGCTTCTTCTATTACACCTACACGCAGCGATTGCTGCCGGCAAACATCGGCTTCCCGCTGAGCACGCTGCCGACCGCACAGATGAAGCAGGGAGACTTTTCGCAACTGGGAACGCAGCTGATTTACGACCCGGCGACAACTTCGGGCAACACGCGTACGCCTTTCCCTAACAACCGCATCCCGACGAATCGGTTCAGCAGCGTGGCGCGGAATCTGCTCCCGCTGATTCCGGATGCGAATCGGCCGACACTTTTGCAGAACTACGACTTCGTGAACCAACAGACGATTGAGCAGAAAATTTGGAGCATCAAGGCCGACCATGCGTTTTCAACGACGAACCGGCTCTCCTTCTTTTTGAGCAAGGAAAACGGCGGCAGCAACGACACCACCAACTTCAGTGGCCCGATCGGCAATGGATTGGGCTTTCAAGGACAGCTGCCCTGGAACATTCGCATCAATCACGATTACTCGTTTAGCCCGGCGTTGTTTATGCACACCACCTTTGGCTATTCAGCAACACGGCAGGTTTGGGACAACCCTGCACAGGCCGGATTCGGCTCGAAGTTGGGGATTCCCGGGTTGGCGGCTGAAGCCGATGCCATGCCTCGCATCCAATTCCGTGGACAGGCCGGACTATCGCCTTATGGCGTGCAGGATGGCAAAGTGGCCAATGGCGGCCAGGACAACGACACGCTCATGATCACCCAGGGCTGGACCTGGCTGAAGGGCAAGCATGAAATCAAGTTCGGTTGGGACTGGCGCAAGCTGACAACGTTTGGCTTCGATTTGGCTGGTTCGAACGGTTTGTACATTTTCAACCGTCTGCAAACGGCGGTGCCGAACTCCACCAGTGGCAGCGGCCACGAGTTCGCCAGCCTGTTGCTGGGCGCTGTGCAGGAAGCCGACAGGGTAGTGCTGCCTGTGCTGCTTGACCAGGTTCGATATGGCTACACCTCGGGTTTCTTCCAAGATAACTATCGCCTCACCAAGAAGCTGACTTTGAACCTTGGCATGCGTTATGAGGTGCCGATCGGCTGGCACATCGAGAGCGGGAACTTTTCAAGTCTGGACATGAGCCGGCCAAATCCCGGCGCGGGCAACTTGCCCGGTGCGCTCGTGTTCCATGGGAATGGTCCTGGCCGAACTGGGTTGAAGCGGCCTTACAAGACCGACTGGTCAAACATCGGACCGCGCCTGGGCTTTGCTTACCAGGTTGCGCCCAAGACCGTGATCCGTGGTGGCTGGGGAATCTTCTACCAGACCCTCGGCAACGGTGGTTGCGGGTGCCGTCAAGGCTTTGCAAACAGGATCACGCTGGTTGGTAACAGTGCGGATCCGGTCCTGAACTGGGATGGCGGAATTCCGACTCCCGCTGGCTTCCGTCCCCCGCCACTGCTCGATCCGACTCTTTCGAACTTTCAGAACATCGACTTCTTCTCTCCGAACTTTGGCAATGCTCCTCGCATTCACAACTGGAGCTTCAACATTCAGCACGAAGTGAAGGGTTTCCTTCTGGACGTTGCCTACATTGGCAACCGCGGCAATGGTCTGAACTCAACGATCAACCAGAACCAGTTGCCGACCAGCAACCTTTCGCGTGGCAGCCTGCTGACGCAACGGGCGAATTCAGCAGCTGCGCAGGCAGCCGGCATTCGCATCCCCTATGCGGGATACCCAGCCACTGCGACGGTGGCACAGTCCCTGCGGCCCTTCCCGCAGTTCCTGGACATCAACGGCCGCAACACGGGCCAGGGGCAAACCTGGTACGACAGCTTGCAGACCAAAGTGGAACGCCGGTTTGG
This sequence comes from Acidobacteriota bacterium, assembly GCA_016870995.1. Lineage (GTDB taxonomy): Bacteria > Acidobacteriota > Terriglobia > Bryobacterales > Bryobacteraceae > Bryobacter. The sequence continues at coordinate 42,875 of VFZU01000030.1, forward strand.
CAACTTCCAGTTGCTGGCCAGCTACACCTGGTCGAAGTCGTTGGCCAATGCCCACTTCCGGCAGATCTTCAGCCAACAGTTCAACGTTGGTGCGCAAGATGCCTACAACCTGAACGACATGAAGAGCTTCCTGCCGTTCGACCAGCCGCATGTCCTCAATGTGGTTTGGACTTATGACATGCCGTTTGGCAAAGGCAAGAAGTTCCTTGGCACCTCGAACACGATCGTGAACAGCCTGGTGAGTGGTTGGGTGGTGAGTGGCGCGCAGCGCTACTACTCCGGCAACCTGATTCAGGTCGTCACGCCTGGCAACCCGCTGGGTCAGACGCTGTTCTCGACGGCAACCAAAGCCGTCCGCAACAACGTGGATATCCGGACTGGAGCCAAGTATGGCGATCTCGATCCGAACAATTCGAACGTGCGCTGGTTCAATGCAGCAGCGTTCAGCGCGGCAGCTCCGTTTACGCTTGGAAATGCGGCGCTGTACTACGATGACTTCCGTCAACCGGCAATCGCATTCGAGAACGTTGGTGTTTCGAAGCGGACCGTACTGTGGAACAACGAGAAGAACCCGGTGGTGCTGTCGTACCGCGCCGACGCGTTCAACCTGTTTAACCGCACTCGGTTTGGCGGCGTGAATGGTGTGATCGGCAACGCGGCGTTTGGCCGCCCGACCGGACCCCAAGTTGGCGCCCGTGCCATCACGATGGGCTTGCGGTTGACCTTCTAGGCTGAATCGCAGTTTCAATTCAAAGAGGGCTTCCCTGCGGGGAAGCCCTCTTTGCTATTTTATGGCCATGGTGACGCCGGATTGGGAATCGACGCCGCCGACGTTGACGATGACAGGGACTGCGGCTCCCGCCGGTGCATTGGAGGGGATCGAGAGGTTGATCTGTAAGAGGCCGGGAACGCTGAAGGGGGGCGAGACGGCACTGATGATGGAGGCGGCGATGCCGCCAACGGTAGCGCTGACAAGCCCGGAGGGAGTAATGACCGAGGAAGTGCCGGTCAAGGTGGATGCGGCCGTGGTTGGATTCGAGACGCTGGCGTTGGTGGCGCCAATTCCGCTGACGTAGAGTACCGCGATGCCGCCCTTGAGAGCAGGGTTAGCATTGGAGTTGAGCGTGTAGTCGTTGGTGGGGAGATTGTAGTTGAGAATCGCGCCCTGGCCGCGGCCAGAAGCATCGGTAGTGTAGACTCCTGGCGAGGTAGGCGCGACCGTGAGGGACACCGGCTGCGAGGCGAGGCCGTTGTAGCTGAGAATCAAGTCGGCAGAGGTACCGCTGATTCCATAAGGAACGATGCAGCTCACCTGATTGGCGCTCGTGTAGAGCACGGGCGCTGAGATGCCCCCGACCGTGATCGAAGTGGCAGGGCCGGTTGTTGGGAGTGCGTTCGGAATTTGCGGAGCCGGGGCCGCTGGATTAAACAGAGTAAGACTGGTTGGGCCGAGGCCGAGACCAAAGATGGTGATGATCTGGCCGGGCGAGATCGTGCCCTGGTTGTAGCTTGCAGAATCTACAACGGCGTTGACTTGTGGACGCGGGCCGTAAACCTGGAATTGCGCTTCGCTTGAGGTGCCTCCTCCAGGATTGGGTGTGGTGACCGCCATGCGGAGATACCCAGGATTGAGCAAGAAAGATGCGGGAACCGTGACAAGGATGGCGTTTTCTCCCACTTGTCGCGCAGTCAGGTTGCCCTGCAATCCGACAGAACCAGCGACACCCGTAATCGCTCCAGTCGTCGCGTTGATTGAAAGACCAGGAGGGAGCCCGGTTGCAGACCAGGTCACCGGGTTTGTATTGCCTACGACAGCTGCGTTGTTTCCGTTGGGGTAGGTGCTGCTCAGCGTGCCTGCCACCAATGCCGCGGTTGGACCCGTGACGCGAAGTGAGGCTGAGGACGTCGGCATGACGTTCATCTTGAATGGCATGTAGGCGCTGGCAGTGATCGGCGAAGTGGAGTCTTCTACTTGAAGGGTGAAGTAATAGGTGCCAGCGGCGGTTGGGGTGCCGACGATTTGATTGCCACTGAGCGTCAGGCCCGCAGGAAGTGCTCCGATCACTAGTGTCCATGTGTAGGGTGTCGTTCCACCGGCGGCAGACAGCGTGACTGCCGTGTACGCCGAACTCACGGTACCGGCGGGAAGCGGTGAGCCCATCGGGATGCGCAACGTGGAAGCGGTACTTGGATAGACAGGAATGTAGAACGATTCTGAAGCAGAAGTCAGACCTTCGGTCGCCGTAATCGTGGCCTCGGTGGTGAATCCCGTTGCAGCAACGGTGGAGTTGGCAAAGAAGCTCTCGCCGTAGAGAGTGACGAAGCTCTGAGTCGACTGCTGGATGACCCCAAGAGGCCAGGTGCTGAAAACATTGGGAGAGGCCGCAACCACGTTGAGAGTAATGGGCAGGGTAAGAGTGGGGTTTGCTGTGCCAGTGGATTTGATCGTGATGTTGGCGGTGTAAGAGCGCGGCGCGAGACCAATGGGATCGACACTGACCGTAATGGAGTTGAACAAGCCGGCCAAAGTGATGTTGCCTGTCGGAGTGACGCGAAGCCAGGGAGCGCTCTGGACGCTTAAAGTGGCCGGGGTAGCCGAGCCGGTGTTCGACAGGATAAAAGTGGAACTCAGTTGGGGATTACCCGTGACCGGTTGGCTTGTGGTGTAGCTGAAGGTGAGGGCGGTGGGCGAAACCGTAATCGTGGGTGGCGGCGTACCGATCACCAAAGTGACAACAACGGTCGCGACCGGTGGAGATAAGCCGGCAGTGGCAGTAAGGGTGATGGTCCCGGTGTAGCTGCCGGCGGCAAGGCCCGTGGGGTTGACCTGGACACTGAGAGTTTGTGGAGCCCGGCCGCTAGAGGCCGATACAAGCAGCCAGCCGGCGAAATGCGGGGCTGCTCCGGTGACAGCAACGGTAAATCCCTGACCCGGGGGAGCACTTTGGACGCTGACAGTTTGGGGAGCCGGTAACGCGGAGGCCCCAACGGTCGCCGTAAATCTTAGCGTGGCAGCATTTGTGGTGAGGGTTTGCGCCCAGACCGCCGGAATCAGTGCGAGGAAGGCGAAAACAAGTTTTGGCATCGAGACTTCTCCCCCAATTGATCGGCCCCGGAATTCCGCTCAGCATTGGCCATAGCGATTTTGTAGGAATAGGCCACTGGCATTAGAATGAAGAAATTACAATCCATGAGAGTTTATTGTCTGGCAATGGTTTGTCTTGGCGTCCCGGCGTTGGGATATGGACAAGCACATGACTTCAGCGGGACGGTGAAACCGCTACTCACGAAATCCTGTTCGCCGTGCCACAACGACCGGAATGCATCCGGGAGCGTCAACATTCTGCCTTTTACGGCGGCAGGATCCATTCACGAAGCTCGTGAAGACTGGGAACGGATTGTGAACAAGGTGCGCAGCGGTGAGATGCCACCAAAGGGGTTTCCGCGGCCGGAGCAAGCGCAGATTGAACAGTTGCTGAGCTTTGTGAAAGCGGAGTGGGACAAGGCAGATGCCAAGGTGCCTCAGGATCCGGGTCGCGTTACGGCACGGCGGCTGAATCGGGTGGAATATACGAACACGATCCGCGATTTATTTGGCGTTGAATTCCGCGCCGATCAGGACTTTCCGACCGATGACTCTGGTCATGGGTTCGACAACATCGGCGATGTGCTAACCATCTCGCCACTGCTGATGGAGAAGTATCTGAACGCCGCCGAGCGGATTTCTGCGCGGGCTTTAGGTCTTGATCCATTGCCCAAGAAGCCGATCGAAATCGAGCTGCACAGCAAAGACAAACGAATTCGCCGCGTCGCGCCGTCGTTGATCGAAGGTACGCACAGGGTGGAATGGGATGGCGAGTACGACATCGAAATCGGCCTTCCTGGCGAACGTGCAAGCGGCAAGCCGGTAGCCCTCGGCTTCTGGATGGACGGCAAGCTGTTGCACACTCAGCTCATCGAGACGAAGCCTTCAGGTCTGGTTTACTTCAACCCTTATTCAGCGGAACGCTTCCGGCTGTTCCTGCCAGCGGGCGAGCATCGTTTCCGGGCGGGCTTTATGGATGATGAGTTTCTGAAGACGCTGCCGCCGGAAGACCTGTACAAAGACAAGAAGAACAAGTTCCTGAACATGATCAAGCTGGTGGGGCCGTTTGCGACCAAGCAGGAGCCAGCCAGCCGAAAGGCGCTGCTCACTTGCGATCCGGCGAGCGGAACAGCCTGCATCGAGAAGATTCTGGGAGGCCTCGCGCGGCGTGCATGGCGAAGGCCGGTCACGACGGCCGAGGTGAAGAGCCTGGCGAAGTTTGTGGGCCTGGCCAAGGCCGAAGGCCAGACGGCGGAGCAGGGCTTGCAGGTGGCAATGACGGCCATGCTGGTGAGCCCCCACTTTTTGTTCCGCATCGAGCGCGACCTGTACCCGAAGGACCCGAGCCGCACACATGCGATTACGCAGTTTGAGATGGCGTCGCGGTTGAGCTACTTCTTGTGGTCTTCGATGCCGGACGAAGAGTTGCTCCGGTTGGCCGAGAAAGGGACGCTGAAGGATTCGCTCGATGCGCAGGTGAAGCGGATGCAGGCCGATGGAAGGTCGGCGGCGCTGGCGGCGAATTTCGCCGGGCAGTGGCTGGAGACGCGCAACCTGAACAGCGTCAAGCCGGACCCGAAGAAGTTTCCGGAGTGGAACCCTGAGTTGCGGGACGCCATGCAGGAAGAGACGCGATTGTTCTTTGAAGAGGTGTTGCGGAAGAATCTGACGGCCAGGACGTTTCTGGATGCGAACTTCACGTTTTTGAACGAGACGCTGGCCAAGCACTATCAGATTGAGGGCGTCAGCGGGCCCGACTTCCGGCGCGTGGATTTGAAAAGCAACCAACGCGGGGGCGTGTTGACGCATGCCAGCGTGTTGACCGTGTCGAGCTATCCGACGCGAACCTCGCCGGTGATTCGCGGCAAGTACATTCTGCAGAATATATTTGGGGCTCCACCTCCGCCGCCTCCTCCTGATGTGCCGCTATTGGACGAAGAGAAGGTTGGGAGCAACGGACCTTTGCGCAAACAGCTTGAACAGCACCGGACGAATGCGATGTGCGCGAGTTGCCACAACCGGATGGACACGCTGGGCTTTGCGCTCGAGAATTACGATGGCACTGGCAAGTGGCGCGAGAAGGATGGCGGATTCGATGTGGATGCCTCCGGGACGCTTCCGACAGGCAAGGCGTTTGCCAACCCTGCGGAATTGCGCATGGTGCTGGCAGGTGATATGACTGAGTTCGCGCAGAACCTGACCGAGAAGATGTTGACCTATGCGCTGGGCCGTGGCCTGGAACGGTTTGATCGCCGCACGGTGACGGGCTTGCGCGAGAAGTGGGCCGGGGACGACTACCGGTTTCAAACGTTGATCTTTGAAGTAGTGAAGAGCTTGCCGTTTCAGACAAAGCGAGCGGAATACAAGAAGCAAGAGGTGGCCAAGAAATGATGACCCGTAAAGCACTCTCACGGCGGACGATGTTGCGCGGCGCTGGCGCGGCGATTGCCCTCCCTGCGATGGATGCAATGGCACCCGCGTTGCGTGCCAGCCAACTGCCCGGCCCCAAGCCGGTGCGCATGGCGTTTGTCTATGTGCCAAACGGGATCGACATGCGCAATTGGACACCTGCTGCGGATGGACCACTGACGGCTGAGCTGCCAAGGATTCTGAAGCCTCTTGAGCCGTTCAAGAAGGACATCACCATTCTGTCGAACCTGACGCATAACGGCGGCAGAGCACTGCTCGACGGCGCCGGCGACCACGGTCGTTGCTGCGGCGGCTATCTGAGCGGCGTGCAGCCGCGAAAGACCTTTGTCGATATCAAGGCTGGCATTTCGATGGATCAGATTGTGGCCAATCAGATCGGGTCGAAGACGCGCTTTGCGAGCCTGGAACTCGGGCTTGAAGATGCACGGCAGGCGGGAGACTGCGATAGCGGTTACTCCTGCGCATACACGAACAACCTCGCTTGGCGCAGCGAAACGCAGCCGCTACCGCCGATCCTGGATCCGCGGGTGTTATTTGAAAGACTGTTTGGCACTGGCGCGGAGTTGAGCCCCGAGGCGCGGGCACAGCGGGCAAAGTATCGCCGGTCGATTCTTGATTTTGTGATGGGCGATACTCGCAAACTCGAAGCCGATCTGGGGCCGACCGACCGCCGCAAGCTCGACGAGTATTTATCGTCGATCCGCTCAATCGAACAACAACTGGAGCGGGCCGAAAAGGACAACTCGATCATCAATCCAGGCATGGACAAGCCGTACGGCGTGCCTGCCGACTTTGCCGAACACTTCAAGCTGATGACGAACATGATCACGGTGGCCTTCCAGGCGGATCTGTCGCGCGTAGTGACGTTTCTGGTGACACACGAGGGAACTTCGCGGCCCTATCGCGAGATTGGCATCGCCGACGGACACCATCCTCTAACGCACCACATGAACAAGCCGGAACTGATCGAGAAGGTAACGCAGATCAACACCTATCATGCGCAACAGTTCGCGGGCTGGGTGGAGAAGTTGAAGGCCGCCAAGGAAGGCGACTCGAATGTTCTTGAGAACTCGATGATCGTTTATGGCGCTGGGCTCAGCGACGGCAACCGCCACACCCACGAAGACCTGCCCACCTTGATCGCGGGCAATGGCGGCGGTTACATCAAGAGTGGCCGCAGAATCACGGCGCGGCGCGAGACGCCGATGTCGAATCTGTTCCTGACGATGATGGATCGGATGGGAGTTCAAGTGGATCACTTCGGTGATGCGACGGGGCGGCTGGCCGGCCTCGATCTGGCATAGTTGTGATGCAGACTGCAGGTGGGATGCGCCTCCCGATGGGCGTGGTGTTTGATGCCTCGTTCGGAGACAGCCTCGATGATCTCCTCGCGTTGAGTTTGCTGTATCTGCTCGATAGCAAGAATGAGTGCCGGGTGGCGGCGATGACGACCACCAAGCCGAACCTTGGGTCGGCGGGATTGTACGAGGTGTATCAAAAGCTCTATGGGGGAAGGCCCATGGCGATCGGGATGTGCACGTCGGGACAAGGTAAAGAGACGGGCTCATTGCTGGCTGCAGCCGTTGAAGGGCAGACGATCAGCGTCAAGAGCGAGATCGACACGGCTGAACCGCATGGCCTGATCCGCAATGTATTGCAGGCTTATCACGATGGCAATGCGGCGATTCTTTCAACAGGCCCGGGTGGCAATCTGAAAGACCTCCTGGGGTTGCCGACTGCACTTCCTGTGGTGAAGTCGAAGGTGAAAGTGTTGTACGCAGCGGACGCTCCCGCGAACTGGCCGACGCCGGTTGTTAAGGTGACGGCGGAGATGGGTGCTGGATTGAATTACCAGCCAAAGGCGGAAGACTTTGCCTGGGCCGAGAAGCACCCCGTGGCGCTGGCGCTGGCTAAGGAACCGAACGCGAAGCTGAACCGCGCTGCGATGGTTGCAGTGTTAAAGGTGGTGCGAGGTGCCGAGTTCCAGGTGACGGACGCAGTGCTGCAGGAGTTGGTGGCGGCCAAGCCCGCGCCCCGGCAGCGAATGCGCTTCTTCGGTGACTAGGCGCTGGAACCTGACCGCGTAAAGGCTGGGCTCGCGAGCAGGACGCGGAAGCGCCGCTCCCCTTCCCCGTCCTGGTAGGCACGATTGGTCGATCGGATACCGGCCAGTACATTGACGATGTAGTGCATGTAGCAATCCGCGATGCGTTCACCGGCACCGTTCGTATCGCCAGTATGAGAGGTGTTGAGCAATGCCTCAGCGTCAGGGGTATGGAGGCGCCGAACGAAACTAGTGACACCGAATGCGCGATCGACAAGATGGCCCAGCTCGTGGAGAAAGGTCTGATTCAGCGGGTCGTTTTCGCGGCTGGAAAAGATGTTTCGATTGAGGCGAATGGTACGCGTGGAAGGATCATGACCACCGCGGCGAGGATGACCACGGCGAGGCCTTGCCTCGATTAACCGCAGGCAGGCAAGGTGGCGGAAGGGAATCAGCTCGATGGTGCTGCTGAGGATCGCAATGTGTCCAGCAGTGGGCTGTTCGTCCTCATCGTCGGGCATAGTGAGCTGAAAGCCGTTGCACCAGATCATGGCCATATCAACAATGTAAGCCAGAATGGTTTGACATACTAGAGGGCAATTGAAATGACAACACGAAGGATGTTTCTGGGGAGCTCGGTGGCAGTAGCCTTCGGGCAGACAACGAAGCTGAATTGGAAAAACGCGCGAGAGTTGACCATCGAAGGTCAGGCTTGGACGGACACGAAAGCTGTTTATGACCGTCTGCCTGCGAGAGCGGAAGCGCTGGTACGGCCAGAAGTCTGGAATCTGAGCCGGCACTCGACAGGGATCCAGGTTCGTTTCCGGACAGATGCGACCGAGATCCACGCACGATGGAGCGTGACCGGAAAGACGCTGGCCTCGCCGAACACGGCCGGGATGGCGCATAGCGGGCTAGACCTATATGTTGTCAACGGGAAGCCACGATGGGTTGGGTTTGGGCCGCCAACGAAACACCCGACAAACGAAGTCGCACTGGTGAAAGGCATGGCCGCGGGGATGCGAGAGTACGTTCTCTATCTGCCATTGTTCAATGCGGTCGAGTCGCTGGAGGTTGGCGTGCCCGAGGGCAGTGTGATCGAAGCGACGCCGAAGCGAACCGCCAAGCCGATCTTGTTTTACGGGACCTCGATCACGCATGGTGCGGGAGCGTCGCGCGCAGGCATGACGCATGTCGCGATTCTGGGAAGACGGTTTGACCGGCCGGTGCTGAATCTGGGCTTTTCTGGCAATGGCCGGATGGAGATCGAGATTGCACAGCTGCTGACGGAACTCGACCCGGCTGTCTTCGTGATTGATTGCTTGCCGAACATTGTTGCCGAGCAGGTGACTGCGCGGACCGAGCCGCTGGTGAAGGAGTTGAGAAAGGCAAGGCCTGACACGCCGATCCTGCTGGTTGAAGATCGGACTTACCAGGATGCGTTTCTCGTGGAGAGCAAGCGGAAGCGCAACCTTGAGAGCCGGGTCGCGTTCCGGGCCGCCTTTGAGCGGATGCGCAAAGAGAAGATCAAGGGCCTGCACTATCTCACCGGAGAACAATTATTGGGAGCCGATGGGGAAGGGACCGTCGATAGTTCGCATCCAACTGATCTTGGGTACGTGCGACAGGCAGACGCTTTTGAGAAAGCGTTGCGGCCTTTGTTGAAAGGCCGCTAGTTCTCTCAGAGGATGATGCACGGAAAGAAGTGCGGCGAGATGTCGTTTGAGTTGCGAAAAGAAGTGGTCGGCAAGACGTTGGTGATTGCGTTTGATGGCGAGTTTGTCCTGGGCCCAAAGCTGCGACGTTGTTCCACCAACGTGCAAAACCTGGGGGAAGTCACAGGGATTGTGGTCGATTTGACAAGTTGCAAACGAGTGGACAGCGCAGGCCTTGGAGAGCTGCTGTTGTGGTACGGAATCGCGACCAAGGCTCATCAGCGGTTGCTGCTGGCTGGCGTTTCTGACGCCGTGAGAGCCACGATGCGAATCGCCCGAGTGGATGGAATTCTATTGAGTGCCGCGGATCGGGAGGCGGCAATTGCAGAACTGGCTTAGGCGTCGAGTTCCGCTCGAAGATTGAGATTGCGGATCTCCCGCTCCGCGATTTTGATGGACAGCTCCCTGGGACATTTCATAGAGAAAATGTTCGAAAGGAGATGTTCGATGTCGAGAGAAAACAAACACGATTCCGGGGCTGCGGA
>VFZU01000031.1 GCA_016870995.1 Acidobacteriota bacterium
AAAACTCGAACAAGCCGCCTGACGGCGGTGGGACTCTACATTACTGGATGCAAAGGAGGGACACATCCCCTCCTCTGCACTCCTCCCCTAAAAGCCCAGCAAGGCAGCATTGGCCAAATTCGTAATTGCAGAACTTGACATACACAACTTTTGATGCGAATGCGTGGCGGAAGCCGGCTTACTTCGCCTTGCAGGAAGAGTTTGGTGGGAGGTGTGGCGCGGCCCCGTCGGTGGCGGCGGATGGCATTGTGCATGCGGCGACGTTCTGGCGTGATCCAGCACTGAGTGCGGGGAGTTTCTTTGCTGTGTTCGGGTCGGGCTTTGGAACCCGGGTTGTGGATTGGTCGCAATCGTTTGTGAATGGGATTGCGCCGACGTCACTCGATGGGGTGAGGATTTTAGTGGATGGGCAGCCTGCGTTCTTGTCGCTGGTGTCGCCGAATCAGATCAATGCCATTGCGCCGCCAGGCGTTCGACCGGGGAGGCGAGAGGTGATTGTGGAGCGGTTTGCGCAACCGAGTGTGGCGGCGATGACGGAGATTGGAGCTGTTGCGCCAGGGCTGTTTCAGTTCTCGCCGCGGAGTGGACGATTTGTGGCGGCTGTGGCGGGGGATGGGTCGGGTGTGATTGCCCCGGCGGATTTGTTTGGTGGGCCGGTGAATGGCGTGGTGCCGCGTCCGGCGAAGCCCGGAGAGACCTTGTTGCTGTTTGGGACGGGGTTGGGAGAGACGAGTCCTCCCACGGGGATTGGGCGTATCCCAGCCGGGGCCGCTGGACTGGTGGGAGAAGTGCGGATTCGGATTGGAGATGCAGACGCAGTGGTTGATTATGCGGGTAGGACGTCCTTCCTGGGGTTGCTGCAGTTCAACGTGCGCGTGCCTGATCTGGCGCCGGGTGAGTATCCGGTGCAGGTGCGGATCGGTGGCGTGAATACTTCGGCGAGTAGTTTTCTCGCCGTGGGGCAGAACTAATTCAACTTGCGTTTGAAGAAGTCGGCGGTTGCTTCGGCGATCTTGAGCCAGTTGGTGTGTTTGAGGAAGTGGTGCGTATCGTCAGGGATGACGATGTGCTCCACTTCGACGTTGCGCTTTTCGAGGCGCTTGAGCAGATCGACGGTCTGGATGAACTCGACGTTGCGGTCGTCGTCGCCGTGGATGAGCAGGACGGGGGACTTCCAAGTGTCGAGGCTGGCGACGGGGTTGGAGCGCCAGGCGATGTCGCGGGAGGCTTCGAGGTCCGGAGTCTTTTCGTAGGCGTTGTCGGCGGAGCCCCGGTTGCGACCGATGAAGCGGTTGTGGACGCCGTGGATGTCGACGCCGGCGGCGAAGAGGGCCGAGTCTCGTGCGAGGGCCAAGGCTGTGAGGTAGCCGCCGTAGGAGCCGCCATAGATGCCGATGGCTTTGTTGTTGACGGCGGGGTGGGCGTGGAGGAATTCGCCGGCGGCTTTGACGTCGCCGTATTCGCTGGCGCCGCGTGCGCCGCCGTTGGTGGCCTGGTGGAATTCATAGCCGTAGCCGATGCCGAGGCGGTAATTGACGCTGAGGACGATGAAGCCGCGGCTGGCGAGGAATTGGTTGGTGGCGTAGGCGTTGGCGTAGTAGTCCCCGTAGTGCCAGCCGAGTAACATCTGGCGGGGTGGGCCGCCGTGGACATAGACGAGGGCGGGCTTCTTTGCTGGGCCGCCTTTGGGCACGAAGAGTTGGCCGTGGATGGTGGTGCCGTCAGGAGCTTTGAAGGTGACTTGCTCGGGGGTGACGAGGTGTTGCGCGGGGAAGTTGGCGGGGAGGGTTTCCGCGGCGAGGGTGGCTTTGTTTTTGAGGACGGTGACCATGGGTGGATTTTGTGGCGTGGTGGCGATGTAGGCGGTGGTGTCGTCGGTGGCGACGGCGGTCCACTCGAGGCCTTTGCCGGAAGTGAGGAGTTCGGGTTTGGCCTGGTCGACGGGGATCTTGAGGATGTGGCGGCGGTCGATGTCTTTGTCGTCGTTGCCGGTGTTGGCGGTGGAGAGCAAGTAGGTCTTGTCGGGGCTGAGCGAGATGTACTCGTTCATGTGGTTGCCCTTGGTGAGTTGGAGGGGAGTTCCGCCTTGTTCCGGGATGCTGTAGAGGTGGGCGTGGCCGTCGGCGTAGGAGAGAAATACGATGCGGCCTTTGGCGGCCCAGTGGAGGTTGGCTTGGCCATGAGTGGTTGGGTAGGAATCGCGAGGGGTGTTGCCGCTGGACCAGACGCGCTTTGCTTCGCCGGTTGAGGCGTTGGCGATGTGGATGGACCAGGGGTTTGGCTCGGGGTGGAGTGCTGAGCGGGGCTCGCCGCCCTGGGCGGGCATGCGGATGAAGGCGAGGCCTTTGCCGTCGGGTGACCAGCGCGGGGAGGAGTCGCGGCTGATGGTGGGGGAGATCCAGAGTATGGGCGTTGTGTCGTTTGAGTAGATGCCGATCATGGAGTGGGTGGTGCGGTTGGAGACGAAGGCAACTTGTTTGCCGTCGGGTGACCATTGAGCCTGGCCGAGGGTGCCGCGGGCGGTGAGGAGGGACTTCGCTTGTTTGCTGCCGTCGATGGGGACGAGGTAGAGGCTGCCTTGGCGACTGAAGAGGACTTGTGAGCTGTTTGGAGAGATCTCGGGGAGATCGCCTTCCGCAAGGACTTTGGGCTCGCCGCCGGAGAAGGGAATTGAGAGGATTTGTACGCGGAAGGGTGTGGGGAGGGAGGCGGGGTTGACGGGTTGAGTGACGTCCCAGTTGGAGCCGTGCTCGCCGCCGCGGACGGCGACGACGTACTTGCCGTCGTTTGAGATCGCTAGGCTGGTGAGTTCCTGGCCGTCGTCCTGCGTGTAGTTGGTGAGGCGGCGGGCCTTGTAATCAGGGCCTTCGGCGACGTAGATGTTGCGGCGGCCCTGTTCGTTGACGGCCCAGGCGAGTTTGTTGCCGGAGGCGGTGAGTTCGTTGGGGAAGGGGTAGCTTTTGATTTGTTCGAGGGTGAAGGGGGCTTGGGCGAGGGTGGCGCAAACGAGCAGCAATGGCAGCATGGTTCTGTTTTAGCACTGGGTGGAGGTGCGTGTTAGAAAGAGAGAAGGATGCAGTATTCTATCGTTTTGTTGTTGGCTGCATTGAGTTGTTTGGGCCAGGAGTTGTTTGTCGATGTGAGTGGGGATGTGAAGCAGCCGCTGAGGATTGTGGAGAGTGAATTGCGGAAGTTGCCGGAGGGTGCGAGCGCGGATGGGAAGTATCGCGGGGTGTGGCTGGACGAGGTGCTCGCGAAAGCCGGGGCAGAGTTTGGGAAGGCCACGATTCATAGCTATGTCGTGGCCGAGGGTAGCGATGGGTATAAGGCGGTTTATGCGATGTCGGAGATTGACCCGAGCATGAGCGGATCGCGGGTGTTACTGGCGATTGATCGTGAAGGAAAGCAACTGCGGCTAGTGGACCCGCATGACAAGAAGGCGGCGCGCGGAGTGAGGCGGCTGGCGAAGCTGGAGGTTGTCGCGTTGATGCGGTGACGAGCTAGTCATTGCGGATCGAGGGCGCTGCTTCCGTAAGTTCGGCCGTGCGACGCGACCGGCAGCAGGGAAAGATGGGCAAGGTCTATATAATCGGTGGCGAGGAACACAGTATGAATCGTCGGAAGCTTGTTGCGGGAATCGGCTTGAGCGCACTGGCGATCCCTCTTCGCGCACAGAGCGGTAAGGCACCGGCTGGAGTGAAAGCGCTGATTTTCGATGTGTTTGGGACCGTCGTGGATTGGCGCGGTTCCATTATTGAGGAAGGCAACGCATGGGGCAGAAGCAAAGGCCTGAACATCGACTGGGCGCGTTTCGCTGACCGCTGGCGCGCAGGCTATGCGCCGGCTATGAACAAAGTTCGCAAAGGCGAAGTGCCGTGGACAAATCTCGATGGCCTGCATCGAATGATTCTGGAGGACGTGCTCAAGGAGTTGCGCATTGGAGGATGGTCCGAGCAAGAAAAAGGAAACTGGAATCGCGTGTGGCATCGGTTGAAGCCCTGGCCGGATTCGGTGCAGGGTCTCACGCGCCTCAAGAGGAAATACACCATCGCGCCTTGCTCAAACGGGCACGTTGCTTTAATCAACAACATGGCAAAGCATGCAGGTTTGCCCTGGGATTTGATTCTAGGGGCAGAATTGGCTAAGCACTATAAGCCCGACCGGGAAGCCTATTTAACATCGGTGAGCCTGCTTGGGCTCAAACCGGAAGAGGTCATGATGTGCGCAGCGCACAGAAGCGACCTCGATGCGGCGCGAAGCTTCGGATTGAGGACCGCGTTCATCCACAGGCCCAACGAGTACGGAACGAGCCTCCAGGCGGACAGTGCAAAGCCGGGAGACTTCGAGGTTGTTGCCGAGAGCATCCTGGACTTAGCTTCCAAAATGGGCGCTTGAAATGGATTGTGCGGTCGAGTTGTCGGTAATCATTCGTGACGGAGTGAAGTTGAGGGGTCGATCTTTGCGGCTCTGGTGAGTGGGCCGTTGGAGAAGATCAGGGCGGTTGCGAGGAAGAGGATGGGGGTGAGGATGAAGGTGAGTGGATCGAGGGCACTGAGGCCGTAGAGTTCGGCGCGGAGGGCGTGGCCGAGGGCGGCGGCGGCGACCATACCGATGGCGATGCCGATGGCAGTGGGAGGAATCAGGCGATCGAAGCCAAGGCGCATGACTTGCCAGCGGGTGGCGCCGAGGGCGAGGCGGATGCCGATCTCGCGGGTGCGCTGGGTGATGGCGAAAGAGATGAGGCCGGCGAAGCCGACGGTGCGGGAGTTGCGAAGGCGGCGGTCCATGCCTTCGCGCATCGTTTCGATGTTGGGGATGACGCTTGCGTTGATGCTGTTGGCGGTTTGCTGGAGGGATTGTTGCGCCTGCGTCCGATTGGTGGTGCGAACGAGGAGGACGGCGAAGCTAAGGTCGGCATCCGTGAGGGGGTGATAGATTTCCATCGCGTCGGGGTCACCGGGATGGTTGACAGCGGCGTTGGCGGCGATGGCGATGACGGGCCAGCGCTTCTTGCCGTCCTCGGTGACGAACTCTTTGCCGAGGGGGTCTTCATTGGGCCAGAGGCGCGAGGCGGCGCGGTCTGAAAGGATGAGGACGTTCTGTTCGTTGGGAAGGAAGGTGCGGCCACGAAGGAGCGGGATCCGCATGGTGTCGAAGTAATTGCGGTCGATGTTGTTGATGTAGAGAGTGCCCACTTTGCTGCAACGGACGCTTCTGCGGTTGCCCAGAGGAGGAATTGTGGCCACTGTAGTGGATTCGACGCCGGAGACTTGATCGACGCGGGCGCGGAGTTCATTGAGATAGAGACGGGCCTTTTGGTTTTCGATGCCTACGCTTTGCAAGCCTGGGTCAATCGTGAAGGAGTGTTCGTAAGCGAAGCCGGGCTTTTCTGAAACGCCGCTGTAGATGCCTCGCGTGAGGAGGCCGGAAGTGATGAGGAGGATGCAACTGGCGGCGGCCTGGATGGTGATGAGGATGAGGCGGAGGCGGCTGGAGCGCCGCGAATGATTGCGGGTGACTTGCAGGGCGGGTGCGAGGCCGAAGAAGAGAGAAGCGAAGAGAGCGGAGACGAAGGCGAAGAGGATGACGCGCCAATCGGGGGCGGTGTCGAGGCAGGGCGGCCGTCGAGTTGTTTGATGAGGAAGCTGGATGCGGCGCTGCTGAGGGCAAGGCCGACGGCGGCGCCGAGGAGAGCGAGGATGAGGCTCTCGGTCATGAGTTGGCGGATGACGCGGGTGCGGGTGGCACCGATGGCGTTGCGGATGGCGAATTCCCGTTCGCGCGTGACGCTGCGGGCGAGAAGGAGGTTGCCCAGGTTGGCACAGGCTGTAGCGAGTACGAGCAGGAGGAGGCCGCCGGCCAGGAGGAAGGGCAGTAGAACTTTTTCGTGTTTGGCGACGGCGTAGGCAGCGGGCGCGACGAGGAGAAATTCATCCTTCCAGATTTCTTTGGGTGCGACCTTGCGGCGTTCGTCGACGATGGGGCGCATGGCCTGCTCAGCGGCATCCGGACTGATGCCGGGAGCAAGGCGGCCGTAGAGGAAGACCGGGTCGTTGTCGATGCTGGTGAGAAGGATTGAGCCCTTGAAGAAGTGAGGGTGGTCGTCGATGATGGCCCAGAATTTTGTGGGGTCGGGGTTGAGGCCGACGAAGGAGTCTTCGACGACGTCGATGATGCGGGCGGCCTTGTTGTTGAGGAGGATGGGTTTGTTCAGGATGGATTTGTCGCCGGCGAAGCGGCTGTTGAGGAATGCGGTGCTGATGGAGATGTCGCCCGGGGCTGAGGGTGTGAGCGTGCCATAGGCCGGGCGGACGCCGAGGGTTGCGTTGTAGGTGAGCTCGGCTTCGGTGGTCGCGAACATTTGCGAGAAGACTTTGTTATTGCGGCGGTAGAAGTCGTAGGACGGGTAGGAAGTGTTGGTGGAACTGACGCCGGGAGCCTGTCGAGTGAGGCGCATGAGCGCGTGGGGATCTTCGATGCCGGGGAGGGGGCGGAAGAGGGCTGTGTTGACGAAGCCGAAGGCGGTGAGGGTGAAGGCGGGCGAGCGGCGGAGGAGGCGGACGGCGTAGTCGACGTCTTGCCAGAGGCGATCGAACCAGCCGAAGCCCCAGGCGTCGTTCGAATCTTCGCGGAGTTTGAGAGTGGAGCCGAAGGTGCGCGGGTCGGCCATTTCGGCGCGGTGGGCGGCCATCTCTTCTTCGAGTTCGCGCTGGATCTTTTTGCGGTTGAGAAAGACTTGAATGCGACGCCAGAGGTTGGACATGGTTAAGCCTTTGCGGGACGGAGGATGGATTCGATGGCGAGGGTGACGCGATCGTATTCGGAGACTTCAGTGGCGAGATGCTTGCGGCCGGCTGGGGTGAGTTTGTAGAAGCGGACTTTGCGGTTGGATTCGGAGATGCCCCATTCGCCGATGGCCCAATCGTTTAGGAGGATCTTCTGGAGGGCGGGGTAGAGGGAGCCTTCTTCGATCTGAAGGGTTTCGCTGGAGAGGGTGTGGATGCGCTGGGCGATGGCGTAGCCGTGGAGGGGGCCCGATTGCAGGATCCGCAGGACGAGCATGATGAGGGTGCCGGGCGGGACGCCGATGGAGTTGTCAGGCATAGACAAGCTATACCTAGGTACGCTATGCCTGTCAAGGAAGTTCCGTTAAATATTGCGGCAGCGGATGTGGAGGAAGTAGCCGGCGACTTGCGTGTCCTGAATGTGAGGTGTTTGGGCGGCCATTTCGTCGGTGGCGTGGGGTTCGGCGAGGTGTTCGATGGTAAGGCCGGCTTTGATGAGGGAGTTGAGCCACTGGGAGAGGGTGCGGTGGAAGCTGGGTGTTTGGAATTGAAGTTGGGATGAAGGCGCGCCGGAGAAAATCCATGATTCGACGCGGCCGTCGATGTTGTCGAAGTAGCAGCCGACTTCGAGAACGTAGGCTTTGCGGTTGGTGTCTCTTAGCAGGCGGCGGTGGGGCGTGGTGAAACAGGGGTGGGTGATGGAGAATTGCAGGAAGCCGCCGGGGCGGAGGATGCGGTGGATTTCGCAGATGGCCTGGTGGGGATCGGGGAAGTCCCTGAGGCACATGAAGGAGGTGGCGAAATCGAAGGTGTTGCTCGAGAAGGGGAGTTGGTGGGCGGTGGCGATGGAGTGGTGGATGGACTGGTGTTGGCTTGCGTGGCGGATGAAGGTGGGGGAGACGTCGATGGCGAACATGCGGGCGCCGCGGGATTCGAGCAGGCGGGTGTTGTGACCTTCGCCGCAGCCGATGTCGAGGCCGGTCTGGTTGTGGATGTCCGGGAGGATTTCGAAGAAGGCGGGGGTGTTGAGCGCGTCGCGATAGACGTCGAGGCCGGCGCGGGCGAGGGTGGTCCAGGCTTGGGCGTTTGATTCCCAGAGAGCGGCGGCTTGGGAATTGTCCATGCTTCTATTGTGGCGGGGGAGGTGGGCGTTGCGAAGTTTTAACTTGAAATTGCTATTGGAGTACCGTTTTCACTCCGCTATGTTCTGACACTGTTGTTTGACGGCGAGTTGATGAGTTTGTGAATGGAATCCTCCATGAAGATTGCGCGACGCTGCGGTGGTTTGGGATTTGTCGTTTTGTGTGGTGTGCTACCCAAGAAGCGATGAAGGCGATTGTGCAGGATCGGTATGGGGAGGCGGAGGTGTTGCGGCTGGAGGATGTGCCGATGCCGACGATTGGGGACGGGGATGTGTTGGTGCGGGTTCGGGCGGCGGGGTTGGAGCGAGGGGTGTGGCATCTGATGGCCGGAAGGCCTTATGCGGTTCGGCTGGCGTTCGGCTTGAGTAGCCCGAAGGTGAGGATTCGTGGAGTGGATTTTGCCGGGACAGTGGAGGCTGTCGGCAAACTGGTGACGCGCTTTCAAGTGGGGGATGAAGTGTTTGGGGCGGCTCGAGGGGCGTTTGCCGAGTTTGTGGTGGCTAAGGAGAGCCAGATCGTGACGCGGCCAGAGGCTGTGAGTGTGGAAGAGGCGGCGGCGCTGGCGGTCTCGGGTTGTACGGCGTTGCAGGCGTTGCGGCGGAGTGGTGTGAAGGCTGGCCAGAAGGTGCTGGTGATCGGGGCATCGGGTGGGTCTGGCGCGATGGCTGTGCAGTTGGCGGTCGCGATGGGTATGGTTGTAACGGGCGTGTGCAGTGGGTCGAAGGCTGAGTTTGTGAGAGGACTCGGAGCGGAGCGGGTGATTGACTATCGCCATGAGGGTTGCGAGACGTGGGGGCGGGGGTATGATGCGATTCTCGATCTGGCTGGGAGCCGGCCACTGAGTGTGTTGCGACGAATGTTGAAGGAGGACGGGACGATTGTCATTATTGGGGCGGAGAATGGCGGGGATTGGATTGGCAGTTTTACCCGTGGATTGACTGGGTTGGCGATGGGACCGTTTTGGCGGCAGAAGGTGGTGAGTTTGTTGGCGGTTGTGGGAGGTGAGGATCTGAGCGAGGTGGCGAAGCGCGTGTGTGGAGAGAATTGGCGGCGTGTCGTAGGGCATAGGTATGCCCTGGCGGATGCGGTGAAGGCCGTGCAAGATATGCAAGATGGACTCCTGACGGGGAAGGCGGTGATTGTGGTTAGAGGCTGAGGCGGGACTTGAAGAGGGTGGATTGGCGGCGGGAGAGTTCGATTTCGAAGTTGCCTTTGAGGGTGGCGACGAGGTTGTCGGCGGGGTTGAGCCCGACGTTGAGGATGTGGTTCAGGTTGATCAGGTGCTTGCGGTTGGCGCGGAAGAAGATGTCTTTGGGGAGACGATCTTCAAGAGATTGCAGCGAGCGGTGGATGAGAGGCTTCTGCTGGTTGAAGAAAAGGCGGGTGTAGTTGCCTTCGGATTCGAGGAGAGTGAGTTCGCCGGGCTTGAGGAACCAGCAGCGGTCGCCGTCTTTGACGAAGAGGTGGTCGAGGGGTGTGGTGTTGACTGGGGTGAGTTTTTGAAGGGCCTGGTCGAGGCGCTCCGCTGCGATGGGCTTGAGGAGGTAGTCGAGGGCAGAGACTTCGAATGCCTTGAGAGCAAAGGCGTCGTAGGCGGTGGTGAAGATGACTTCGGGCGCGGTGTCGAGTTGTTCGAGGAGGTCGAAGCCAGTGCCGCCGGGCATTTGGATGTCGAGGAAGAGCAAGTCGGGGTTGTGGGTTTGGATCGCTTCGCGGGCTTCGATGATGTTGGCGGCTTCGGCGAGGATCTCGATGCCGGGATGGGCTTCGAGGAGGCGGCGGAGTTCCTTGCGGGCCAGGCGTTCGTCGTCGATGATGAGGGCTTTGCGGTTCATGCAGTTGGGATGAGGATGGTCGCTTCGACTTGGCCGGGGAGTTCTTTGAGGCTAAGAGAGGCTTGGGAGCCCTTGAGGAGACTCAGGCGTTCGCGGATGTTGTGGAGGCCGGTGCCGGTTGAGTTCGGCTGGGCGGGTTGGAGTTGACCGGGGTTGGTGACCTTGAGGGTGAGCTGTTGGTTGGTGTGGGTGGCGGTGATGGTGACTTCGCCGCCGGCAGGGAGGTGGGCGATGCCGTGTTTGAGGGCGTTCTCGACCAGGGTCTGGAGAGACATGGGAGGGACTTCGATGTGGTCGATGTTGGGTTCGATTTGCCAGTTGATGATGAGTCGGTCTTCAAAGCGCATCTTCTCGATCGCCAGGTAGTCGCGGACGGCTTCGAGTTCTTCGCGTAGCGGAACCGTGGGGCGGCGGGACTGGGTGAGCGAATAGCGCATGAGCTGGGAGAGGCGGGTGACCGCGTCTTGTGCGGCTTGAGGGTTTTCGAGGATCAGACCGCGGAGGGAGTTGAGGGAGTTGAACAGGAAGTGGGGGTTGATCTGTGCCTGGAGGGCAATCAGTTGTGATTCACGGAGCGCGATCGAGCGCCAGACAATGTGAGTGGTGAAGTAAATTAGAAGCCAAATCAGCATGAGGAAGTTCATGTTGAAAAAGGTGCCAGCGATGATCGAGGAAAGACTGACGAAAGGTTTGGCCATGGACTGGCCAGAGCCGAGGTACCAGCAAAGTTGGATGAGTGCGGTGAGCACACCCGCACCTGTCGGGATCATGATGCTGGTGTGGACGAGGATGGTGCGCCAGGGCTTAGAGAGCAGACCAGAGCGGCGGATGTGGGCGCGGAGCAAATGAGTAACCAGGATGCCGGCGAGGCCGTAGGAGAGAACGCCGAGCGTGGAAGAAAAATTCAGTCGGATGTAGGAGTTGATCAAAAAGAAGTTGATCACGGCGTAAAAGCCCCAGCCAGAAAACTGGCAGATCCAATAGAGACGGTGTTTTTGGCTGGGGCTGATCATGGTTCTATCTCAGGGTCTATTTGAGGAAGTGGTCGAGTTGAAGGAGATACCAATCGGGATCGTCGAGCATGATGAAGTGCTTTGCCGTGTCGGAGACTTTCATCGTCTTGTTGGGTAGCTTGGCGAATTGGTCTTCAAATAGTTTGACCGATTTTTCGCGGGTGGAGAAATCCTTGTAGCCGACCCAGGAGGCGTAGATGAGGACCTTGGATTTGATGTGGGCGATGGCATCGCGAAGATCGGTGGTGTAGAGGTCATACATGGCATTGCCGATGGCGACGGGGTCGGAGGTGAGGGACCACTTGGTGACTTCCTCGACGTCTTTGTCGCCGACGATGGACTTGATCATGCCCGAACTCGTGACGTAGTTGTTGTATTGCTCGCGGGATTGGTTCGTGATCATTGCCCGCATGCCAGCCGCCTGTGGCTTGAGAGTGGCGGGATCAGGGAACATGACGGCACCAAGATGAGGCATGGAGTCGACGATGACGAGGGGGCCGACCAGGTCGGGGTTTTGAGATGCGATCCAGAGGGCCATGTGGCCGCCGAGGGAGTGGCCGATGATCGTGGGCTGCTTGAGCTTGTTGACCTTGATGTAGGAGACGACGGCGTCCTTGACGTTCTCGAGGTAGGGGCCATCGGAGAGGCGGGGCTGGCCGGCGAAACCGGCGAGGGTGAGGGAGTGGCAGTGGTAGTTGGCTTTGAGGTGTTCGACCGTCTTAGCCCAAACGTCGCCCGAGGAGGAAAGGCCGGGAATGAGGATGACCGGTTGGCCCTTGGGATTGCCGGAAAGCTTGACGGCGAAGGGTTCCGCCGCGTTGAGGGTGAGGGCGAGGAGAAGGATCAGATATCTCATGAGACAAGTGTGGGGGCTTGTGGCCCCCAGGCTTGTGGATTTGGGATGAGCGGTTGGAAGCCGTGATGAGCGGCGTCAGAAGGTGAGGCGGGCCTGAACCTGGAGCCAGCGGTTGGTGGCTGCGGTTTGGGCGAGGACGCGGCCGAAGTCGGTGGAATAGGGGTCGGTGTTGGGGCCGGCCATCTGGGAACGATTGATGACGTTGAGGGCGTCGAAACGGAGTTGCATCTTGACGCTCTCGGTGATGGGGATGTTCTTGGAGATATCGGCGTTCCACTGGTTGGTGTGGTCGCTGCGCAGGCCGTCGATGCGCGTGGGGAACTGGCGGCGGTGGAAGGAGTTGGGGCCGATGGCGGAATTGCGCTCGAAGTCCGCGGTGTTGAACCAGGTGTTGAAGGTGCGGTTGACGTTGGTGATGTTGGCTGTGTCGTTGCCGCGATAGAAGATGTTGCCGCCCCAGTTGAGGAGAGGGCCGGGTTGGAGTTCCCAGGTGACCGCGGTTTGCCAGCCGCCGACGAGGTAGTTCAGCGCGCGGGGTGCGCCGTTGAAGAAACGGCGGCCTTTGCCGAAGGGAAGTTCATAGACGGAGCTGGCGCCGCTGCGGTGGGGGCGGCCGTCGTTGGAGGGACGTACACGGCGGTCGGATTCGAATTCGAAAAAGAAGAAGTCCGCTTCGGTGAGCCGCATGGCGGTGTAGCCGAAGTTTAAGTTCCAGCCTTTGGAGAAGCGCTTTTCAAAAGAGACTTGAAGTTCGTGTGCTGTGGTAAACGAATCGCCGTCGCCGCCGTTGCGAAGGCCGTCGCCGCCGGAGTTCTGCGGGAAGGCGCGGAGCAATTGGTGCTTGCGGATGATGTTGGCGGTGAAGAAGCCATTGTTGGACATGTCCTGCCAGACGAGGGGGTCGAATTTGGAGCGATCGAGGTTGCCGATGAAGAAGGGGTTGGGGACGTTGGCGTTGAGGTTGTTGGCGATGGCATCGTTGCGGGTGAGGCCGTCGGCCCAATATCGTTCGGGAAGGAAGGAATCGCGGCGGCTGACGTTATCGCCACTCAACGAGAC
Source organism: Acidobacteriota bacterium (assembly GCA_016870995.1). Classification (GTDB taxonomy): domain Bacteria; phylum Acidobacteriota; class Terriglobia; order Bryobacterales; family Bryobacteraceae; genus Bryobacter. The sequence goes on from VFZU01000031.1 coordinate 12,691, forward strand.
GCGGTCGGAGTAGGAGCCCTGATACATGACGTTCAGCTGCATGGTGCCACCGATCTGGCGCTGGATGCCGAAGCTGAAGCGCTGTTGGCGGGCGTGCGGGAGCGATGTGGGAGTGTAGTCGTAACCGCGACCGGCGAGGGCCATGTTGCCGAGGGCGTTGCGAGTGGGAACGTCAAAGCGGGTGCCGTCGCCGCGAATGGGGAATGGATCGCGAAGCAGAGAGTTGCCATTGGCCGGGTTGGCGTTGGCCGGGAAGTTCCAGGTCTGGCCAAAGTTGTTCGTGATGATCGTGTTTGTGGCGCGGGAGAAGCCCGTTTGCGTTGGGCCGAAGTTCATGACGTTGAGTGTGTCGAAGAAAATGCCATAGCCGCCACGAAGGACCGTCTTCTTGTCGAGCAAGAAGGCGACGCCGATGCGTGGCATCCACATGAATTCGTTTTTGAAGGCGGAGCGGGGATTGCCGCCGACGCCAGGAAAGGTTGCGCCGCCCACCACCTTGAAACTGGAGGCGGGAAGTTCGGGGACGGGGTTGCGGGCGTAGGCGGCCTGAACCGCTTCTGTGATGGGGAGAGTGGCGTTGGGGTCGAAACCGGCGATCATGCGGTTGAATCGCTCGGTGGCGCCGCCTTCCCATTCGAAGCGCAAGCCGAGGTTGAGCGTGAGGCGCTTGTTGACGCGCCAGGAATCCTGAATGAAGGTGCCCCAGTAGGGGGTGTGAGTGGCGAAGCTGTCGTTGGTGGCGATGGAGATGCCGTTGGGGATGCCGAGAATGAAGGCGGCCATGGAATGGACCAAGGTGGACGAGGGGAAAAAGCCATCGTCATGGCGGCGGGTAAAGTTGTCAGAGAAAGTGAAATTGCCGCTGGTGTTGCCGCCACCGCCACCGGTGCGGAAGAAATTGCGCTTATCGAAGGCGGCGCGGAGGGTGTGTTTGCCACGGATGTGAGTGGCTTCGAACTTGGCATTGATGGAGCGGGTACGAGTAAATACCGGCAGGTTGGCGGGGCTAATGGCGGAGTAGCCGTTGAGGGTCATGCGGGGCAGGATTGCCTCGTCGCCTGCCTTTTCATCCATGTAGGCGGGAAGGCCGACATCGGTGGGTTTGAACGTGCGGGCGAAGGGCTGGACGCTGCCTTCTTTGAACTGGTTGGAGGCGAGGTTGAAATTGAAAATGGTGCTGGCGGATTTGGAGTAGATGACGTCGAAGTTGCCGCCGACGTTGTTGCGGACGAGGCCGTTGATGTTGAGGCCGCGGGCGGTTTCGTAAGTCCAGTCGCCGCGATCTTCGGGGCCAAAGTTGTTCCAGGACCAGCGGCCGTACATGCGCCACTTGTCGCTGAGGTTGTAATCGACGCGGTTGGAGTAAGCGGAGTAATCCCAGTTGTAAGCAGTCTGGTTGGCGAGATAGTTGTTGGTGGGATCCTGGCCGAGGATGGTGGCGTTGGGCTTGGGATAGAGAGCCATGATCTTGTCGAAGGCGGGGTTGGCGAAGCGGCTCTTGGGGATGACGTTGTTGGGGAAGGCCTGGCGGATGAAGTTGTTGGGGCGGGCGGGATCACGAGTGATCGAGATGGGGTCGTGGAGGATGAAGCGCTGGCCGTTGGGGATGCTCAGCATGTCGGTGAAGATGCCTTCGCGGGCGTTGAGGGTGGGGACGGTGCGGTTAAAGGCTGAGGAGTCTTCAACCTTGACGTCTTTGAAGGCGTTGTAGGTGAAGAACCAGAAGAGCTTGTTGCGGCCGTCGTAGATTTTGGGAATGATGACGGGGCCACCGCCGGAAGCGCCCCAGTTGTTGGAGCGGCCGGTGGGTTGTTTGTCGGTGTTGCGGATGCGGTCGGCCAGGGCTTTGTTGCCGGCGGCTTCGGCGGCGTTGATGCTGCGGAAGTAGTTTTGCTTGACGAAGAAGGGAGTGCCCTGCCAGCGCTGCTGCCAGTGTTGCCAGGTTGCGGTGCCGTGGAATTCGTTGGAGCCGGATTTGGAGATCATTGTGATCGCCGCGCCGGAGGATTGGCCGATGGAGGCGTCGTAGTTGTTGGTTTCGACTTTGAACTCGCTGATGGCGTCGGTGTAAGGCATGTAGGTCGGTGTAAGGCATGTAGGCGGTGCGTCGGCTGGGGCCTTGGTTGGGGGAGCCGTCGAGGGTCCAGGAATTGCCGCCGATGTTGCCGCCGACACTGTAGTCGGAGCCGCCCGCGTTGGAGTGAAGGGCGAGATAGTTGTTGACGCCGCCGGTCTGGATGCCGGGGGAGTTCTTGACGAGGAGCATGGCGGAGTTGCCCATGACGGGGAGCTCCATGAGAGTTTTGTTGTCGATGACACGGCCTGAGGAGACGGAGTTGGTTTCGAGCAGCGGGGCTTCGGCGGAGACGGAAATGGTCTCGGTGAGTGCGCCGATTTCGAGGCTGAGGTTGACTTCGATGCGAGAGGAGACTGGGAGGATGATGCCGGTGCGGTTGACCTTCTTGAAGCCTTTGGATTCGGCCGTGATCTGATACGGGCCTGGCATGAGGAGGTTGGCTTCGTAGTAGCCGCTGGGATTGGTTTCAAGCGTCTGGCTGGCACCCGTGTCGGTGTTGCGGACGATAACCTTGACGCCGGCGACAGTTGCGCCTTGAGCGTCTGTGGCGCGGCCGAGGAGTGTGGAGCGGGTCTCCTGGGCTGTGATGAGGCTCAAGCTCAGCAGGGAGCAACACAGAATTCTAAAGAACATGTAAGAAATCCCCTTGTTTTCGTGGGTCAATCTTATCACGCAGGTGCGATAAAATTGCGCAAAGGGATATGTTGCGAATTATTGTATTTGTGTTGCTGAATTGGGGGCTCTGGGCTCAGTCGAGCGCTGGGGGCGGGGCGATCCAGGGGACCGTGAAGGACCCGACGGGGGCGGTGTTGCCCGGGGCCAAAATCAACGTTCTGCATATCGATACGGGGCGGACTTTCAACACGACTTCGAATGGTGAGGGGTTTTACATCACGCCGCCTCTGAATATCGGGGAATACAAGATGCGTGTGGAATTGGCCGGGATGAAGGCGTGGGAGGGTGAGATTCGGGTTGAGACAGGGCGTGTGGTGGGTGTGGATCCGGTGTTGACTCCCGGGCAGGTGAACGAGACGGTGACGGTGAGCGATAGTGTGCCGCTGGTGAATGTGGTGGATGCGACGGATGCGTCAACGCTTGATTCGCAGCGGATCAAGGAGTTGCCGATCAATGGGCGGAATCTGAATACGCTGTTGGGGAATGTGACGCCTGGAGTGGAAGATGCTGATGGGGCGGGCGGGAGTATTCGTGTGTCGGGTTTGATGAGCTACTCGACGGATTATGTGCAGGATGGGGCATCGTCGAATAACCGCGAGTTTGGCGGGTCGGCGAACTTGCAGGGTTTGGAATCGATCGGAGAGGTGAGAGTGGAGACGTCGACTTCGTCGGCGAAGTACACGCGGCCGACTTCGGTGATTGTGTCGACCAAGAGCGGGACGAATCGCTTGAGCTTCGCGATGTTTGAGACGCACCGGAATAACGGGTTTGGCGTGGCGAGGGCGCGGCAGGATGTGTTTCTGGACGGACGGCCATTTCAGACGCCGAAGTTGATTCGCAATGAGTTTGGGGGGAGTGTTGGCGGGCCGGTGGTGATTCCGAAACTCTATAACGGAAGGAATCGGACGTTCTTCTTTTTCACTCGCGAGGGGAGTGAGTGGGTGCAGGGAATTACTCGTGATTTTCGGGTGCCAACCGTGAAGATGCGTCAGGGCGACTTTAGCGAATTGGTGGATTTGCAGGGGAGATCTCTGCAGCTGTATGATCCGCTGACGACGCGCCAGGAGGAGTTTGAGAATGGGCGGATTGTGAGTGTACGCGACCCGTTTTCGAACAATCAGATTGATCCGCGGAGGCTGAGCGCGTTTACGAAGCGGATTCTCGACATTACGCCGATGCCGTCGGACATTACGAATCCGAACATTGTCAACAACCTGAGGATGGTGGTGCCGACGACGCAGTTTCCGATGTTGAGCGATAGCCCGGTGGTGTTGCGTGTCGATCACCGGTTTACGGAGAAGGATAACTTCTTTGTGAAATTGAACGGCGGGACGCGACAGTCGCACTATCTGGGGACTGCGGGGAACAACGGGCCACCCACGTTGAACAAAGAAGCGAATGTGACCTATCAGCCGGTGAGAGGGCGGAGTGTGGCGTTAAGTTTGATTCATACGTTTTCGCCGACGTTCTTTGTGGAGACCTTGGCGAACCGGACGTGGCAGTTTTCAAAGACGGTGACGGGGCCGGAGCAGCGGGATTGGTCGAAGGAGTTGGGGCTGCCGAATCCACTGGGTGAGATTGGATGGCCGAATATTACAGGAACTGGGTTTACGAACTACAACTACATCGAGGGAGATCAGCGCCGGCAGTTGTACAGCATGATCTCGAATGTGGAGCAGAATTACACGTGGATCAAGAAGTCGCATAACATCTCGTTCGGTTACCGATGGCATGACGAGAAGCAACATTTGTTGCCGGATCAGGGAGCGATCTCGGGATCGGTGGCGTTTAGCAGCCTGGCGACGGCGCTGGAATCCTCAACCTTGGGCACGTCGATCAACCCTGGAACAACGCCGCAGACGGGGCATGATATGGCGAACTTCTTTTTGGGTTATGCGAGTACCTACACGGTGGGGTTGAAGCGCGGGATTCTGCGTGTGCAGGAGCAGAATCACGGTATGTACTTTCAGGACAACTGGAGGGTGTCACGGAGGTTGACGTTGACTCCGGGAGTTCGCTGGGATATCAATCCGGCGTTTCGAGAGAAGAGCAATCTGTTGACGGCTTTTGATCTGGAGTCGAAGTCGATTTTGCTGCCGGAGTCGCTGGACTTTTACTACAACATCGGCGCCACGAGTCCGCGGGTTGTGAGGAATTTTGAGAATGTGGGAATGTCGTTTCGGAGCGCAGCGGACTTGGGTCGGCCGAAGCAGCTGTTCCCTTCGAATTACTTCGATATCGGGCCAAGAGGCGGGTTTGTGTACAGCATTATGGATGGGAAGAAGCCGCTCATTTTGAGGGGCGGGTATGGGCTCTACATATCGGCTGTGCCGATGCGCACGCTGCTCGCGCAATTTTCGAACTTGGCTCCGTTTCGCGCCAACTTTACTTACAATCCGAACGCGGCGGCGCAGAGCCCTGACGGTATCGGTAACGTGTTGCTGCGGACGGTGCCGGATGTAAAGGTAGGCGTGAATAGCGCAAATGTGATTGATTTGAACAACCCGACTTCGCTGGGACGTGGGCAGGGAGTAGTTGCGATGGATGGCAAGCAACCGAGCTTGCAGATTCATGAGTGGAATCTGGCGCTGGAGAAGCAATTGGCGGCGTCGACGGTGGTCCGTGTGACTTACAAGGGTAAGTATGGTGTCAATTCGGACCAGCTGTACAACATCAATCCGCAGTCGAATGACTATATCTGGTACCTGACGACAGGGCGGGCGATACCGCCAGGTGAGTTTGCCAACGTGTTGCGGCGGCCTTTTGATCAGAACGCCTACACGGATATTCGGATTCTGCAGCGGTCGGGAATCATTAGCTCTTCGACGTGGGCGCTTGAGGTGGAGCGGCGGTTCCGCAATGGCTTGGGCTTTCAGGCGTTCTACACGATGACGAATGCGTTGCGGCTGGCGGGGAATTCGTTCCGGGACGACCAGAGCTCGGCGCTGAATGCTTATCTGCCGGGGACGGTGCCGACGGACTTGAAAGAGCTAAATCGGTTCTTGTTTTATGACCGGGATACGGGCGTGCCGAAGCACCGGATCCGCTGGAATTGGAGCTACGATATGCCGTTTGGCAAGGGTAAGCCGATTCTGCGGAATGCCCGTGGATTCCTGAATGCCGCTGTGGGTGGGTGGAAGTTGTGGGGGACGGGGACGGTGGTGAGCACCTGGTATGCGATGCCGACCGGGGAATGGGGCGAGATGGGCAAGTTTGAGGTGTACCGGAATAAGCACAAGATCCTGGATTGCCGGGCGACACCTGCAGACGCCCGGACGGCGAGAGATGAGCGTTGTATCGAAGGGTATCTCTGGTTCAACGGTTACATTTCTGAACGATTCATCGATAGCCGGAATGCGTTTGGAATGAGGAACGGCGTGTTCGGATTGCCAGCTGATTACAAGCCTGCGCAGAAGCCGATCAACCCGTGGCCCAAGGGCGGGCGGCCAACGGATTTGAACAATGCGGATTACGACACGGATTTCGTTTATCTACCATTGCAGACCGGAGGTGTGGTGCGCGTGGATTACAACACTGGGTTGCACCCGTGGAGAAACCAGTACAAGCTGGGCCCATTCAACTGGACCATGGATTCGTCGTTGATGAAGTACTTTGACTTCAACGAGAAGAAGACGGCGCGGTTGCGGTTTAACGTGGACGTGTTCAATGTCTTCAATACTCAGGGGCTCGTGGTGCCGAATTCGCAGGGGATTTCGAGCCTTGCGACCTCCTACAACGGGTTCAGTATTCGACCGCGGCAATTGCAGGCGACGATGCGGTTGGAGTTTTAACCACAAGCGGGGAAGAGCTGAAGAGTATGAGTCGCATTTCGCTCGTCGAGGTTCACGTCTTCCAATTCGATGCTCCCCATCTTGGCTCAGCCGGTGGGGAGGCCGTTGGCGCCCTGGGCTGTAAACGTGACGCGGTGACTCGCCTCACCAAGTACGCCGTCGTGATCGCCACCTCTAACGGACTGCGCGGTGAATATGTCACTCATTGGGTTGCCTCTTCCTCTGCTCTTGGCCAGACGCTGATGCTTGCGCCGTACCTGATCGGTCGCGAAGCCGAGCAGCGCGAGATTCTCTATGACGATCTCAAGCGCGAAGCCCGCCAGTTTGATCATATGGGCCATGGGCCTCTTGATATTGCGCTCTGGGACCTGGCTGGCAAGAAGTACAATGCGTCAGTTTCAGAACTGCTCGGCGGCTACCGCCAGCGCCTTCCGGCTTACGCTTCGACTTACATGAGCGACCGCAACGGCGTTCTTTCGAGCAAGGAAGCTCACGGGGAGTTCGCCTTGCACTGCCGCTCGCTGGGCTACCGCGCTTACAAGATCCACGGCTGGAACGAGGGCGATAAACGGGAAGAGGCCGCCAACGTGCTGCATGTGCGTGAGGTTGTCGGCGACACCATGGAACTGATGATTGATCCCGCCTGCCAGCTCCGTACCTTTGCCGATGCGCTCTACGTTGGTCGCGCGTGCGATGAAGCCAGCTACTTCTGGTACGAGGATCCTTTCCGTGACTCTGGAGTTTCCGCCCATGCCCACCGCAAGTTGCGCCAGATGATTCGCACTCCTCTGCTGCAAACCGAGCATGTCCGCGGCCTTGAACCCAAAGCCGATTTCCTCGCCGCCGAAGCCACCGATTTCCTCCGCGCCGATCCCGAGTACGACATGGGCATCACCGGTTGTATGAAGATCGCACATCTGGCCGAATCCTTCGGGCTCGATTGCGAAATCCATGCCTCTGGCCCCGCGCATCGCCACGCGATGGCCGCCATCCGCAACACGAACTACTACGAGGTCGCCCTGGTTGGACCCGGGACGCCGAACGCGATCCCACCGGTTTACCTGTGCGGCTACTCGGACTCACTCGAAGCGGTTGGCACGGACGGCTGTTTCCCCGTTCCTACCGGCCCGGGCCTCGGCGTGACGCACGACTGGGATTTCATCGCGCGCAATCGCATTGCGCTGCACCGGTTCGATTGATTCAACGCTAGTTGAACGTGAAGATCGTGACGTGGGCGGGTTCGCCATCGATGTGGTGGTAGAAATCAAGGGCGTGTGAGTCTTCATTGTCGGCGGCGACGAAGACGGTTCTGCGGTGGGCCAGCGTGCGGAGGATCTGATCGAGTTGAGAGCCGATGCCGCGGCGTTGGTGCGAGGGGAGAACTGCGATGTCGTAGAGAAAGACCTCTTCGACAGGTAGGCGTGTGAGCGGGAGGGTGTGGGCGGTGAGACTGCCGACGATCTGGTTGTTGTCGAAGGCGGCGAGGGCCCAGAAGGAATCGTTGGTGAGGAGATTCTGGATGTAGTCTGCGGGAAGGGGCTCGCTCGGTTCTTCAAAGACCGATGCCATGACGGTGAAGAGCTTGGCGGCGATGGAGGTGTCGTTGGCTGTGAGGCGGCGGATTTCCATGGCTAGTTGAGGATGACGGTAAGGGGCGGCGAGGTGATTTCGTTTGCGGTGATGCGGACCTGATGGGGGCCGGGGGTGATGCCTTCCGGCAGGCGGAGGTTGATTTGATAGAGGCCGCCGATCTGGCCGGGAGCGCCACCGGAGTATTCGACGGTGGCTTCTTTGCCGTCGATGGTGGCGGTGACGGCGTTTGTGGTGGTGTGTAGTTGTGTTGTCGAGAGGAAGTCGCCCAGGGCGGGGTTGGTGGAGATGGCACCGAGGCCTGTGGCGTACAGGATGAGGCGGTCTTTGTCGGGTTGGGCGGTGGCGTTGAAGAGGCCTGGAGTGGTGGGTTGGTAGCGGACGGTGAAGGGTTGAATGAGAGTGAGGCCCTGCCAGGTGAAGTAGAGCTGGAAGGTGCCGGTGGTTGAATTGGGGGCGGCGACGGTGACCTGCGTGTCGTTTGAAAAGATCACGGGAAGCGTGGTGCCGGTGAGAGTGGCCTGGGGGATCGCACCTGAGAAATTGCCGAGAATGATAGCGGGGTAAGGGGCGGCCTGACCGCCTGCGCGAAGGACGCCATCGAGGATGAAACTCTGGCCCTCAGCGGGGCCGAGGCCGGAGCCGAAGAGTGTCAGAAGAGAGCGGGGCGAATAGGTGTTGGGGTAAGTGAAGGTGGCGGCGTTGGTGACGGCGTTGACGCGGGGTTGGGGTTGCCAGGAGCAGGCGTTGGGGTTTTCGAGTCGATAGAAGCCGCCGTCGGTGAAGTGGACGAAGACCTGGTTGTTGCCGGTGGTGATGAAGTCCGGGGTGAGGACGGTTTCGAGGTATTCGATGTTGCCCGGTTGGCCGCGGAAGATGCGGGTCGCGGCATTGAAGTAGTTGCCGGATGTGGAAGTGATGGGGAGTAAGCGGAGGTTGCCGAAGGGGGTTGCTGCGGTGGGGGAAAGGCGGAGGATGCTGCGGAAGTTGGCGCCGTTGCCCGCGATAGCAATGGCGGTGCCGTCCTCGAGGCGGTTGAGCGCGGCGAGGCCCGGGATGGTGAGTTCTGTAATGGTAGAGGTGGCCTTGTTGAAGACGGCGAGATTGACCGTAAGGACGCCGCCGGGAGGTGTGGCGGCGGCGGAGTTCCAGTAGATGTTGCCGGCTTGATCGGTAGTGATGCGCTGCAGAGTTGAGAAGCCACCGAGGGGAGCGAAGATGACTTCATTGCCGTCGGCGGTTTTGAGGACGCTGACTTTACCGGCTGTGTCGACGATCAGAATGCGGCGACGGTTGGTATCGGCAAAGATGATGCGGCCTTCGTTGTCGATGGTGAAGGTCTGGATGCCGAACAGGGAGAGGGCGGTGGCAGTCTTGCCGTCGGCGTCGCCGATGTCGTCGCCGCCGCCGACGACGAAGCGGGGCTGCTGGCCGGGGCGGGTTTCGAGGATCCCGGTTTTGTTGCCGAGGGTGGCTGAGTAGAGAAGGGAGTTGTTGCGTGGGTAGTAGATGCCGAAGGGCGGGGCCTGGCCGTCGACGGTGTTCGCCACGGGTGCGCCCGCGATAACGGTTTGAAAACGGTTCGAGATGCGGACGAGAGGATTGCGTTGATCGGGGCGCGCGTTGCCTTCGAAGTAGAGATCGCCGTTGATTGCAACGGCGCGGGGCGTGCCGGTGAAGGGAGGATAGGGGGCTGCGCCGAGTTCGATGTTGCCGTCGGCGCGGAGGGGGAAGACGCGGTTGGTTGTGGATGCGGCCGGGGTGCCGTTGGCGAGCAGGAGGATCGAGATGGCGGTGTCAAAGTTGGAGTTGACGGTGTCGATGATGCCGTCGGGCGTGATGAGGCGGATGTGGCGGCCACCGAGATCGCGAAGCCAGATGTTGCCGTTGGGGAAGGGGATGACCTGGCGGGGGTTGGAGAGGGAGGCTTCTGTGGCGGGGCCTTCGTCGCCGGTGAGGCCAGTGGTGGCAGCGGGGCGAGTGGAGCCGGCGATGGTGCGGAGCGTGCCGTCAGGGGAGAGTTTGCGGAGTCGATTGAAGCCGTCGATGATGAGGAGACTGCCTGCAGAGTCGAAGGCCGTATTGACAATGCCGCCGAGGTTGATTTGGGTGGCGGGGCCGGACTCGCCGTTGAAGCCGGGCCGACCAGTGCCGGCGACGGTTTTGATTTCGTTATTCGCAATGATGAAGATGCGACCGAGGGCGACGAAGTGGAGGGTGCCATCGGGGGAGAAGAGAATTTGCGAGACGGCTGGGAGAGCCTGATCGGCGGGGCCGTCGGTGAGGGTGGTAGCACGTGTGCCGTTACCGGCGAGAGTGATCATGCGGCCGTTTGGAGTGATGCGGCGGATGCGGGAGGCGGTGTCGAGGAAGTGAGGGACTTGCGAGGGTGAGAGGCCGAAGACGGTGGTTTGGAAGGTTTGGGATTCGGTGGCGCGCTCGCCTTCTTCGATACGAAGAGGAGGTTGAGCGGGAGATAGGACAGTAAAGCGGCAGTCTTGGGCGAGGAGGCTCGAAACCAGAGCCGTAAGCAACAACGAACGCATGAGCCTTCTGATTATATTTCGAAGCTAGCTCTGGATGAGAGATTTGAGAGGCACTGGATAGAGGGGTTGGCGGACGGAGTCTGAAGGCCAGCCGTAAAGCTGCTCAAGGATGGGGCCACAGATGCGGCCCTGGCAGGGGCCCATGCCGCAGCGGGTTTGGAGCTTGGCTTCGCGCATGGAGGAGCACTGGGTGGTTCTTGAGAATGGGATGTCTTCGCAGCGGCAGAGGATGGTGTCGGGCTGGGCGAGTTGCTTGAGTTCGTCGCGGAGCTTGAAGGTGCGGGTGAGGAGTTTGACAAAATCCTGATGGTTGCCGAGGGTGGCAGTGCCGGCGCCAGCGGCTTCCCCTTCTGCTTCGGCCTTTTCAAGGCCGCCGATGCCGGTGAGTTCGCCGACGGCGTAGATGCCTTGCACCGAGGTTTGCTGATGGCGGTTGACTTTGACGAAGCCGTTTTCGATTTTGCAGTTGGCGAGGCGGGCGAGCTCCAGGTTGGGCAGGAGACCGAAGGCGCAGGCGAGATAGTTGCAGGGGTAAGTCTTGCCGTTCGACATCAAGACTTCGCCAGGCTTGGCTTCGATGGGCCAGAGGTTCGGGGTGTAGTTGATGTTGAAGAGTTGCAGAGCCTGCGTGAGTTTGGAAGGCCAGCGGAGGAGTTGCGAGCCGAAATGCAGAAGGCTGGACCAGGGGGCTTGTTCGGCGATGAGGGTAATGTCAGCACCGGCTTTTTTGAGGTTGCTGGCGACGGCGAGGAGGAGTGGGCCTGAGCCGGCGATGACTACAGACTTACCTTGGACGTTGAGGCCTTGCTTGGCCATGGCCTGGAGGCCGCCCGCGCCGAGGACGTGAGGCAGAGTCCAGCCGGGGAAGGGCAGGAAGAGTTCGCGGGCACCGGTGGCGAGGATGATCTGGGTGGCGGAGAAGTTGAGGTCTGTGATCTGGGTGCTGAAGCGGCGGTCGACGCCTTTGAGTTCGATGCCATCTCGGCCACGCCAGATTTGGCCACCGGGACCGTGATTGTCATCGATGATGAGCGTTTGTTTGCCGGCATGTTTTGCGGCGCGAGCCGCAGCAAGGCCAGCCGGGCCAGCGCCGATGATGATCGCGTCATATCGCATCGGTAGAGACCTCCATGCCTTCGCGGACTTCCACCTGGCAGCCGCGCTGGTAGGCGATGCCGTCGATGGTGACTCTACATTCGAAACAGATGCCCATGCCGCAGAGAGGATTGCGGGGCTGGCCGGAGACGCTGGTGCGCGAGGTGATGCCGAGATTCATCAGTGCGGCAGCGACGGTTGTCTTCTCGTCGGCCTGATGCGGCGTGCCGTTGATGACTATGTGCGGCATTGGGGGAAACGCTCCGGGAGATATGGCGTGGGGTCGATGGGTGCCTTTGTCTTTGCGATCAAATGAGTGAGGAGTTCGGCGGTGGCCATGGCGGTGGTGATGCCGAGACCCTCGTGGCCGGTGGCGAGCCAGGTGCGGTCCGCGTTACGGTAGCGACCGACAAGAGGAAGCTTGTCGGTAGTGGCGGCGCGGAAGCCAGTCCAGGTGCGGATGATGCTCATGTTGAGAATGTTGGGGAGATATTGTGCGGCGCGGGCGAGCATCTTCGAGATCATGTGCGGCTCGACCGCGCTGTGATCGGCTCCGAATTGGCGGGAACTGCCAATGAGGAGTTGGCCGGTTTTGCGAGGTTGGACGTTGAAGGCGACACTTTCTGTGGAATCCCCATGGGCACTCTTTAGGTAACCGAGTTCAATGAGTTGGTGGCGGACCTGGCCGGGGTAGCGATCGGTGATGGCGAGATGGCCTTTGCGCGGCTTCACAGGGATTGTCGAAAAGAGTTGGGTGACGTAATGGCCGCTGGCGATGATGAGATTGGCGGCTTTGTGTTGTTCGCCGATGGCCAGAGTGACTTTGCCGTCGTCGATAGTTTTTACGTCGGCCTGGATGATGTTGGCGCCCTGAGCGAGCCATGCGGCGGCGCAAGGGGCATAAATGACGCTGTCGTCTGGGACGAGAAAGCCACCGGCGAAGCCCTCACGGAGATGGGGCTCGGCATCGTAGAGGGTTTGTGCGCTGAGAAGCTGGGCGCTGACGTGGCGCGAATTGTAGTAGCTGAGCTTGGGGCTGACGGCGTTGAATTCCTGTTGATCGGCGGCCACCCAGAGGGTGCCTCGGCGCTCGAACTCGACGCTTGAGGGAAGCTCAGGGACGAGTTGATCCCACAGGTCGCGGGAGCGTTTGGTGAGAGCGAACTGGGCTTCGCTGTCGTCCATGACGACGATGTGGCCCATGCCTGCGGCGGTTGCTCCGCCGCCGATGAGTTCGCGCTCGATGATGGTGACCTTGAGGCCTTGTTTGAGGAAAGCGCGGGCGCAGGCAGCGCCGACGATGCCGCCGCCGAGGATGAGCACATCAGAGGTCAACCGCGAATCCCCCAGCAGAATGGATCGCGGGGATCGAGCACGAGGAAGGCCTCAGAGTTGACCCAGGCGCGGCCGGAAATGGCGGGGACAATTTGATTGCCTTGCTGTTTGTAGCTTGCGTCGAAATGGCTGCCCACAATGCTCTCCTGGCGCCAGAGGTCGCCTTCTTTCAGTTTGCCATCGGCGGCGAGGCAGGCGAGCTTGGCGCTGGTGCCTGTGCCGCAGGGAGACCGATCGTAGGCATTGCCGGGGCAGAGAACGAAGCTGCGGCTGTTGGCTGTGGGCGAGGGCGCGAAGATCTCGATGTGGTCGATCTCGGCGTTGTTTTCGCCAGTAATGTTGTTGTCGAGAAGCGCTTGCTTGATCCTGGTTGCGACCTGAGTCCAATGAGAGGCTTGTTTGACGTCGAGCTGGGTGGTGAGGCCATCGACGAGGAAGAACCAGTTGCCGCCCCAGGCGATGTCGCCCTGGATGAGGCCGAGGCCTTCGACTTCGATGGGGACCTTTGCTTTGTAGCGATAGCTGGGGACGTTGTGGATCGTGACTTCGCCGGATTCGGCGAGTGTGGCAGTGATGACGCCGACGGGAGTTTCGATGCGTTGAGGGCCAGGCTTGATGAGGTTGAGGTAGTCGAGGGTGGCGACGACGCCGATGGCGCCGTGGCCGCACATGCCGAGATAGCCGACGTTGTTGAAGAAGATAACGGCGGCGGTAGAGGTCGAATCGCAAGGGGGAACGAGCAAAGCGCCGACCATGACATCGCTGCCGCGGGGCTCCTTGACGACGGCGCTGCGGAAGCCATCGTGGGATGTGCGGAAGATTTCGAGACGCTCTGCGATGGAGCCCTGACCGAGGTCAGGGCCTCCTTCGATGACGACTCTGGTGGGTTCGCCGCCAGTGTGAGAATCGATGACGCGGACGCGCTTCACAGCTTGGGCCTGGTGGCGAGAGCTTGGCGGATGATTTTGAGGACTTCTTCGCGTTCAGCGCCTTCGACCTTGAGCCGGGGCGCGCGGGTGACTTCGCTGCCGAGGCCGACTTCGGCCATACACATCTTGATGTATTGGACGAGCTTGATTTTCGTGTCGAGGTGGAGGAGGGGCGTGTACCAGCGGTAGAGCTCGAGGGCTTCGTTCCAGCGGCGCGCTTTGCAGTGTTCCCAGAGGACGCGGTTTTCGTCAGGGAAGGCGTTGACGAGGCCGGAGACCCAACCAACGGCACCGAGCATGGCGGACTCGAGGACGAGATCGTCGACGCCAGAGAAGAGGATGTAGCGATCGCCGACCGTGTTGACGAGGTCAGTGATGCGGCGAGGGTCGCCGGAAGATTCTTTGATGGAGACGAGGGTGGGCTGGTCGGCAAGTTCGACGAAGCAATCGGGCGTGAGGTCGACAAAGTAGCTGGGGGGATTGTTGTAGACCATAATGGGCAGGCTGCTTGAATTGGCAACGGCGCGGAAGTGGGCGATGGCTTCCCGACGGTCGGCCTTATAGATCATGGCGGGGAGGACCATCATGCCGTCGATGCCGATCTTTTCGCAGTCGCGAGCGAACTGGCATGCTGTGCGAGTGGTGTTCTCTGCATTGCCCGAGAGCAGCGGGATGCGGCCGTTGACGACGGGCTTGAGCTCTTTGAGGACGCTGAGTTTTTCTTCGTAGGAGAGAGCCGTGTTCTCACCGACGCTGCCGAGGAGGATGACGCCGTGGATGCCGGCGGCGATCATCTTCTCAAGGTGAGCAGCCGTGGCGTCGAAGTCGATCGACTCGTCGCTGCGGAACTGCGTGGTGAGGGCGGGGAAGACCCCGTGCCAGTTGACGTTCATTAGAATCTCCATTTGGCGACAAAGTTTTTGTCGAGTTTCGTTTGAGTGAGGCTAGCACGGACCATTTCAATGGGGAGTGCGTTGCCTTTGAGAATGTGGTCGTGGAAGTCTTTGGGCTTCATTTTGCCCTTGGTGACAAGGTCATTGTAAAGGCTGCGGATCTGGAGGCCACCGAGCATGTAGGCGGCTTGATAAAGCGGCGGGTAGGTTCCTTCGAAACTGCGGCGGACTTCGGCGGCGGCATTCTCGCGTTCGTGTCCGACGCGGTCGACCAGGAAGTCGACGCACTCTTGCGCTTTCATCTGGCCGAGGTGGAACTTGAGTGAGAAGATGATGCGGGCGCAGCGGTGCATGCGCCAGAACAGCATGCCGATTTTGTCTTCGGGGCCGCGCGGGAAACCGAGATCCCAGAGGAGCATCTCCCACCAGAGGGCCCAGCCTTCGCGCCAGAAGGGGGTCTCGAAGGCGGCGCGGTATTGGCGATAGCGCTGGTTGTAGTAACGCTGGAGGTTGTGACCGGGGATGAGCTCGTGTTGGACAGTGGCGCGGGAGAAGTGTTCGTTGTTGCCGCGCATGCTCATGAGCTTCTCTTCGTGCGTCATGGTGTCGGTGGGGAAACTGACGATGATGCTTTCGCCGCCGAGGAAGAAGGGGTTGATGCGTTGGCGCTCTGGGGACATCATGAGCATGCGCCAGGAGTCGCGGGCGAGATGAGGGACAGTGACGAGGTCGCGTTTGGTGACGAAATCGATGGCCTCCACAGCGAGATCCAGGATCATTTTCGGTTGGCCGCCGGGATCACGGTGGAGGGTTTTGACGCGTTCCATGGCGGCTTTGGTGTCCTCGCCGAGTCCCATTTCGCGGGTGGCCTTTTTGAGCTCGTTGTCGCACCAGGCGAACTCGCGGTTGGCGATCTCGATCAGTTCTTCGGGGGTGTAGGCAATCATGTCGGCCTTGAGGTCGCTCATGAGGGCTTCGCGGCCAATGGGGTCGCCGATGATGGTGTCGCGGTCGTCGCGCTTGAGGCCGGCACCGCGCTCGCGCAGGGTGGCGGCGTAATCGGTGAGGGATTTGGAGAGCTTCGTGTAGGGGTCTTTGACCCACCATTCAAAGAGTGGATCGTAACCTTGATAGAAAGCGAACCATCGTTTGAGGCTTGCTTCCATTTCGAGGGTGAGGCGATGGGCACGCAATGCAACGGTTTGATTTTGCTTTGGAGTGTCGGGTTTTTTGAGCCAGGTGTCGAGCTCTTTGATCTGCTTGGAGACGTTGACGAGAGTTGCGGCCGCATCGCGGCCCGCGATTGGGTCGACGCGCTGGCGGATCTCTTCGAGACGCCAGAGGCTGGTGGCAAAGCCAATCAGAGGTTGCATCTCGTGCCAGCGGGTTTGATCGAGATCGAGTAGAGCGAGGGCGCGTTGATTGATGTTGCGCAACATGAGCCAATCGATACGAGTTTCGACATCATAGGAGTCGAAGGGGAGGGACTCGATGTTCTTGAGCCAGGTTTGGTGGAATTCGCGAAGTGTTTCGATGCGAGCTGAAGAGTAGGTGAGTGAGAAGAAACTGTCGATGGCGCGAAGGTCGGCGCGGTAGCGCTCGATGAGTTCGGGTAGGGTGGAGGGCATTGATTCCCAAAGGTATGGGGATCGGTTCGGGCGTTGGGCCAATGCCACCGATGCCGTGAAGGAGGCGAGCAGGGAACGTCTTGTCCATCGGGTGAGAGGCTGCGATAGGATTGACGGCATGAAAACCAGATTAATACTGCTGGCGCTTGTGGCGGGATGCCACATGTTCGCGGCGTCTCAAGAAGATGAGCTGAAGGCCACGATCGATAAGTGGCGGACGGCGGTGATCAAGAAGGACAAGGCGACGCTTGAGAAATACACGTCACCGACTGTGACGTATTCGCACTCGAATGCCTTGATGGAAGACCGCGCACAGATGATCGCAGCGATGACAGCCCCGGATATCGCTTACACGGCCATGGATATGGAAGAAACGAAGATGCGTTTCTTTGGCAAGGTGGGTGTAGTCAACACGAAGATGACAGTCAAGAATGCCAACAAGGGTGTGGCGCAAACGATTCCGCTGAGTGTTTTGATGGTTTGGGTTAAGGAAGGGTCGGATTGGAAGCTGACTGCGCGTCACACGACGCGATTCCCTCAGAAGTAGAGATTGAACTGCGGCATTTGTTTGGCTGCTTCGCGATGGGCCAGTGACAGGAATTGCCTGGCCCATAAAACAATGAATGCGAGGATTGCGTCTATGACACGTCGAATGGCATTGCTGGCCGCTGTGGCGGCACCGTTAATTGGACAGAAGACTGAAGCCGAGTTGCAGGAGAAGATTCGCAAGGAGCTCATCACGCTGCCGTATTACGGCTGCTTTGATTTGCTGACGTTTCAGTTGTCGGGGACAGCTGTGAAGCTGGGCGGGTATGCGATGCGGCCGACGTTGAAGGACGACGCCGAGAGGGTGATCAAGGATCTCGAGCGAGTGTCGAAGGTGGAGAACGAGATCGAAGTGTTGCCGCTATCTCCGAACGATGATCGGATTCGGTGGGGTGTATTTCGGGCGATCTATCGAGATCCCGCGTTGTCGCGGTATGCGCCGGGAGGAGGACTCTACATGAGGCGGCGTGGGGGAACTTTCTTTGGAGGACCGTTTGAGAACTGGAATATGCCAGCCGGGACTCAAGAACCGCTGGGCTCGTTTCCGATTCACATCATTGTGCAGAATGGAGATGTGATTCTGGTGGGGGTTGTGGACAACAAGGCGGACGCGGATCGCGCGAACATCCTGGCCAATGGTGTAGCAGGGGCGATGAGCGTTAAGAATCTGATCGAGACGGCGCCTCCAGCCAAAGGGCGGAAACGGTAATCCAGACGAGCTGAGCGGTTAGCAGGTGTGCGAGCTGGAAGGGCGCTGGTGCGCTGAGCCAAATGTTCGCGAGGCCGAGTAAGACTTGCAATGTGACCAGACCAAGGCCGGCTAACGCCCATGTGTTGCCCGTGCGGCGCTGGATTGTGGTGAGGATCGCGAGGAGTGCGGTGGCGGAAACAGCAGCGATCACAGGGTGAAGGAAGCGGAGGCGAACCAGGAAGTGGTGGGTTGGGGAGAGGTCTGCGCGGATCTTTGCAAGAAGTTCCGGGCCTGAGGCAGGCGTGGTGGGGAAGAGCGTGTCGCCAAGAGCCGTGACAGCGCCGCTCGCGTTGGTGAGGACTAGTGCGGCCATGGCGGCGTAGATCCAGATGTTGTTGAAGCGGGGAGTGACCCGGTTGAGGCGGAGCGGTACCGCAACGGCACAAAGCATGAGCAGCATTGTGTTGACGAGGTGGAGGGAGATTACGATGGCGCGGCTGAGGGAGGCATCATTTTCGACGAGTTCTTTTTTGACGAGGACTGCGCCGATGAAGCCTTCAACGAGGAGGAAGAAGAACATGCCGGCGGCCCAGGAGAGGGCGGGAGATTTTTTGCGCCAGGTGTAAACGAGGATGGCGAGGCCGAAGATGCCGGAGAGGCCGCTAGTGAGGCGATGGGTGAATTCGATGATGGTTTTGAGACTGGGATCGGGCGGGATCACGACGCCCTGGCAGGTGGGCCAGTGATTGCCACAACCCGCACCGGAGCCAGAGATGCGAACCCACGCGCCGAAGAGGATGACGAAAATCAGGTACCCGACAAAGGCCCAGGCAAAGCGCTGCATACCTTTAGGATAGCGACCGGGTCGTCCCAAATTGCTTTTTTTCGCGGACAGGTCGTAGTTGACTGAAAGGATGAAAGTTCATTGGCTCGGATTGATTGCGGTTAGCGCGTTTGCACAGAATCCCGGATTGACACTGCCACCCAGCGGGGGGAACCAGCAGGCCACGGTTGTGCAAGGGATCGGGCCGGTGAAGGTGAAAATTGAATATTCAAGCCCGTCTGTGAAGAATCGCCGCGGCAAGATTTGGGGAGGGTTGGTGCCCTATGGGTTGACTCAGCTGGACTATGGCAACGGCAACCCAGCGCCTTGGCGGGCAGGGGCGAATGAGAACACCGTTTTTGAGGTGTCGCACGATGTGCTGGTGGAAGGGAAGGCATTGGCAGCGGGACGATATGGGCTGCATATGATTGCGGGGCCAGAAGAATGGGTGACTGTGTTTTCGAAGAATGCGGATTCGTGGGGGAGCTACTTTTATGATTCCAAGGATGATGCCTTACGGGTGACTGTGAAGTCGGCCAAGCATGAGTATCGTGAGTGGCTGACGTATGAGTTCGTTTCGCGCAAGTATGATTGGACGAAGGTGGAGATGCAGTGGGAAGACCTGGCGGTGGGTTGGACGGTGAGCGTGCCGAACGCCAATGAGATCCTCGTCAGTGCACTGAAGAAAGATCTGCAGCGGGAGGCGGGATTCAACCTGCAGGGTTACCTTGCGGCAGTGGACTTTGGTTTGCAGCAGAAGACGCACCTTGAGCAGGCCTTGATCTGGGCGGATGCCGCGATTTCGACACCTGGGATTGGAGTGAAGAATTTTGCGACTTTGTCTGCGAAGTCGCAAGTGTTGTCGGCGCTCAAGCGAGAGGGTGAGGCAGCAGCGATGTTGAAGGCGGCCGCGGCTTTGCCGACGACCTCGACGCAGGAGATTCATATGGCGGGCCGGATGTTGCTCGCGTCCGGAAAGGCAGCGGAGGCTCTTGAGGTGTTTCGAATCAATCAGCAGCGGAATGGAAATGCCTGGCCGGTGAATGTGGGGATGGCCCGTGGCCTGGCTGCAACTGGGGATAAGGCTGCGGCGCTGGACTATGCGAAGAAGGCGCCGGCGCAAGCGCCGGACGAAGTGAACCGGAAGGCACTTGCGCAGTTGGTGAAAGAGCTGTCTGCCCAGTGAGCTGCACCAGCTTGAGCTGGCCACAGGCCGCGTAGATGTCGCGGCCCCGCGGCTTGCGCACGTAGCAGAGGATCTTGCGCATGATGATGCGCTGGAAGCGCTTGACGCGCTCATCGGATGGCGTTGTGTAGGGGATGCCGGGGCCAGGATTGAGCGGGATCAGATTGACCTTGCAGGTGAGGCCATCGAGGAGGTCGAGCACACGCTCGGCGTCTTCGATGAAATCGTTGACGCCGCCGAGGAGGACGTACTCAAAGAAGATATGTTCTTTGGGTTTGAGCGGGAATTTGCGACAGGCTTCGATCAAGTCGGCGAGGTGCCACTTTCTTGTGATAGGCATGATCTCGCGGCGCTGCGTTTCGCTTGAGGCGTTGAGGCTGATGGCGAGGCGGGGGCGGATGGAATGCTGGGCGAGTTCTTCGATTTTGGGGATGAGGCCTGAGGTGGAAAGACAGATGCGGCGTTCGCCCATGCCGATGCCGCGTTGATCGATGAGGATGCGCGTGGCCTTGAGGACGTTGTCGAGGTTCATGAGCGGCTCGCCCTGGCCCATCATGACGATGTTCATCGTGCGGGACTTGGGGGCGAGATTATGATTGCGCATGACATGCCAGACCTGCGCGACGATTTCGCCAGCGGTGAGGTTGCGATCGAGGCCCATGAGTGCGGTGAGACAGAACTTGCAATCGACGGGGCAACCAACTTGAGAAGAGATGCAGATGGTGTCGCGACTGCCTTCGGTCATGAAGACGGTCTCGACAGTTTTGCCGTCGGCGAGTTCAAGCAGGTAGCGCACGGTGCCGTCGGAGCTCGTGTACTTGCTGGCTTCCTTGAGTGCGCCGAGAGTGTAGCCTGGGGGCAATTCAGTATTGCGGTCCGCGTAGACGGACTTGAAGATGCGACGGGCGTGGAAGGTGGAGAAAGCGGTCTCGAGGTCGGAGAGTTCGAGGCCGATCAGGTCAGGCACACTTTCATTATGACTTCAGAGTGGAGGGGAGGCGCGGAGAGGACAGAAGTGCCTCGAAGGCTTTCCACTGGTCGGGTTGTTTGGCGAGGTAGGTGCGAATGAGATCCTGGCCGTGGTTGTAGGTGATGACGTAGGCGCGATTGGCTTCGATGAAGCGAATGCGTTGTTCGGCTTTGGGGGCAGTCATGAGCGAGTATCGTTCGAGATATTGCTGGCAGGCGGCGCGGTTGATCTTGTCATCGAGATACTGACGGGCGGCCTGGTTCACGGCGTGACTGAGGCTTGCGAGTGCGCTGAGAACCTTGAGGTAGTGGGCAGCCTGTTTGGGGTCGAGGCCGGCTTTGGGGAAGAGGATCTGTTCGTGGAAGGCGAGGGAGCTCACTGCTGGAAAGGTGAGGCCAACGCCGTATTCGGCGGTGCCTTCTGCAATGCAGCTTTGGGGGCTGAAGAGCGGGTAGATCGAGAACTCGCGCCAACCCTTGCCGTTGACGAGGTGTTGTTCGAGCAGGGTGTTGTAGACATGGTGGCCGGGGTAGCCTTCATGAGCGGCGAGAGTGACGATGCGGCCGATCTCGACGGGCAGGTCGAGGTTGACCTGGATCAAGCTCTTGTAGCGGCTGCGGTACCAGTTATACGCTGACCAGACTTTGCCCTTGACGTACTCGATCTCGAAGGATTCTTCGGCCGGGAGTGCGATGTGTTTCTGTGTGATGGATCTCGATTCGTCGACGGCAGCACGGAAGCAGGCGTCGACGCGGTCTGCGGGGATGTTGAAGGAGTTGCGGTATAGGGCGTGACGCTCGGCGATGGGGCCTTTGCTGGGGAGTAGGGAATCCAGCTGCTGGATCGCCTTTTCGAAAGTGGCCTCCGGGATGACGGGAGCGACGGTGTCGTAGAGATGCTGCGACTCTTCGTCGAAGGTGAACTTTCTGCCGGAGAGCATCTCGGTGCGCTTGACGAGGGATTTGGTCTGGATGACGAGGAACTGGCGGCGGAGCACGTTCGGTTCGTCAAGCGATGAGAGGAAGGAGTGAGCGCGATCGCGGATTTGATCAAGAGTGAGATTCTCGTTCTCCGCCTGCTGCTTGAGTTGGGGCGGGCCGTAGTAGGCGTCGACGTAGGAAGGCTCGTGGACGCCGAGGGCGAGGACGAGTTTCATGTATGTGTTTGCTGCGTCCGGCTTTTGGCAGGAGGCGAGAAGTGAGGCCATAGCGAGGGTGTGTCTGCGTGTCATTGGGGGATGCGTCTTGTTTCGAATGCTCGTGTAGGGTTGAAGTTCGGGTTGCGCGTTGGGATGGGTGCGTCGAGGGACTGCAGCCAAGAGTGAAGCTGGGCGCGCATGCGGCGAGTGCGCGCGGGATCTTTGGAGGCGAGGTTGGTGGTTTCGCCAGGGTCTTTCGAAAGGTCAAAGAGTTCGAGGTGAGGCTCGGTGATGTAGGTGTAGTTCTTCGAGGAGTCGAAGTGGTCGCCGAAGGCTTCAATGAGCTTGTAGTTGCCGTCTCGGATGATGGCGGAGGGAGTGGCGGCCCAGTTGAGCTCGTAGAAGGGCATGTACCAGTAGAGCGGACGTGACGGGATGCGTTTGCCAACGAGCAAAGGAGTGATGTTGACGCCATAGATGGTGTCTTGCGGCTTGGCGCCAGCGGCACTGAGAAGGGTGGGAAGGAGGTCGACGGCATGAACGGGAGTGTCGCAAATCGTATTGGGCCGAACGTGGCCGGGCCAGCGGACGATGAAGGGGACGCGGATGCCGCCTTCATAGTTGAAGCCCTTGCCTTCGCGGAAAGGGGCGTCGTCAAAGAGGGTTTCGCAAATTTCGAGATGACTGGCGGATTGGGCGGGTGGCTTGAGGTGACGATGGATGCCGCCGTTGTCGGTTAGAAACATGACGATGGTGTTCGATGCGAGGCCTGTGTCATCGAGGGATTGGATGAGGCGGCCGAAGGCGGTGTCCATGTGTTCGAGAGCGGCGAGGTAGGTGGCATTGTTGCGGTCGGTCGCGGGGTAGCCTTTGGCTCGATACCTGGCGACGAGATCGTCCGGTGCGGCGACGATGTTGTGAATGGAGTGATGAGGAAGGTAGAGGAAGAAGGGGTTGGACTTGTTCTGCTGGATGAAGCGGATGGCTTCGCTCGTGAAGCGATTGACGGCTTTGTCGCCGCTGGAAATCTCCTTGGGGTTCTGCAGGGGAGTTGAGACAACATCGAAGCCGTAGTGCTTGCTCGAGGCGGCGTTGAGGCCGTTATAGTTGCCGTCCGCGTTGGTTGTGAGATGCCATTTGCCGATCGCAGCCGTGGTGTAGCCTGCCTGCTTGAGGCCCTTGGGCAGGATAAAGGTGTCGCGCGAGAGATTGTGCAAATGAGGGACTTCGCTCATGCGTGCATAAGGGTATTCGTAGGGAGGGATGACGTGGAACATCCGGTTGCGGGCGGTGTATTGGCCCGTCATTAGAATGGACCTTGTGGGCGTGCATTGCGGCGTAACGTAAGCGCTGGTGAAGCGCATGCCCTGGGAGGCGAGGCGATCCAGATGAGGAGTTTGAACGTGTTGATTCCCCTGGCAACTGAGGGCACCTTAGCCCATGTCGTCCATCAGCACGAGAATGATGTTGGGTTGGGGCGACTGGCCTGGAGGAGGCTGGTGGCGAGAAAGGATCTACGGTTGAGCAAGTTGGTCATTTCGTCAAGACAGAATTTGTTTGACCACATTCCCGTGGACGTCAGTGAGACGCCGCTGCAGGCCGTTGTGATACCAGGAGAGGCTCTTGTGATCGAGGCCCATCAAATGGAGGATGGTGGCGTGGAAGTCATAAATGGTGACGGGGTTTTCGACCGCTTTGTAGCCCATTTCATCTGTTGCGCCAAAGCTGAAGCCGGGCTTGAGGCCGGGGCCGGCCAGGAAGGAAGTGAAGCCTTCGGGGTTGTGGTCGCGACCGCCTTCGCCGAGGCCTTGGCTGATGGGGAGACGGCCGAACTCTGTGGTGAAGACGACCAGAGTTTCATCGAGCATGCCGCGCTGTTTGAGGTCGCGGAGGAGAGCGGCCGTTGGCTTGTCGAGGATGGCGGCGTTGTTGTTGTGATTCGCGACGAGATCTTCATGAGCGTCCCAATTGACGCGGGGCTCGCCGAAGTGGCCGCCGTTGTAGAGCTGGATGCAGCGGACGCCTTTCTCGATGAGACGGCGGGAGAGGAGGCAGTTGTAGCCGTAATCGCGAGTGATGGGGTTGTTGAGACCGTAGGCTTCGCGAGTGGCTTCGGATTCGCCAGAGATGTCGGTGACGCCGGGAGCGCTGAGTTGCATGCGGGCGGCGAGCTCGTAGGCCTTGATGCGAGAGACAAGGGCGTCTTCGCCGGGATTGTCCTTGAGGTGTTCTTCGTTGAGTTGCGAGAGGAGATCGTAGCTGGCGGCCTGGGCCGGGGCTGCGATGTGGTTGACAGGGCGGAGGTCGGCGATGGGGTTGCGCTGGTCGCCGAAGATGACGCCCTGGTGGGAAGCGGGGAGGAAGCCATTGCCCCAGTTGGCGACGCCGCAGGGCGGAAGGCCGCGGCGATCGGGGAGCACGACGAACGAAGGGAGGTTCGCGTTCTCACTGCCGAGGGCGTAACTGACCCAGGAGCCGATCGAGGGGAAGCCCTGCAAGATGAAACCCGTCGACATCTGAAAGAGGGCTGGGCCGTGGGCGTTGCTGCGGGAGACCATCGAGTGGATGAAGGTCATGTCGTCGACGAGCTCGCCCATTTGCGGAAGGAGGTCTGAGACGTACTTGCCGGATTTGCCTTTGGGCTTGAAGGTCCAAGGCGATTTCATGATGGTGCCGCGCTGGCCGAAGAAGGGGGTGATGGCGTTGGCGCCTTGAGTCTCTTTGCCGTGATGTTTGACGAGCTCAGGCTTGAAATCGAAGGAGTCGATCGAGCTGAAGCCGCCCGGGAGAAAGATCATGATGATGTTCTTCGCCTTGGGGGCGAAGTCCGTGCCGGGCTTGCGGAGCCTGGCGGGAGCGGCGTTGAGGAGTTGCGCGAGGGCGATGCCGGCGAGGCCTCCGCCCATTTCCCAAAGGGCGTGGCGGCGGGTTGGGTTGTTATGGGACATAGAGGAACTCGTTGGTGTTGAAGAGGGCTCGGGTGTAAAGGGACAACGATTGTTTGGCCATGAATTGCTGGCCCAGAGAGAGTTCGCGTTCGGTCGGCTTGCGACCGTAGAGGAGCTGGTAAGCCTTCTTGATTTGGCTTACGGGAGATTGCCCCGCTTCTTGCTGGAGGCGCTCGGCGAGCAGGTTCGACTGGCGGAGGACGAAGGCGTTGTTGAGGAGGGTGAGCGCCTGGACCGGGGTGTTGGAGATGCTGCGCTGTGGTGTGGCGACCGAGGGGTCGGGACAGTCGAAGCTGTCCATCATGATGCGCTCGCCGCCGCGGACGACGAAGCGATAAATGGCGCGACGCCAGACTTCGGGGCCATCATTGTCGAGTGCTTCGTAGATGAATGCGCCGCGCTCTTTCTTCTTTTGCAGGGCGAAGCTGGGGCCGCCGATGGGGGAGAGCTTGAGCTGGCCGCTGGCGAGGAGGATCGAGTCGCGGAGCATCTCGGCGTCCATGCGTTTGAGGGGCATGCGCCAGAGGAGACGGTTGTCGGCGTCTTTGGCGAAGTTGGCTTCGTTGTTGGCGGTGGAGCGCTGGTAGGTCTTTGAGAGGAGGATCTGGCGGTGGAGCCATTTGATACTCCAGCCGTTTTCCATGAAAGAGACAGCGAGCCAATCGAGTAACTCAGGGTGAGAGGGGCGATCGCCGTTGAGGCCAAAGTCGCTCGGCGTATTGACGATGCCGTTGCCGAAGTGGCTGTACCAGATGCGATTGACGAGGACGCGGGCGGTGAGTGGGTTCTTGTCGCTCGCAACCCAATTGGCCAGGGCCAGGCGGCGGTCGGAATCTGATGCGTTGGGCGGCAGGCCGAGGTTGGCGTCTAGCTGGCGGACGGCTGTGAGAGCGCCCGGTGTGACTTCTTCGACGGGTTTAGCGACAGAGCCGCGTTCGAGCAGGAAGGCTTTGTCCATGGCCTTGGGCTTGGCGGCGTAGAGCTTGCGTGGTTCCGGGATGGCGGCGAGTTGTGATTCAAGCTGGGCGCGTTGATCGAGGAGGGCTTTGCGATCGGGGAGTTCATTTGCAGCGACACGAGGCATGTCGATCTCGAGGTCTCGGATGTGATCGAGCGAGGAGCAGAGCGTGTTCCAATTGAAGCCGTCGATGGAAGCCTCGAGACGATAGACCTTGGGCATGCCGCTGGTTCCGGCGGTCTTCTGGTCGGTCCAAAACAAAAGACGCTCGATTCGTTTTGCATCCGGATTCGGAATGTTGATGTAGACGGGAGCGTCTGCGGTGGCTTTGGTTTGGGCTTGCCAGTTGGAGATGGTGAGCTTGGCGGGCTCGACGGTAACTTGTTCGAGCCGGGCGCGATCACTGTAGTGGCTCGTGATGACGAAGCGGAGGTGCTTTGCGTTCGTGGCAGCGAAATGGTTGTAGTTCCAGACAGGGTTGAGCGGGATGCGGCGAGACTGATCCTGGCGGGACTTGTCGAAGGCTTGATAGCGAGTTAAGAGGAGCTTTGCGCGAACGGGGTCTTCGATGGCTGCGATCCGGCTGTTGACTTCCTTCAGCTTTTGTCGAATGGGTTGGGTGGCTTGATCGTAAGCCTTTTTGTCTTCGTCGCTGGCGACAACGCGAGTGCCGAAGGTGACGCCAGAGTAAACGGCAGTGAGGCGGTAGAAGTCTTTGCTGGGGATGGGGTCGAACTTGTGATCGTGGCAGCGGGCGCAGTTGACGGTGAGCGCCTGGAAGGTGTGGAAGGTTGTGGTGGCCATGTCGTCGAGCTCGTCGACGCGAGCGGTGGCGGCGAAGATTTTGTCTTTGTTGAGCTCGGCGGAGACTTGATCCCAGGGGCCGGCGACGAGGAAGCCGGTGGCGGCCAAGTTGGGTTTGGGCAGGAGGTCGCCCGCGATCTGTTCGCGGATGAAGTCGGTGTAGGGCTTGTCCTTTAAGAAGGCGTCGATGACGTAATCGCGATATGGCCAGGCGTGGAAGCGCTCGTAGTTGTGTTCGCCGCCGTCGGTCTCGCCGAAGCGGACGACGTCGAGCCAGTGGCGAGCCCACCGCTCGGCGTAGTGAGGCGAGGCGAGCAGCTTGTCGATGGTTTGCTCGTAGGTGAGATTGTAGTCTTCCGGTTTGGGTGGGAGGCCAGTGAGATCGAAGTGAAGCCTGCGGATCAGGGTGCGATGGTCGGCCTTGGGATTGGCTGTGAGGCCTTTGTCGGCGAGCTTGGCATCAATGAGTTCGTCGATCGATTTGGCGGTGCCTTTGACTGGGGAGCGGAACGACCAGAAGTCTCGGCGAGCAGGGACTTGGGCCTCAAGTGGGATGAAGAGCAGGACGAGCGCGAGGGCGATGAACTTCATTTAGTACTCATTGTTATCACATGCGGGAGATTTGGGTTTCGACGGCGGTTTTGAGGTAATCGAGGAAGGCGCGGGTTTTGGGGAGGCGTTCGCTTTGCGCGGGGTAAAGCGCCATGAGTTCGACTGGGCTCGATTGCCATCCGGGAAGGACGGGGGCCAGTTTTGTATGCGCGGTGAGCCAAAGTGGAATCAGCGTGATGCCGCAGTGTTGTGCGGCAAGTTCGGCGAGGACGGCGGGGTCGGGGGCGGAGAAGCGAGTCTTGAGCGCGGTGAACAACATCTCCAAGTTGATCGTGGACGGGCAAAAGAACTTGTTGCGCGCTGCGGAAAGACAAGGCGTGAAACGGTTCTTGCCGTCGGACTTCAGCGTGGATTTTCGCAAGGTGGCGATGGGGGACAACTACAACTTGGATATGCGGAAGAAGTTTTTGCCGGTTGTGCAGGATTCGAAAGTCGCTCATATGCCGGTGATCAACGGAGCCTTCTATGAAGTGGTGGCGGCACCGTTTCTTGGGTTTGTAGACCTGGAAAAGAAGCAGGTGACGATTTGGGGGGATGGGGAGCAGAAGATGGAGTTTACGGCGACCGATGACGTGGCGAAGTATGTTGCGGCTGCGGTGCTGGACCCGAGGATGGAGAATCGCACTTTGAGTGTGGCGGGAGATGTACTGAGCAGCAATGAAGTGGCGGGCCTATTTGGTTTTGAGCGACGCGAAGCAGGCAGTGTCCGTGATTTGAAGGCGCGCATCGCCGCCAAGCAGCAGGGCGCGACGAACCCGTGGGCTTATCTAGGGGCTCAGTATCTGTGGGCGATGGTGAGTGGCGTGGCGCAGGCCGACAGGATCGACAATGCGATGCATCCAGAGATTCGCCCGATGGGGCTGAAGCAGTTTTTCGGGATGGCTTAACGGGAGGCGGAGAGGGCTTGATCGAAGGAGCCAAGCATCGTCTTGACGGACTTGGCTTCATCCATGTCGGGGTTGAGGGTGAGCATGCGTTGGAAATGTTTGCGGGCGACCGCAAGGGTTTCAAGGCTACCGGTTGATTGAGCCTGCGTGGCGTAGACGAGGCCGCTCAAGTAGTGGGCATAAGGGTAATCGGGATCGTACTGCAGGCTCTTTTGGCAGAACAGCGTGGCGTCGGTGAGTTTCTTGTCGCGAAAGGCGCAGTCGCAGAGGCCGAAATAAGCCATGGAGCGAAGGTCCTGCCAAATGTCTTTTTGCGCGGCGCGGCGGCGTTTGCCGTGGCCAACGAGAAAGCCAACGACGTAGTAGTTCAAGTTGCCAGCCATGCCGGAATCGAAGTTGCTGTACTTGAGGTAGTCGACGTACTCCTTGCGCGACTCCTTGTAGTCGCCCTTCATGCGGAGACTCTCGGCGAGCCAGAAGTGAGGCTCGGCGATGTTGGGCGAAATAGCGATGGCGGCACGAGCGCTCTCGATGGCGTCGTCGTAGCGTTCTTTGATGCGGTAAGCCTGAGCGCGCAGATAGAGAGTTTGGAGATCTTTGGGGTTGCGCTTCAGGACGACATCGAACTGACGAATGCTGCCGTCGACATCGCCGATATCGAGTAGCATGCCGCCGAAGCTTGACCGCGCTTCAGAGTAATCCGGGTCGATCTTAATGGCGGTTTCGAACAACTGGCGGGCTTTCGTTTGATCGAACAAAGCGTTGTAGGCGCGCCCAAGATAGAGAGCGGACTGGCTGTAGGTAGGGTCTGTCGCGAGAGCCTCGGCGAAATGCTCGACGGCTTTCTTGTAGTTCTGCTCGAAGCCCTTGTTGTAAAAGTCGAGGCCTTTTTCGAACTGGTCGACGGCGGCCTTGGGGCGTTTGCGGGGGATCAGGATCTGGATCTTAACGGTGGATTCCTGGCCGGGGTAGACCATTTCTTCGCGAGGGCCGTCGGGCTCGTAACCCATCTTGACGCCCTGAACCTGATGCGCGCCGGGACGGAGGCCTGGGATACGTAATGGGTTGCCCTTGCTTGCGACCCCAGCGCTCTTGCCATCGAGGAAGACTTCGACATCTTCGCGGTTGGTCTCAAAGATGAGCGTGCCGAACTTGGGTGCAGGAGGTGCGGCGGCCGTGGCGTAGCTGGGAACATAGGCGATCAGCATTTCGGGATCGAAAGCACCGCGATCGGAACGAGGTGTCTGCTTGCCTTTGGTGGCTTCGCGGACGTTCTTGCGGACGTACTCGGTCATCTCAACGGCAGTGACCTGGCCGTCGCGGTCGTCGTCGGCTTCGCCTTCCATACCCTTGACGACATAGTAGGTGAACACGCCGTGGCCGCCACCGAAGTCGGGAGATTCAAAGCTGCGTTCTTCGTCGCGGGAGGCGGTGAGGGAGAACATGCTCTTGTCGAGGTTCTGCCAGAGGTTATTGAGATTGTCGGCGCGGGTTTCGCTGGTGACGAAGCCGGAGTGGCAAGAGTCGGTCATCAGGACCTTCCACTTGGCCTTCACCTTCTTGCCGATGGTTTGGGCCAGCGCCTCCATGGGGTAGCCCGAGCCGGCAATGTTGTTGAGGTTGAAGTCGTAGGGGGCGAGATAACCCTTGCCCTGGTGGACAAAGCCGTGACCGGCGAAGTAAATGAAGACGCGGTCGTTTTCGTTGGCGACGCTGGGGAGCCATACTTCCAGTTCCTTCTTGAGGTTGGCGAGAGTGGCTTTGGGCCCAAGGAGCTTCTTGACGTTTTCAGCGCGGAAGTTGCCACCTTCCAGGCTGATGAGGATCGAGTAGAGCGAGTCTGCATCTCGCTCGGAATAGGCGAGGTGGAGATCCTTGGGCAGGTTTTGATAGGCGCCAACGCCCATGACGATAGCGTAGCTGCGGGGAATCTCCACCTTCTTGGTGAGAAGCTGCGACTCGCCTTCGGGGAAGGGATCCGCTTCGACCTTGAGGTCGCGCGCCTGTTTGTTCTGCTGGGCGGCGAAGCTCAGTGCGGCAATGAGGAGTGTGGCAAAGAGCTTCATTTATTTATGGATCAAGGTGACTTCAGCGGTGACGCGAGGATCATCGCTGCGCTTGCTCGCGACATAGGCAGCGTGTTCGAAGCGCGGCCCGATGCTCGAAGTTTTCACTTCGCCCTCGACCTTTTCAACGATCAGATCGCGCGCATACATGGTGCGGACTTTGTCGACGAAGGGGTCGCCAATCATGGTGGCCTGGGCGAGCATGATGTTGGGGTTGGAGGGGCGCGCGGCGGGCGACTCAGGTTTTTGCGTGCGATCCGGGGCGACTTTGTAGATCAAGCTGTCGAAATCGGGCTCGGGCTTGCGGGAGAAGACGATGAAGATGCGCTCTTCGCCGGGTTGGTCGTCGAACTTGAAAACGTAATTGTGAGGGATGGTGTAAGGCTGGTTGGGGCCGACGCGGTTGTCACCGCCGGAAATCGCTGGAGAAGGGAAGAGTGGGCTCCACTTGCCGGAAGATCCGCGGGCGAGGATATACAGATAACCGAACTCGTTGACTTCGACGCGGACGTTGATGCGGTCACCACTTTTGAAGGCTTTGGTGGTGGGGACTTCCTTTTTGTCGCCATCGGGCATGAGCTGGGTGATCGTCCAGCGCATGGCGAGGCCGCCGCTTTGAGTCGTGGTTTGAGCGGCGACCTGGATCGGAAGCTCGGGGGATTGTTGTTGGGGGCGGCTCATGGACTCAGTCGGTTTCTTGATGGCGGGGGCCTTGGGGGCCGACGGAGCCTTGGCAGGGGCAGCCGGTGCGGCGGGTTTTGCGCCATAGAAGATTTCACGCGCGGTAAGGCGGGGACCACTGTCTTCCTGGGAAAAAGCAAATGTGGCGCAAAAGATTGAAAGGGCAAAGGATCTTAGGTGCATTGAGGTGGCCTTAAAAGTTATCTTCAGTATATTCTTATAGAACGATATGCAAACGTTATCTCTGCAGCAAGTACTGGCTGGATGTCTCGCGTTGCTCCTGATTCCGGGACCGTTGGCGTCGGCTGAATTGACCGGAATTCCCGAGCAAGGCACCTGGGTGAAGCTGCGGGTAGCTGGGGCTGGACGGTTTGAAATGCCCGTTTTGGTTCCCGTTAGGCAAGAAGTGCTTGTGAGTCATCCACAACCTATAGCGGCAAAAGATGTCGATTCTGGTCCACTGCAGGAGCCGGCTGCGCCGCAGGGGGCCATGAAGTTGAATATTGTCGTGATCAGCGGAGATGGAGCGATTAATAACATCAAGAGCCGGACGGCTCGGGAAATGATTGTGGAAGTGAGAGACGAGAACAACAAGCCGGTCGCGGGGGCAAGCGTTGTGTTTCTGTTGCCGGATTCAGGCCCTGGCCTGGTGAGCAGCAATGGATCTCGAATGCTGACTTCGATGACAGATGCTAATGGGCGGGCGGCGGCGCGGGGATTGAAGCCGAATGGACAAAGTGGCAGGTTTAACATGCAGGTGCGAGCGAATTATCAGCAGTCCTTTGGACAGGCGTCTATTGCGCAGACGAACATGGTGGCGGTCGGAGCGGCACTTTCTGGTTTGACGATCGGGCTGATTGCGGTCGGCGCGGCTGTGGCAGCGGGAACGGTTTACGCGGTGACGAGGGATAGCGGGCCGGGACGAGCCACTGTTGGAGTGAATCCGGGGACGCCCTCGGCGGGAGCACCACGCTAATGCGAAATTCTTTACTGATTGTTGGATTGATGGTGGCGGCGTTGCCGGGCCTGGCGCAGGTTACGGTGAAAAACCCACCCGCGTTGAATATTCTGACGACGGCGCTTCCGGTTGGAGTCCTAGGTGGAAGCTATACGGCACCCATTCTTGTAAGTGGTGGGGTTCCACCGCTTGTGGCCAGCATCTTCAGCGGTTCTTTGCCTGCTGGGCTACAACTGATGCAAAACTCTTCGGGGTTGTCGATTACCGGGCAGCCCACGCAGGCTGGTGCGTCGAGCTTCCGGCTGCGTGTGCAGGACTCGTTTGGACAGAACGCCTTCAGTGACTACACCCTGGTAGTAACTTTGGCAGATCCGCTGCGCCTCACAACCAGCTTCCTCAATGAAGCAACTGTGGGTGTGAACTTCTCGCAGACGATCGACGCTGCGGGCGGGGCGCCACCTTACCGATTTGGAATTAGCGGTGGCACGGCTGCGCCCGGCGTCAGCTTGAACTCAAATGGTACTTTGCAAGGCGTACCAACGACAGCCGGCACATATCGGTTTGAAGTTGAAGTGACGGATACGGCAGGTAGCCGCGTCACCGGTGGGTATTCTTTGGCTGTATTCCAAGGGAATTTCCGCCTGGGTTGCCCGAATTCGCAGGCGGAGCTGGGCGTGCCCTACAGCTCACCAGCGAACGTTTTGGGCGGATCACAGCCGTATGCATTTTCAATCGCAGCCGGGCAGTTGCCGAACGGATTGAGCCTGGATAGTGCCACAGGCACGATCAGCGGGCAGCCGACGCAAGGTGGTGTGTTCATCTTCACCTTTGGTGTGAGCGATGCCCGGCAGGCGCGGACCCAAGCTCAGTGCAGCATCGGTGTTCAAAGTGGCGCACTGCGGATTTTGACCACCGGCCCGATCTCGACTCGGGCAGGCGAGCCATATGAAGGTGCGCTCGATGCAGCAGGCGGCTCAGCGCCCTATCGCTGGACCGTTCTGAATTCGAGCCCCGCAGCGGGCATCACGGTGAGCAGCGAGGGAAGGTTTGCTGGCAGGGCGACGCGCGTGGGCCGCTACCAGGTGGTGGTGCAGGTGGCGGATGCCGCCGGTGCGACTGCTTCTCGCAGTATCGACGTGGACGCAGGAAATTCGACGTTGACACTGGCATGCCCGGCTGTGACGCGATTCCAACTTGGGGTCACTGCCAATGGCAATTTTGGATTGTCGGGCGGGATGCCGCCTTACCAGTTGTCTCTTTCGCAGGGCACTTTGCCCAGCGGATTTTCGTTTACCTCTGCTGGGGCGTTTACGGTAAGGGCGCTTGAAGCAGGGACCTTCGCAGTGCAGTTTTCTGCATCCGACACAACGGGAACCAACGTCACAACGCGATGCTCGTTTGAAGTAACAGGCGAGTTGTTGACGATTACTACCGATGCACTCCCCGAAGGCCGAGTGGGCATAGAGTACTCCGCGGGAGTTGCCACGCGCGGTGCTATTGGCGCTGTACGCTTTGGCTTGACCAGTGGCGGGCTGCCGGCAGGTTTATCGATCGATGGTTCCAATGGCAGCATTTCTGGGACCCCTGAGCAGGAAGGAACCTTTGCTGTTGGTGTGAGCGCGACGGATGAATTGCAGCGGCGCGCTGCCAAGGCACTCAGCTTGACGATTGCCACCGGTACGTTGCCGTTCCGCATTACAACGGGCTCGCCCTTGTCGGATGGCTTTGTGGGCCGAGAGTATTCGGCGGGCTTTGCGTCTGAAGGTGGTAAGGCGCCGTTTACCTGGTCGATCAGCGGATTGCCCGCAGGGCTGACGCCGAGCGGCGACAGCTTCAGCGGTATGCCCACGGCAGCAGGCGAATCGACAATTGCAGTGTCGGTGCGTGATGCGGCGGGGCGGACGGCTTTGAAGTCGTTCCTGCTGCGCATCAAGGCCGACGGATTGACGATTACGACCGAGAGCCTTCCGGATGGCGTTGTTGGGCAGAATTATGCGACCGGCTTGACCCGCGAGGGTGGCAGGGCGCCGTTTACGTGGTCGATCGTGAGTGGCTCGATCCCGCCGGGGGTGACGTTTAACCCCGCGACCGGCGAATTTGAGGGAAGCCCGACAACCAGCGGTGCGTTTGCCTTCTCAGTGATTGTGGTGGACGCTCTGGGCGCATCAGCGCAGCGCAACTACGCCTTTGAAGTCAGGCCGCCGGGCGTGGAGCGGTTGTCGGTGACGACAGCGAGCCTGGCCAATGGCAATGCCGGTGTGCCATATTCGGCTGCGCTTGGCGCGACAGGCGGACGCACCCCTTATACGTGGTCTCTGAACGGTGATCTGCCGGCGGGCCTCGTGTTCGCGAGCAGTGGAAGCATCAGCGGTACGCCTACGGCCGTGGGTGTTGCGACGTTCCAAGTGACGGTGACGGATTCTCTCGGCTTGAGAGCTTCTCGCGCGTTGAGCCTGCGGATCGGAACGGATTCGACGCCAGCACTAACCATCGAAGGATTGCCCGATACGGCGAATTCAAACCAGACGCTGCCGTTTACGTTGCGGATGGCCAGCGCTTTTGGTCTTCCGGTGAGCGGTCGGCTGACGCTGGTGTTTGTGCCTGATTCGGTTCATAACGCCGATGATCCGGCGATTCGATTTGGCGGTGGTTCACGGACGATCGACTTCACGATCCCCGCGGGTTCGACAGCCGTGAATCTGACAGGCGCCACGATCTCGACCGGGACGTTAGCCGGGACCATTCGAATCGATAGCGTTCTTACGTTTGCAGGTGTCAACGTGCCGGGACCGACGCGTTCGGTCGCGATCCGTCGTGCCGTGCCGGTGATTTCGAATCTGCGTTTGACGCGGACGGCCGGAGGACTGGAGATCCGCATCGAAGGCTTCACCAATACACGTCAATTGAGCGAGGCTCGAGTGACGTTTACGGCGGCTGGCAGCGTGGATCTGACTTCTGCAAGCCAGGTGACGGTCAATGTGGCAGCGGCAATTCAGGCATGGTTCGCCAGCTCCGCGGCGGCGCAATTCGGTGGGCAATTTGCACTGACGCTGCCGTTTACGGTGAGCGGCGATTCGGCTGGCATCACAGGCGTGAGCGCGGTGATCGTCAACGGAGAAGGCGCTTCTGCTGCAGCTAGTGCAAACTAGTTGATTTCAACTATAGTTAAACGTTTTCTGTGGATAAACATGATACTTGCTCACCCGCCTCCCTGCGATTCTTCGCATCTCAGCTGATCTGAGAATGCAGAGGCATTGGGGCAGTGTAACTGTCGGGTTGCCCAGCAAGTGCGGCGTACCGAAGAGGGTGAGCCCGATTTGCAACGCCAGCCTGTGCGCAGTATTGGCCTGATTGCAGTCGGAATATTGATTTGATTGCCTTGGGCAGGGCCAAAGTGTCACCTATGACTGAATTTTGGATGTCACGGATGGTGGCAGACATTGATGGTGAAGAAAATAGCTTAAAGATTCAATAAACCTAATGAGCCGAGAGAGACATCCGACAGTTGATGCAGATGGACGACCTCCTCTCGGACGGAGAATTACTGGAAAGAGTGAAGCAGCGCGATGGGGAATCGCTGCTTGTGTTGTACCGCCGCTATCGTCTTCGCGTTTTTGCCTTGATTCTGCGGGTTTTGCAGAATCGGCCGCAAGCCGAAGAAGTCCTGCAGGATGTATTTCAGCGACTTTGGGACCATCCGGAGAAGTTTGACCCTGCAAAGGGCCAGCTGCTGGCGTGGTTGCTGACCGTCGGAAGAAATATTTCACTAGATCATTAGAGAAAAGAATCCCGACGGGCGGTTTATCACGTATACCCTGATGAAGCGACTCCAGTCGCAGTGGACTCTACTCTCGATCCCGAAACGATCCATAGCGTTCGTCAGGTGCTCGAGACGTTGCCTGAGGAACAGAAGCGTGTGCTCGAAATGTCGTACTACGACGGATTGACACACGTGGAATTAGCTGAGCAATTGGGAGAGTCCCTGGGAACCGTGAAAACACGGATCCGGCTGGGGATGCAGAAGCTTAAACAAGGACTTCGGCTCGGATTGCTGCAGTAAAACATGAAGACAGGATGTGATTGGAAAGAAGCGGACTGGGATTCGCTAGCGCTGGGGTGTCTCGAAAGCCACGAGGCGGAATCAATGCTGGCGCATTTGCGCACGTGCTGCCAGGTTTGCGGACCTCTGTACGCCGAATCTCTACTCGCTTGCCAAGCGATGGCTACCAGTTTGGCCGGGCAAGCTCCCGGGCAAACTGTGGAAGATCGTCTGGAGGCGTACGTTAAACCAAAACGGTCAGCACTCTTTCTGGTGCAGGCCCACAAAGCCACACCCTGGTTGTTGGCTGCAGCAAGTCTCGCCTTTGCCTTCTGGATGGGGATTCGCCAGATTGAGCCGGTGAAACATGTTGTGGTTGAGCCCGGCAAAGTGGAGACACGGGTGGTAGATCCAAACCCGGAGCTCGAGCGTCGCATTGCAGAGTTGCAGAGCCGTCCTGTTGAAGGTCCGCGCGTAGTGGAAAAGGTATTGTCCGATCCGCGCGTGGCAGAGCTTGAGGCCCGGCTGGCGGAG
Source organism: Acidobacteriota bacterium (assembly GCA_016870995.1). Taxonomy (GTDB): domain Bacteria; phylum Acidobacteriota; class Terriglobia; order Bryobacterales; family Bryobacteraceae; genus Bryobacter. The sequence goes on from VFZU01000031.1 coordinate 49,091, forward strand.
GCCGAACGAAAGCTTGCGCTGAAGCCCGAGTCCGTGGCTCCCTCAGCACCAGCTGCTCCTTCTGTGGTTCGCGTAGTGGACGAAGAGCGGGTAAAGAAACTGGAAGCTCTTTTGGCCGAAGCGCAAAACGCACATCGCGAGGATGCGCGTGCGAGCCAGCAGCGAACCCAGCACTTGCAGATGCGCATGGCAGGACTTGAGGCGACGATTGCCGATTATCGGAATGCGTTTCGCACCATCGAATCAGACGGCATGAAGCAAGTGGAACTGGCTCGCGTAGACGCTGCGGCGCAGCGTAGCGCAGCTCGTGCGCTCTATTCCAAGCAAGGTGGGTTGCTGGTGGTGGCTCATGATTTACCGCAGCTACCAGCGCAGAAGTGCTACCAGGTATGGATTTTGCGCAAGGGCTCTCCGTCGATCGTCAGTGGTGGCTTGATGAAGCTGGATGCGAGTGGGCATGGCGTATTGCAATCGCCTCCTACGGCGGCCCTGGCGGATGCAACCGGATTTGCGATCACCGATGAGCCCGAAGGCGGCAGCGTCGTGGCGCGAGGCCGCAAGCTACTCTTCGGCGCTCTCTAGAAGTGAAAAGACCCTCTTGGGGCAATCGTGTAGAAATTCGCTCCGTTGGATAGCTTGTTCCAACGCAGGTCGAGCCCCCAGGAGAATCGGGGCCGCATGCGCCATTCGATTCCACCGCCGGTTTGAAATCCCGGAGTGATGCCGCCCTGGCCTGAAGGAATTCCCAACGCAGTCAATTCGCGCGCGGCTGTAATTTGGCCGCCAATCAACGAGCCTCCGAAGGGTGCGCCATTCCCGAACAATGCGTTTAGCGCCGCGCGAAGTTCGGCTGGAAGATTGGCGTCGGGCCGTAGCCCGGTGAGCGAATTTTGATTGCTGATGGTGACGTAAAGGCCGAGGCCGGCAATGACGTATGGCCGAAGTCGCCAGCGGTTGAGCATTGAAGTTTGATACTTCAGGGCGAAGGGAACCACTTGCAATAAGTCGATGTCGGATTTGGTTTGTATCTGCACCGGGAAGGGAGCTGCGCCGGTGCCGCGCAAAGCGTCGTTGAGCAGTCCTGGACCCAGAACAGCGAGGTTGGCGACCTGAGCGACGTTCGATGTGACGTTGAGGTTGGTTGAGCTTTGGCTCAGCCCAGCAGAGAATTCGTAGAGCAACTGCCCGGCAGGGGCTTTCGCGAGCGGTAAGCTCACCGAGCCAGCGAAGTAATTGCCGCGGGCTGAGGAGTAAGGGCCTGAGTGAGTTCCGGCCGAAAAACTGCTTGTGGCACCGATCAGGCCGAGATTGGGCAGCAACTCCTGAGGCATGCGATCGGGGGCGATTGCGGTTTCTGACTTGCGAACCTCGGGGGCTGAGGCGGGTGCGGGAGTTTCGAGAGAGGGAGTGCGCGCTTCCATCAATTGGCGTATCAGCGCCTCAGCTCGCTCCAGACGGGCCTCCAGATCACGAATGCGTTGTAGGGTTTCTTCCTGGGTAGCGGCCTGCAGACATGAGGCAATCACTAGTGTGAGTAGAAAGACTCGGTACATCAACACAAATGTAGCAATTGCACTTGTATCACCTCAGATTTCCGTTCGCCTGCGGGGCCTTAGTGCGTCATGGCGTAGGCGACGTAGTTGACGCCCAGGCGGAGAGCCATCGCAGAAAACTTCTCGGGGTAGTCGGGGTCGTCGGCAAATTCCCAGCCGTCGCCGACGTCCATGTTGAAGCAGATGGCGACGATGATACGGCCATCTTTGTCCATGATGCCGCGCCAGTAGGGAGTGATACCGTCCTTCTCGTAGCCGGGGCCGTGGACGACATTGGCGCCGGGGACGTTGATGCGTTCCTTCAGTTCGTAGACGATGTTGAAGATCGGCTCTTTATCGCCCAGTTCGACCACCGAGGCTTCGGGAAAGATCTGTCGAATACCGATCATGAAGGTCTCCCAGTCGCGGGGGCCGTGGAAGTCATCGACCATAAGGAAGCCACCGCGATCGAAGTAATTCCGGAGGCGCTGTGCCTGGCTGGGGGAGATGCGCCAGTCGCTCGGCGAGACAGCGAATAGAAATGGCGAATCGTAAATGGCGTCGCTCTCGACGTCGATGATGTCTTCTGTCGATTGAGTGTGGATGCGCGTTAGCCGGCGGATGGTGGAGAGGAAAATGCGATCGCCTTTGTTGGCGTCGATGCCCCAACGGGCGTAAGGGCCGCGTCCATCGCGATTGGAGCGGTAACGCAAGCGGCCAAAGATAAATTCGCCAGCATCAAAGGCGTCTGGCGGGTCGTCGACGGGGTCTTGCATTTCGTACTCATACTGCTGCCACTTGCGGGCCCGCTTTTGGGCGTAGAGCCCCGAGAGCGTGGCCAGGATGAGCGCGCCGGCAAGGATTCGCCGCATGGCACTAGCTTAGCGGAAGATTTTGCAGGTCTCGAGGACCTTTTCTGATTCCAGAGCGAGACTGAATTGCATGTGCAGAATAGTCATGCGGGGGATTCTGGCAACGGCGTTTGGTTTGGGACAAACCAGCGGCGAATTGCAGAAGGCGATTGAAGATGTTCAGTGGAAGCTGGAGCTGAGCGACATCGCGGATGTGGGCAAAATCCGCTACACGGGCCCGGGGCGGGGAAAAGGGCCGGATAGCTCGATGATTCTTGAACCTAGAATCGGCATTTGAACCCCTCACGCTTGGCTATTCAGCAGCCGTCCCGTCCACTTTTCCGCAGTGAAGTGCTGAAAAATCCACCTCAGCATCACCACCCAGCGCTGGCTCAGCGCCAACTGCTCCGCCATTGTCTTAAATCTTTTGAACCAGGCACTAATCTTCGCCAGTCAGTGCGCCACCTTGCCAGCCTTGGCGTGCATACTTTGGATCGTCAGAAAGTTCTGATTCCCGCTGCGCGTCTTGCGCGCCAGGCTGAACAGGAACAGCGGCCTTGTCGTCAGCGCCTCGCGGTGTATATTGCGCGTGGCCATGCGCGTGAAGATGCTCCACCAGTTGAAGATCAGCGCCACGATCCGCGCCATCAACTGGCTGCGTTTGTGATCCTGCGTGGTGAAGCCTGTCCAGCCCCATTGATTCTTCAGTTCGTCGAACATATTCTCGGCGTCGGCCCGGTCCCGATACATCTGGGCGACCGCGAGCAGATCGCGCTCCGCCCAACTCGTCACCAGCACCGCATGCTCATAGCGTTCGCCTTGCCGGTCCTGCCATTCCAGGCCCGGCAGTGCCATCTGTTCGTTACCCGGCTCGAGATCTTCGAATGACATCGGCGGCGCACCCACCTTCCGGCGCATTACGATCACGCGCCGGTCGCGGCTCCAGCCCTGAAGCCGAATGCTGCTTTCGATTCCCTTCCAATGCCCGCCAACCGATTGCCATTCCCCGTCTCGCGCTCCCAGCTCGGCAATCAACTTCAACACTCCCGGCGAGCGCTTCAGCTTGAACAGATAGGGCAAATTGCGCGCCTCGGCCTCCTTCATCATGTTCTCGGAGGCATGCGCCACATCGCCGCGCAA
>VFZU01000032.1 GCA_016870995.1 Acidobacteriota bacterium
GATGCGCGCCGCAGAGGGGAGCCCCCATGGGGGCTCCCCTCTGCCTCCCTCAATAGAGCCAAATCTGCCAGACTAAGTGTTACCCATGTGACCGGATAGAAGTGTTACCTATGTGCCCGGTCGGACAGGCTGAAGCGCCCCAATCGGGCAGTTTCGATTTTGTCTGGACCGATAACATCTTTGGTATCCGACCATGCGGTGGCATCGACTGTCAATAGTGAAGAATTTGGATTCGTGAAGGTAAAAGTACGAGTATTGCCAAAGCTAAAGCCAGAATTAACGTGAGGGGTTGGCGTTCCCAAAAGGTTCACAACGGCTGCGTCGCCTGAATTGTAGAAGTTAATCCTCGCACCGTACGCAGCAAGCGCCGAAGAGGCAAGCAACACCATGCTTCTAGTTAGTTTTGTAAATTGCGAAATGAATGATATCCTAGATGAAAGGCATGTTAGGTCAGAATTCTGATTAAGGAAAGTATCTCAATGGAGATAAACTACTAAGTAAATTCAACACTTGTACTGGTGCTGGCCTTTTGGGTTATAGTATTGAATCAGATTTTGGGCAATTGTCTGGAGCTAATTTTTGTGGGCTTGCATGCGGCGAAGGCGGGAGATCTGGTTTTGGAGCTCTTCTTTGTCGGGGTCGAAAGGGCGTAGGCGGAGGTAGGTTTCGAGGTCAATTGCCGCGGCCTGGAAACGGTGTGTCGCAGCCAGGGTTGCAGCCCGCTGGCGGAAAGCGTCAGCATCGACCGGATCGGCCTCAAGCAAAAGATCGAGCACGCTGGTCGCCTTGGACCAAGCTTGGCGCTGCAGGTAGATCATGCGCAGATTATTGAGCATGCGGATCAGGATCATCCGCTTGGGTGCCGCGACGAGAAAGCGGGCGTCGACATCTTGTTCTACGTCTTCCCGAATGCGGCCCTGATTGTAGACGTCGAGATAGTACGTATCGTCTTCTTCTTCAAGCCGGACCAGGAAATGGCTCGGGGCACCAATGCCATCCACTTGAATCCCAAGGCGGCGGCCAAGTTCCATGTAGAGGATAGAAAGCGAGATTGGGATGCCTCGTCGGTTCTCAAGGACATGATTTAGGCAGGAGTTGTGAGGGTTGTAGTAATCCGCTTCATTGCCCTCGAAGCGGAGTTCATTGAAGAGGTACTCGTGCGCGCCCACGCGGAAACTGCGCGGATTCCGCATACGGATTTGCTCAGCGTGATAATCCAGTTCGGAAAGCCAGGGAGAGATGGGCAGATAGGGGAACTCAATGCGAGCAATATAAAGCGCCGCCTCGTCGAGGTGGATTGATTCGTCCTCCATGCGGAGGATGCGGCGAAGTGGATCCATTAAGCCTTATGAGTAGAATACCGTTTGATGCGGATTCTTCTGGCAACGATTTTCATTGGTGTGTGCGCGAGTGCGATGGACCGCTGCGAGATGCGCGCTGATTTGGATGGGGATGGCCGTGAAGACCGTATCTTTGTCAACGGCGAGCATCTCGTGGCGGTGGATGGCGTGAGTGGGAAGAAGGTTGTTGTGGATCGCGGCGTCATAACGAGGGAATGCTATGCCCTGGAGCTGTTTGGGCGGCGTGGTATCGCGACGCTGCCGCACGGAATGGGCGTGCGGTTTTACGAGTGGCCGGGCGAGTGGCGCGAGGCGTGGACGTATCAGGAGGTCTATTCGTTCTATACGGCGAGTTGGCAGGGCGGATTGCTGCAAGCGGATCTGGATGGGGATGGGCGGCTTGATCTGTTCTGCGGCAACTACTGGATTCGCAGCCCTGAGAGCCGGGAACTGCCATGGCGGTTGTTTGCGATCAATACTTTTCATGAGCATCCGATGAGCGCGACGGCGCAGTTGCATTGGGATGGCAAGCGGCTGCTCTGGGTGGAGAGCCGAAGGCCCAAAGGGCGTGTGGTGTGGTTTCGCCCGCCAGCGGATGTGACACAACTGTGGGAGCCAGAGTTGCACCCTCAGAGTGGAACGCTGGATTGCCCGCAGTTGAAGGTGGTCAAAGGGGAGCCGGTTATTTCCTCAAGTAAGAATCGTTGCCGGTAATCCAGTCTTCGCGGCGAGGAGTGAAAAGATCGGTGACGATCGAATCTTCGAGGACATCGACAGAGTGAGGGATGTTGGGCGGGATTTCGAGCGATTCGCCGGGGCCCAGGGTGACCTCACGGCCGCCAATGTGGAATACGAGCTTCCCGGAATGGACCATCGATACCTGCTCGTTGATGTGATTGTGCAGTTGCACGTGGCCGCCCTGCTTGAGTTCGAGTTGGGCGATGGTCATGCCAGAGGTGTGGACGACGCGGCGGTGAAAGTGCGGGGTGACTTCTTCGAGGGGGATGTGATTCCAGTCATGAACCGTCATAGGCATATTTTGACAGAGGCTTGAAAGCTATATACAGTTGCCTTAGTAAGACATCTAAATATGAGTGCAACTGATCAACTGCATGGCGCGCTGAAGCTGATGGTATTGAAAGCTCTGTCGAGGCGAGGGAGGATGCATGGCTACGCGATCATGAACGCGATTCATGGCGCATCAGCCGAGGCGTTGAAGTTGGAGCAAGGCTCGCTGTATCCGGCGCTGCACCGGATGGAGGAGGCGGGTTGGATTGAAGGGGAGTGGGTCGAGAGCGAAGCGGGCAAGCGAGTGCGCGGTTATGCGGTGACGAAGAAGGGAAAGAAGGCGCTGGAGGAGGCGGAGGACAAGTGGGCTCGGGTGAGCCTGGCGGTGAACCGCGTCCTGGAGGGGGTTTAGATGGGACTTTGGAAGCGGATTCAGAATGCGTTGATGCCGGGCCGGCTGGATCGGGAGTTGCAGCAAGAGCTGGAGAGTCACCGGGAGGAGATGTGCGCCGATGGGGTGGATGAGCGATGGCTGGGGCAGGAGTTGAAGCATCGGGAAGAAAGCCGGGACATCAAGACGGTGGTGTGGCTGGATTGCCTGCGAGCCGATGTAGTGTTTGGCTTGCGGCAATTGGGGCGGCACAAGCTGGGGACGGCAACGGCGGTGTTGTCATTGGCACTGGGAATCGGCGCTGCTGCAGCGACGTTGCAGTTGATTAAGGCTGGGTTCTGGCGGGTGATGCCGGTAGAGAAGCCGGAGCAATTGCATTTTCTGAGATTCGCCACCATGAACATCGATGGCAAGCCGCGGGAGCAGGATGCGTTTCGCACTCCTGAAGTGAAGCTGATGGCAGCTGGCGTGGCTGGGGATGCCGAGATGGCGATGGTGGGTTTTGCCGATCGGCAAGATGTCCATTTCGGCGAGGCATCCCGAGTGGAGCGCGTGTCGCGGCAATATGTGAGCGCGGGGTTTTTCGAATTGATGGGTCTGCGTCCGGAGATGGGGCGACTCTTTCGTAAAGAGGAAGAGCAGCCAGCGGCGGATCATCGCATCGCTGTGATTCGTGGCGAGTATTGGCTGCGGCGATTTGGCGGGGAGCCGAGGGTGATTGGCAAGAAGATCTTTCATGACGGGGAGCCGCATGTGGTGGTGGGTGTGGTGGAAGGGGATTTCACCGGGACTTCGGTGGGGAACTACACAGATCTGTACTTGCCAATGCCGACCGAGCGGCCCAAGGGAGCTCAGCCAGCCGGGCGATTGATGCTGCGTCTGCGGGATGGTGTGCAGCCTGCTGCGATGGAGCAGCGACTCAAGGCCCTCTTTCCGCAAGTGCGCGGAGAGCTGTCAAAGCAATGGGCCGCAACCGCTCCGAAGAGCTATCTGGAAGCGTATCTCAATGTACAGCTGAAAATGCTGCCCGCCATGCATGGAATGTCGAACTTTCATCGCGATTACCGGACGCCGTTGACCGTGTTGGGATTGACGACGCTGTTGCTTTTGGGGTTGGCTTGCGCAGGTGTGGCCAATCTATTGTTGGCGCAGTCGACGGGCAGAGTGCGCGAGATGGGAATTCGGATGGCGATCGGAGCTGGGCGATTGCGGCTGATGCAACTGTTGTTCGTGGAAAGCGGCTTGTTGGGGTTGGCAGGTGCCTCGCTGGGATTGGTGTTTACGTTGTGGGCGGGGCCCATGTTGCTGCGAGGGATGAACCCAGCGGACAACCCCGTGCGGATGGCTTTAGCGACCGATTGGAGGTTGCCGCTTGTAGGCTGGGTATTGGCATTGCTGACGACGGTGGCTTGCGGGATGTTGGCAGCCTGGAGAGTTTCTCGCGTAGATCCGGCCACAGCAATCCGCGGAGAAGTGAGTGGGAAAAGACGGTTGGGTGCGCTGCATGCACTGTTGGGTGTGCAGATCGCATTCTGCGTGGTGGTTTGTTTTGTCGCCGTGTTGATGTTGACGACCTTGAGAAATTTGGAAAATCAGCGGCTGGGTTTTGCAGTGGAGCAAGTGCTACTAGTTAAAACGTATCTGCCGCAAGGCAAACTGGAATGGTCTCGCTGGCAGCAGGCGCTGGAACGCGTGAAGGCTGCTCCGGGAGTACAAAAAGTTGGCCTCAGCGGATGGCCATTGCAAACCGGTAGCGCGAATATTGGCGACATCGAGATCGCGGGCAGAAGGCTTGGATTGGGGGGACCCTTTACATTTTTCGCAGCGCCAGGATGGCTGGATGCTATGGCGGTCGAGTTGCTGGAGGGCCGCGACTTTTGCGCTGGCGGAGAGAACGCAGTCGTGTTGGTGAGCGAACAGGTGAGCCGGGAGTTCTTTGCTGGCAAGAGCCCGATCGGTCAGACGGTGAAATGGGATGGACAGATGTCTCGCATCATTGGAGTGGTGCGGGATTTGCTTATGCGCGATTTGAAGGAAGAGACGAGGTCAATCTTGTACTTCCCTTTCGGGGCGATGTCTCAAGGCGTGTTTTCGATTCGGATGAACGGGGCGGTTCGAGAGGCGGATTTAGCTGCGCGATTGCGTGGGATGTTTACGAAGGAGTTTCCGCAGTTGCAAGTGGGATTGATCCGAAGCCAGAAGTCGCTGATTGATGCGCAACTGGTGGGGGACCGGTTGCTGGCTGCGGTGGCGGGCTTCTTCGCGGCGGTGGCCTTGGTGTTGGCTGGCTTGGGGATCTACGGAGTGTTCTCGCTAGTCGTTGAACAGCGGCGCAAAGAGATTGCCATACGCATGGCCGTGAGCGCAGGATGGTGGGCAACGGCGCGAATTGTGTTGCGGGACGGGCTTGGTGCCGCAGCCGTCGGACTATTAGGGGGTCTCGCAGGAGTATTTGGCGCCGAGGCAATGATGCGATCGCTGGTGTTTGGCATTGTTGGCGTGGAATCTACCGTGGTGTTGCCGACGGCTGGCGTAGTGTTGGTGGCCGCGCTCGGGGGATTGGGCTGGCCGCTCACGAGAGCGTTGCGAACCGACCCGGCGTTGGTATTGCGATCAGAGTAGGCTGGTTGTGTATGCAACGACGTGATTTTCTTTTGCTGGCGGCTTCGCTGAATGGATCGGTCTCTTTGAAGGACTGGGTGGCACAAGACGGTAAGCCGCAGAAATGGACGATGACAGACGGAATCCTTTCCAACGGACCAGTCGGCAAGGTGAACAATATCGTCAGCAAGAAATTGTTTGGGGACGTCGAAGTGAATGTCGAGTTTCGCATTCCGAAAGGGTCAAACTCGGGGATCTATCTGCAAGGTTTGTACGAGGTACAGATCTTCGATAGCTTCGGCAAGGCGAAGATCAATGCAACCGATGGTGGATCGATTTATCACCGCTGGATCGACGCGAAACCTGTGGGTGGAAGCACCGCAAAGGTAAATGCATCGAAAGCTCCCGGCGAGTGGCAGAGCTACCTGATTCACTTCTGCACGCCGCGGTTTGAGAACGGCAAAAAGGTGGCAAACGCGAAGTTCCTGAAGGTCTTGTTCAACGGAGAGCTAGTGCAGGAGAACGTCGAGTGTGACGGGCCGACGCGCTCGGCGATGAACTTGCCGGAAAGCGACAAAGGGCCGCTCATGATTCAAGGGGATCATGGCCCGGTTGAATTTCGCAAGATCGTGGTGAAGAAGCTAAAGGCGTAGCCCGAGATCGTAAAGCGACGCGCCGACAGCCTGCCGGAAGTAGAGCCAAAAGGCATAGGCTTCGGAGACTTCTTTGGCGTGGCGAGGCGACCCAACGCATTGAATGCCATGAGAGGCCATCATTCGTTTGGCCCGGTAGAGGTGATATCCGTCGGAAACCAGGATGCACGTGCTGGCTCCGAGGCGCTTCAGGATTTCTGCGCTGGCAGCGGTGGATTGGGCCGTGGTGGCGCCTTCGCGTTCGATGTAAATCTGCTCAACAGGGATACCCCGCGCAGCCAGGTATTGGCGGCCCACTTCAGCCTCGGTGTGAACTCGCTCGCCGCCAGATCCACCCGTGGTGACGATACGCGGCGCGAGTTCGCGCTTGTAGAGTTCATAGGCGTGATCGAGACGGCTCTTGAGTACTGGGGAGGGCCGCCCATTGTATTCAGCCGCTCCGAGAACGACAATCGCTTCCGCTGGCCGGGCTTCGTCGCGCTGAGCTTGATCACGCACTGCCAGCGTCAGCGGGATCAGTTGCCACAGCCACGCGCCAGACAAAATTACAACGAAGATGGGCAAAAGTTTCTTCAATGGAATTCAATTTAGTCTACTGAAGCTATGGACTTTTCGCGCATCGAAAGGATTTCAAGTCTTCAGAACCCACTTTTAAAGTCGGTGAGAAAGGCAATCCAAAAAGGATCTACAACGGACGAAGGATGTCTCGTTGCTGAAGGGTTTCATTTGCTGGAAGAAGCCGTAACCAGCGGCATGACGATTGAGACGATCATAGGGACGGCGCAGGGTCTGGCTGGCGTTGGCGATCTCGGCTGCAGGACGATTGAGTTGCTGGATTCCACTTTTCGCGATTTGTCGAGCATGGAGACCCCGCAGGGAATCATGGCGCTCGTGAAACAGCCGGTTTGGGATCGGGAATTGTTGCATGCCGGGAATCCACTGGTGGTGGCGCTTGATAGCGTTCAGGACCCGGGCAATGCAGGGACGATTTTGCGATCCGCAGAGGCGTTTGGGGCGACGGCGGTGTTAGCACTGCGGGGGACGGTGGATTTCGCAAACCCAAAGTGCTTGCGGGCTTCGGCAGGGAGCGTTTTCCGCCTGCCGGTGTTTCGCGGCGAATTGAGTGAGCTGAAGATGACGTTGTTCGGTGCTGCTGGGGAGGCGTCGGTGTTGGCAAGCACAGTGGATTGGACGGGGCCGTGCGCGGTCGTGATTGGAAGCGAAGGGCAAGGGCTGAGCGAGGCGGTGCGGAAAGCGACCAAGGCCGTGAGGATTCCGACGCATGGTGTCGAAAGTTTGAATGCCGCAATCGCGGCGGCAGTGTTCTTGTATGAAGCTGCGCGGCAGCGAGGGTTTGAACAGTGAGCAGCCTCTTTGACGAGGGGGTTCCGGAGACCGACCTGGGGCGAGGGTCGCGTCCTCTAGCCGAGCGGCTCCGGCCGGAGCGGCTTGATCAAGTAGTGGGGCAGAAACACCTCTTGGCCCCCGGGCGCGCAATCCGGACGATGGTCGAGAAGGACCGGCTGAAGAGCATGATCCTTTGGGGCCCGCCCGGGGTCGGCAAGACCACGATCGCTCGTCTGCTTGCAGCGGAATCGAAAGCGGACTTTATCCCATTTAGCGCCGTGTTGAGTGGGATCAAAGAGATCAAGACAGTGATGGCCGAGGCGGAGAAGAATCTGCGCTACGGCCGGCGTACGGTGGTGTTTGTCGATGAGATCCATCGCTTTAACAAAGCGCAGCAGGATGCGTTTCTACCCTCTGTGGAGCGGGGCGATATTGTCCTGATCGGGGCGACGACAGAGAACCCGAGCTTTGAGGTGAATGGGGCGTTGCTGAGCCGGGCGAAGGTGTTTACTCTGCGGGGCCTGTCGGTGGAGGAGTTGTCGGAACTCGTGACGCGTGGGTTGAAAGAGCTTGAGGTGACTGCGGACGAGGGCGTCGTGGGGATGATTGCCGCGTTCGTAAATGGGGATGCGCGCAATGCGCTGAATTTGGTTGAGATGGCGGCCAGCTTGGCGGAGGACAAGCATCTGACGGTGGAGCATCTTGAAGGCGTGCTGGAGCGGAAGATGCTGTTGTACGACAAGAGCGGGGAGGAGCATTACAACCTGATCAGTGCGTTGCATAAGAGCGTACGGTCGAGCGATGTGGATGCGGCGCTGTATTGGTTGGCTCGAATGCTGGAGAGCGGAGAGGATCGGATGTATCTGGCGCGGCGCTTGGTGAGGATGGCTGTGGAAGACATTGGGCTAGCGGATCCGCGGGCGGTGGAGCAGGCTATTGCATGTCAGCAGACGGTGCATTTTTTGGGAGAGCCGGAGGGCGATCAGGCTCTGGCGCAGATTACGATTTATCTCGCGGTTGCGCCGAAGAGTGATGCGGCGTACCGGGCGCTGAAGGGGGCCGTTGCGGCGGCGAAGGAGCGGCTGGCCGAACCGGTGCCCATGCAGTTGCGGAATGCTCCGACAAGGTTGATGAAGCAGTTAGGGTATGGGGATGGGTATCAACACGCCCACCAGAGCGCTGATGCCGTGGTGTCGATGGAGTGCATGCCGGCCGGCCTTGAAGGGACGGTGTTTTATGAGCCGACCAATCGGGGAGTTGAGGCGAAGATTCGCGAGCGACTGGAGGAGTGGAAGAAACGACGGGGCTGAGCGTACGAGTTTGTGTGGCGTCGATCGCAGCGCTGCAAGCTACCAGGAGATCAGCTAGTCCAGCTGTCTTTCAATTCGGTCTAGCTCGTCGAGTTCCCTGCGATCCGCTCGCTGTTCTTTGCATTTGAATATGCCGACGGAGATCACCCAAACGAAGAGCATCCCGAGGAAGGGGAGGCCCTTGGGTAGGACTCCTTCGGTGAGCGTGATCAGCGCGAAAAGGAAGATGCCGAGAAGCAGCAGCACAGGGCTCTCCAGCCACAGCAAGAGGCGCCACCGGAGCTCACGCTGCAGCTTGAGTTCGCTTCGGCAGAATTCCAGACCGGTGGAGATGCCACTGGCGGAGGGGTCTGATTGTGTCCACATGCCCCGATGCAGAAAGTACGCGCCTGCAAGACTCTACATAAGAGCACCCAATAGAAAAGGTTGGTTCAGCGTTGGGAATGTAAGGTTGATGTAGGCGTAGAACAGCCCCGAGATGACAGGACCAGCCAAAGAAATTGTCAATTGCCGGCGGGTATTGGCCTGCAGATTGCGGGCCTTTTGATGGAGTGCGAGTACAGCGAGGTATTGCTGGTTGATGGGCTGCGATTTCCAGATCTGGATTGGGTCAGTCATTTCGTGAAGCTCCTTGTTGGAATCGTTTTGCCAGGATGCGTTTGATGCGGTGGATGCGCATGGAAACCGCCGGGCCAGAAAGCCCGGTGATCTCGCCAATGCTGGCCGCGTCGATTTCTTCGAGGTAGAGAACGATGATTTGGCGGTCGAGCGGACGCAACTGCTGAATCAGAGACTCGAGTTGACGGAGATCCGGTTCCTGGCTCTGAGCTGTTTCTGGGGCCGGGATTTCAAGATCATCAAGGCTGAGGAAGGGAGAATGGGATCGGCGCTCACGAAGAATGTACGAAGCGGCTACGTTGTGCGCGACACGATAAGTCCAGGTGCGGAGCGAACAATGTCCATCAAAGTGAGCGAGCATCCGCCAAAGTTGGAAGGAAATCTCCTGGCTGAGATCGAGACGCTTGTCGGGGTTTGCTTCGTAAGCAGTAGCGAGCCGAGCAAGCGCATGCCCGAACGAGGTAGTTGCCTCAGCGAAGAGGTCTTCCTGATTTGATGGCGGAGCTGAGATGGAGCGATTGCCTCCCACAACCAAGGTAGTCGCGGGAGGCAAGGATTTCTAACGGGGTGAACCTATTTTTTCGCGTCTGCGGTGACCGTGATTTCGATGCGGGACTTGCCGACCAGCTTGGAGACTCCAACAGTCGTCCGGGCCGGGCGCGGTTCGGGGAAATAAGTCATGTAGACCTTGTTCATGCGATCGAACAGGTCCATGTCGGTGAGGTAAACCTGGACGGCGACGGCGTTGGCGGGGGTCACGCCAGCTTCCTTGAGGATACGGTCGATGTTCGCAAGGCAGGCTTTCACCTCGTCTTCAAAATTATCCGGAATGTTGCCCTTTTCATCGCGACCGATCTGGCCTGCAACGTAAAGAGTGCCATTGGAAAGGATGCCCGGCGAGTAAGGTCCGGCGGTAGATGCACCCTTGGGAACGACGGGTTTCTTGTCCGCAAGGAGCATTGAGGGCGTCAAAAGCAAAGAAAGGGCGAAGAAGGCCTGGTGGGTTTTCTGGGAGAATGGCATTAGCTAGCAGTGTAACCCATCAAATTAGTACCTTTGTACTCAGTAAAATTAGACCCATTCGGTGATTGAGGATTTTCGCCTTATGGCGCATCCTAACAATGTCAGGAGAAAAACATCGTGTTTGGAATGCAGAGCAACAGCAAGGGCGTCAAGGACGCGAATGATCGGCGCGGGTCAGACCGGTTCCCGATCGAACGGGAAGTGCGCTACAAGGTGCTATCCGAGCGTAGCGCGGATGAAGCAGGTTCCGGCAAAACCGTAAACATGAGCAGCTCCGGAGTGCTCTTTACCTCAGAACATTTTCTTCTGCCCGGGAAACGCGTGGAAGTTTCCATTAGCTGGCCTGCACAGTTGAATAACACTAGGAATTTAAAGCTCGTGGCTCGTGGCCGCGTAGTGCGTTGCGAAAACGGTAAAGCGGCGCTGGAAATCCAGCAATATGAATTCCGCACGTCCGGATCGACGACAGTGCAATAATCCTTCTCTCTTTTTTTGTTCAGTTGTGGATCTCCTTTTCGAAGCGGGCTTCCCTACCAGGGTGGCCCGATTTTTTTTAGGAGATGTGATGGCCGCTGCGAGAGGGGTCGAAGACCAGCTCGCCGGCAGGATTCACTTTGCCCCAGCGGGCACCCAAGCGGACGTCAGCCCAGCCAGCGACGAAGCTGCGCGCTTCCTGATACCGGGGAGGAATTGCAAATGCCCCCTGCGAATCGATAAAGCCCCAACGGCCATACCAGCGGACGGCGGCCAGACCTTCTGAGAAGTCCGCGCAATCCTCATAGAGAGGATTGATTCGCCAATGCCCGTTCTTATCGATAAAGCCCCATTTTTCAACGCTTTGCACCGCCGCAAGGCCTCTCACGAAGGCTCTTGCCTGTGAAAATTCGGGATGGATTACGGTCTTGCCCTTCTGGTCGATGTATCCCCACAACTCGCCGAAATCCATAGCGATCAACTCGACATCTTCAGCAAACTCGCCGTAGCGTTGAATCGTCTCGTAGGCATCGACGATTTCTTTCAGCTTTTCTTCTGCTTTGTGGCGAAGCCGCTCGGGCTCATGTTGATGACGGTCAGGGTGCCAGATTTTGACCAGGTCGTGATAGGCCGAACGGACTTCATCGGTGGTGCACATGGGGCGCACCTCAAGAATGGAGTAGGCGCGGGCCAGATGTTCCGGAATAGGGGGGCTGATGCTGCTCAAATCGGAGTATCGGCCTAAAAGACTCTTTGCTTCAGACGTGCGACGTTGAATTTTGCGGTGTCGGCGACGGCCATCACCGTCATGACGCCCGCTTGTACGGGATCAGAGACGACGAGGTCGGCCGCCTCGGGCACGCTGCCAGCCATGTTGAGGCTAACAACCAGTAGGCCCTGCAAACGGACTTCACGCACAGCGATTTCGATTTCGCCTCCCATCAAAGAGCCTGCCAGCACCAGAGCTTTGGCACGCGGAAGGCGAGCCACGGCACGCACCGCGTCGGCGAGTTGCTGTTCGCCAACCAGCGGTATGGTGTCGACCGATATATGCTCGCCGCGGAGGTTGTGGCGGTCCGCCTCTGAGATCGCTCCAATCGCAACCTGCGCGACTTGCGCCCCACCGCCCATGATGATGATCCGCTTGCCGTAAATCTTCTCCATGCTGCGGACTTCTTCAACGCCGAGGACGACCGGAAGGGCGGCTAGTTGGGCGAGAACTTCGGCCGAGTTCGGTTGCGGGAGTTCGATTTCGAAAAAGGTGCGCTCTTCATTGTCCGTGCGACTTCCCAGGATCGCCACCGAGGTGATGTTGCCGTTGTGGGCCGCAATGACGCCGGTGATCTGATGGAGCACGCCAGGACCGGGGAGCACGCGAACCAGGAGTGCAAGTTTAGTGTCAGCCATGGATTTCGTATTTCTTCAGGATGCTGGGCCAGAGGCCCTTGGCCTTGAGGAGGATTTCGCAGACTTCGCGGACCGCGCCTTCGCCACCTTTGGCCGCGGTGGTGTAGTGCGAGGAGCGTTTCACTTCTTCCCGTGCGTTGGCGGTGGAAAAGCTGAGGCCGACGCGATTGAAGATCACAACATCGGTGAAATCATCGCCGATGAATGCGACGTTTTCTGGCGCAACCTGAGCGTCCTTCAGGATCTCTTCGAGGATCGGAATCTTTTCGATATGCCCCTGATAGACGTACTTCATCTTGGACTGGCCGGCGCGCTCTTCAGTAGCCGGAGAAATACGACCAGAGATGACGCCGGTTGCAATGTTGTTCCAGCTCAGCCACTGCAGGGCAATGCCGTCCTGGGAATCAAAGGCTTTCGTTTCGAGAATCTTCCCGTCCGGGAATGGGATGTTGTAAAGTCGCCCGTCGGTGAGTACGCCATCGACGTCCATCAAAAGGACTTGGATCTTGGTGGCGCGCGCGAGGAGGTCTTCAGTGAGCTCAATGGCCATTGGTGCTATTTTCGCAAATGTGCTGCCTAGGGCGTTTCAAACAGCCGGCGGTAAAGGGTTTTTTGCTTGTCGAGTTGCTCTGCGTACGCGTCGGCAAATTCGGCCCTGGGCAGGTAGGTGTCGCCTGTGGCGGAAGGGATTGCGCTGAGGTGCTTCACGGCGCCGATCCGCTCGAGGACCAGCATTGCCGCGCCGCGGGCAGAAGTTTCCTTCTCGGTGCTGGCGACCACGGGTCGGCCAAGCGCATCAGCCATCATCTGCGTCCAAACGTTGGATCGGCGAAGCGCCTCGCCGGTTGCGATTACTCGCTCCGGGGCGCCCAGGCGATCAGCCAGGATGTCATAGAGCAAACGAAATCGAAGGGCGACGGATTCGAGTGATGCAGCCAGAATCTCGACCGGAGTGGAGTTGAGATTCAGGCCGGTGATGGCTCCGCGGGCATCGGCGCGCCACTTTGTACTGCGTTCGCCGGCGAAGAGCGGAAGCATCGTAAGGCCATGCGAGCCGGGTTGCACTTTCGAAAGCTGAGCCTCCCAATCGGCTGGCATCTGAAAGCGTTCCATCACCCACTCGAAAACCTTCCCTCCGTTTGACAGTGCGCCACCCAACACGAAACGCCGGGGGTCGAGGCGGTAGCACCAGAGTCCTTCAGGCACCTCGACCGAGGGGCGCTCGAAGACAGCCCGCATGGCGCCAGTGGTGCCCACCATGAGCGCAAACTCGTTTGGCATATCGCAACCGCACCCAATGTTGTTGGCCGCACCATCGCCGATCGAGGGGAACCAGGGAATTTCGGCAAACAATGGCCACCGCTTGGCATACTCGGGCTTTAGCCCGCGTGCCGGTTGATCTAAAACATCGAGACAGGCAAGTTGTTCGGGGTCAAGGCCGAGGTGTTTGAGGAGTGGAGTGTCGTAGCTCTGGGAGTTGGAGTTCCAAAGGCCGGTCGCCGAAAGCATGGAGGTGGCGGCGTGGGCGCGGCCAAAGAATTCAAGAAACAGAAATTCTCCAAAGCTCATCCACTCCGTCGTGTTCGCCACCCATTCCGGGCGGTTCGCCTTGAGCCAGAGCATTTTTGCTGGCCAGTAGCTGGGATGAAAAACCGTGCCCACTCTTGCATGGGTTTGTTTTTCGTCGAGGTCGCGCTTGAGCTGTTCCGCAGCGGGTTGGCTGCGCGTGTCCAGCAAGTGGAGGATCGGGCTGGTGGGCTTGTGGTCGCGGCCCACACCAAGAAAGGAATGCCAGAAGGTGCACATCGCGACCGCGTCAGGCTTGCGTCCGAGCTGCTCCAGGGATTTGTGCGCCTGATCGAGACTGTTCAAAGAGGCGGCCAAAAGATCCGGCACTTGAATCTCAACGCCCCCGTCGGATGTGGTGTGCAGGTCGTAGCCCATCGAGGTTGTCGTGATGACCGGGCGAGCGTCCTGGTCGAAGACGAGGGTTTTGACAGAAGTAGTGCCAGCGTCGAAGCTGACGACGAGGGAGGATTGCATCAATCCATTACTTTATCTTGAGGACGGGGATCAATTCGATGATCAGGATGATCACGATGGTGAGCTCCAGGAGAAAGCTGCGCGCCTCGCGGAATTCGTTCACCATAAAGTGGTAAAGCTCACCGGCCGTTTTGAGTTTTTGGTCGACGAGGTTGCGGTAATCGTTGGCGCCCACCTTGGCCGCTGCCAGCCGATAGGCACGGGCATAGAACATATCGCTGAGAAACTTGATGGCGTTGTCGGCGCGTTCGGTGATTTCGATCACCTCAAGCCTGAGGCGGTTCATGTGCTTCGCCTCCCGCGCCAGGCGCCAACTGGAGAACAAACCACCCCGGCGGTCCAGCTCGGCATAGGTGTGTTTCAGCACACCAGAGAGAATTTCGTCGTAACGCCGGTACTCAAGCAACTGTGTATTGGCATATTCGAGGAGTTCAAGGATGGGGGCTGCCCCTTGGGGCGTGTCGTACACCACGGCGGCCAGCCAACCCACCAGCAGCAGGTCAGCAGGGAAGTAAGAAAGGCTCGAGGAAAGAACTTCCTTCCGTTCTCCCTCCGACAGATTCTGTGTTTCGCCCCTCAGGATTTGCGCTAGTTCGTCTCCTTGTTGCGCGAGCAAAGCCGGGCCATTGAGCAAGTCACCAGCTGCGTCGCGGACCTCATGCAGATGGACTACGTAATAGGCTTCGTCGAGCCAATCCTGATAAGGCTTGATCAGTGCTGTTTTGATCTGATTGACATGCCGCCGGACAATCTCAAGCCCACGCTGCTCCACTTCTCCGGCTTCGATCCAGCGGTGGGAGAGGGCGATGAGCTCGTCCCATTCGCACTGGAAATGAAGTTCGATCTCAAGGCTCACCACGCCGTAATCGAAGTAGCGAAGGCGGGCATCGACAGATTCCCCGGTCGCGAGGCGGAAGGAGTCGCAGGGCTCCACTACAGGAGCCTGCTCGAACCGAACGTAGATCGGCGCTGGCTGGCGGAACTCAGGGGAGCGAACTGGAGCTACGGAACCAAGTAGTTTGCGCAGCTCGGCGAGATTCGTCTCTTCGGCAATGTCGTAGAGCAGCAGTGCGCTGATCGATCCGCGGCAGGCGGGCATGACCTTACCAGTCTACGTGCTCCCCACCGATGATGGTTTGGGTGACGTTGAGTTGCTCGTCGAGTAGCAACAAGTCTGCGCGTTTGCCCACCGCAAGGCTGCCTGTCTCTTCGGAGATGCCGGTGCGCTCGGCGGGTGTAAGCGAGGCCATGCGTACTACTGCTGTCAGCGATGCTGACGTGTCTCTTCGCATCGTTCGAACCATGTGATCCATGCCGACCACCGAACTCGCCAGCCCTTGCCCCGGCACGAAGCCAACGCGGCCATCGCTCTCAAACCACGAGCCTGTTTCATTCGGGCCGAATCGGTACGTTCCCGGTGGCATGTCCAGGGCGCGATTGGCATCAGTAACCAGGCATAGCCGCCTCGCGCCCAGCATTCGGTAAGCGAACTCGAGCAGTTCAGCCGAGAGATGGCATCCGTCGGCGATTACCTCGGTACTCATCTCCGCATTGGCTAGAACGAATTGCTCCATGCTGGCCTGCATCGGAGTCCCGTACTTGGCTCGAAGTGAAGGCACTGAACTCATGGCGCACCAAAAATGATCGACGTGGCGCATGCCGGCCGCAAAGGCTTTCGCCATTTGCTGCCAGGTGGAGTTGGAATGGCCGCAGGTAACGAGGCAGTCCGCCGCTGTGGCCGCTTCGTAAAACTCGATGGCTCCTTCCAGTTCGGCGGCGCAGGTGGCGATACGGATGATTCCCTTCGATAAGAACAGCTCGTATTCTTCGCGAGCTGGATTGCGACGCCCATCTACGGGGTGGCAGCCGACTTTGTCCTCAGCGAAGTAAGGGCCGTAATAATGAACGCCCTCGATGCGCGCTCCATCCGAGGCAGTCCAGGCCGACTGCAATTGCAGGCAGGATTCGATCATGGCTGAGAGTTCGAGAGTGGTGCCGGTAGTCGTTGTCGGGAAAATCGTAGTTGTCCCGTGCCGGGCGTGCGCTCGATTTGCGATTCGAATGGCATCCACCGTGCCGTCCATGTAGTCGGCTCCATCACCTCCGTGGACGTGTATATCGATGTACCCTGGCCCCACATAGCGAGATTCGGTGATCGGGCAATCGGTGGGGGGCTGATTGCTGATTGAGAGGATACGGCCGTTCTCATGGATGAGGTATCCACTCGGGACTGTCGAGTCCTCGAGGAGGAGTTCGCCATGCAGGCATTGCCGATGAGAGTCCACGTTGCTATTTTGACTGAATTGTCTTGGGAATCGTCTTACTTGCCGTTTCAAGCCTGCTGGCTGCCGAGCCAACGTTCTACAAAGATGTGGCGCCAATTCTGCAAAATCGATGCGAGGAATGCCACCGGCCTGGCGAAGCGGCTCCGATGTCCTTGATGACCTACAAGCAGGCGCGGCCTTTTGCCAAAGCGATGGAGACCGCTGTGCTCTCACGGAAGATGCCTCCCTGGCATGCGGATCCCCAGCATGGGTCGTTTTCTAATGACCGCCGGTTGAGCGAAAAAGAAATCGCGACGCTGGTGCAGTGGGCTCGCACCGGCGCCAAAGAAGGTGACGTGAAAGACGCCCCTGCGGCGCGCCAGTACGCAACTGGCTGGACGATCGGCAAGCCTGATGTTGTGCTCGAAATGCCTCTGGATTTTAAGGTGCCCGCAAGCGGCACTGTGGATTACATCTACTTCCTGGTTCCCACAGGGTTTACTGAAGACAAGTGGGTCGAGAAGATCGAACTGCGTCCCGGCGCGGCCGCTGTCGTACACCACATTGTCTTGATCAATCGGCGGCCAGGATCGAAGTACCTGCCCGATATCAAACCTGGTGTTCCCTATGTCGCGAAAGGCAATGGGTCGGCAGCCTCAGACAAAAAGCCTGATACCGGTGTCGGAGCCTTTGTAGGCTTGAGCGCGAACGAATACGAAATGGTTGGTGTGTATGTTCCCGGTGGTGTCGCTTATGAAACCAAGCCGGGACAGGCGCGACTGATTCCCGCCGGCAGTGAGCTGATTTTTCAGATGTACTATACAGCCAATGGCAAAGAAGCCATGGATCGCAGCAAGGTAGGGATGGTCTTCGCCAAACAGCCTCCGAAAGAGCGTGTCGTCAACACCTTTATCGCGAATCTGAATCTTGAAATTCCTCCGGGCGCCGAAAATCACCGCGTCGACGCGAATGTAAAGGTGCACGAGGATGTTGTGTTGCAATCGCTTTTCCCTCACATGCACTTGCGAGGCAAAGCGTTCGAGTATGTGGCGACGTACCCCAGCGGCGAAAAGCAGACGCTGCTGAAGGTCCCGGCTTACGACTTCAATTGGCAATTGACGTACCAGTTGTAGAAACCCTTGTTGCTGCCTAAAGGCAATGAGATTCGGGCCACCGCCTGGTTTGATAATTCGCCGAACAACAAATACAATCCGGACGCAAAGGCCAAAGTGAATTGGGGCGATCAGAGCTGGGAAGAAATGCTCGCGGGTTTTGTCGATTTTGTGATTCCACTCGACATGAACCCGAAAAACATCATGACGTCCAAGCGTTAGGCGCGTCGCTTGGCCAGGGTTTGCGCCAGCTCGCGCATCTGGATGGGTTTTGATAGATAGTCGTCCATGCCTGCGGCGAGACAGCGCTCACGGTCCCCAGACATCGCATTTGCTGTGACGGCGATGATGCGAATGCGGTTCCCGCTCTCTCGGATTTTCCGGGTCGCATTGATGCCATCCATGATGGGCATCTGCACATCCATCAGGATGACGTCGAAGGATTGCTGACTGGCCGCAGTGACCGCCTCCAACCCGCTAGCAACCAGCGTTACTTGGTGGCCCTGCCGGGCGAGCATCCTCTCAATTAGACGTTGATTGATGCGATTGTCTTCCGCGACGAGAATGCTCATAGGGGCGATTTTGATCTCTGCCTCAGCTGCGGGCTCTCTTTCCGCAGCCTCCGCATGCGCAAGCTGCGCCGTAAAGTGGAATCGACTGCCTTGCTGCGCAAGCCCTTCCTCGTCTTTCCAGGGACTTTCCACCCAGATACGGCCGTTCATTTTGGCAACCAGTTCTGCGCAGATGGCGAGGCCCAGCCCAGTGCCACCAAATCTACGAGTCGTGCTCGCGTCGGCCTGACGAAATGGCTCAAAGATCGCTTGTTGCAAATCGGCGGGAACTCCGATGCCAGTGTCTGAAATCGCAAAGTGGAGTAACGGTGTCGCTGTTTGTGTCGGCTCGACCCACACCTTCAGCGCGACGCTACCCTCCGTGGTGAACTTCAGTGCATTGGCGATGAGATTTAGCAAGATCTGCCGCAGTCGATGTTCGTCACCCCGCAACTGACGTGGCGTTTTCGGCTCCACCGAAAAAAGCAGATCAAGTCCCTTACGCTGAGCAGGGATCCGAAGCGTTTCGATCACGCCCTGAAGGCAATGGTTTAAATCAAAATCATTCTCTTGCAGCTCAAGCTTTCCAGCTTCCACTTTGGACAAGTTGAGGATGTCGTTCAGTAAAGCCAGTAGAGCCGTTGCCGCCGAAGAAACTGTTTTCAGATACTCCTGCTGCTCCGGTCCGGGTGGCGTGTCGAGCGCCAGCTGGCTCATGCCCAAAATCGCGTTCATTGGGGTTCTGATCTCGTGACTCATATTGGCCACGAAATCTGCTTTGATCCGTGTTGCTGCCTCTGCTTTCTTGCGCGCTTCCTCAAGGTCTCTAGTGCGCGCTTCGATCACTGCTTCGAGCTTGCGTTGTTGATTTGCGCTATCCGCAAGACGCTTGCGATGGATTGCAATAGAAAGCGGAATGAGCGCTGCAATGCCGAGCATCATGGCCCAAATCGACTTTGGCCACGGAGGATCGTAGTGAAACTCCAATGCAGGTTGTGCTTCCGACCAGGGCTGCTCGCCGATCCGAACGCTCAGTTCCATTACGTGTGTTCCTGAGGAGAGTTGCGGGAGCTTTACCTCTGCCGTGCTCGCCAAAACCCAGGGTTCGGAAGCGCCAAAACGATACCGGAATTGCAGGTCTGGGCGAAACGGGTTGGAAGACAACTGCAGCGTTGTATCTGGTTTTGTGATGACCATTCCCGATTGCACCGGCTGGGCTACCGCACCCGAAACAAGGCTCGAGACGAACGGCACCGGCTCAGGTGATTTGGGGCCGGACTTGAAGTTCATCAGCCCGCGTGTCGACCCAATCCAATAGTTCCCGTTCCCCCATTCGAAAAAGCCGCCGGAAGCAATGCTTGACCAAGTTAATCTATCTGCACTCCGGATTTGTCTGACGCCTGAGCTCTCTCTGATTTGAATGGACTGATCTGCGAACAGCCACAACCGATTGCTGCGGTCGCGCCTTAACCAATGCGTCTGCACCTCGGGTGATCCAGAAGATAGATGCTCAATTTGAAAGCTCTCTCGCTCAAACGAAAATCTTGCAATGGGTCCTGCTTCGTAGTACGCCATGTACAGGTGGTTGTCCGCCGTGGAAATCAGGTTCCAGGTCAGATTCGATCTAAGGCCATTTGATTTTGTAAACAGCTTCCATGCTCGCCCGTCTCCACGAAACAATCCTATGCCGGTTGCGATCCAATAGGCACCGCTAGAATCTTGAGCAAAGCTGTTCACTCGCGGCTGTGATTTGGAATCTCCGGATAGCTGGATTTCTTCCAGCTTGTCGCGGCTTGCGGGCATGCGGAACAGATGGTTCGTGGTTCCAATCCAGATCTGCTTATCCCGGTCGAGCGTCATGAAATTGGTTTGCTCATCCAGCGAAAGGCTCTTGCGCAACGAGTCTGTATTGAGATCGATGTAGTATAGGTGGCCGAGGTCTGTCGAGATCCACAACCTCCGGGAAGCGTCGATCAGAGTGTTGTTGATCTGGGTCACACCCGGAATTGGAAACTTCTTCCAAACCCACTCTTGCCCATTGTGATTGCCCACAGATAAGCCTGTCATCGTGCCTACCCAAAGACGATTTCGGTGATCGCGTTCGATGGCAGTGATGCGATCTCCCGCAAGG
This sequence comes from Acidobacteriota bacterium, assembly GCA_016870995.1. Taxonomy (GTDB): domain Bacteria; phylum Acidobacteriota; class Terriglobia; order Bryobacterales; family Bryobacteraceae; genus Bryobacter. The sequence continues at coordinate 20,274 of VFZU01000032.1, forward strand.
CCAGATGCGCGATTGAATCCCTGCCACTGTCCAAAGCCCGGCGAACGGAGCAGCCCGTCACCGACGGTGCCCAGCCAGAAGGCGCCTGCTTTGTCCATGTAAGCGGTGGAGATCTCGGCCACCCTCAGCCCATTCGGTGTTCCGATGATGCCAAATCCGTCACCCTCCTCGTGTATGGCAAGCCCTTGCTGAGTAGGAACCACAATCTGGGTGCCGGTCCAAAAGATGGCAGGGTAGGAATCGACGACACCAGGCACCTGTTCTCTAGGTATACGATCGAACTTTTCTTGAGCTGGGTTGAATCGGTAGAGTCCGGAGTTGTTGCGGACCCAAAGCGTTCCAGCCGGGGTGACAAACAAGCCTTGATACTGCCCACGGTTCTCTTCAGCCAGGCCTTCGGGTACACCCCAATACTGAATCTGGTTGTTCTTGTATCGGCAAACCCCAAGCCCGCAGCCGTAGAGGATGCCTCCATCCTCAAGAGCAAATACGGACGCGATAAAAGTGTTCCTTGCCCTCTCCGCCTTTGGCAAGATCCGATACTCGAGCGAGTCACTCGGAGTCACCTGGGAAACTACGGCGAGACCACTCTTGGTGGCCACCAGGATTGGTCCACCGGGAAGGCTGTGTATGCCCTGGACGGGAATTGCACTCTGAAACGGTAACTCGGCGGCTCGCGAAAACCGTCCATCAGGATTTCGCCATGCCAGGCCCTTCCACGTACCAATCCAAAGGCGGCCATCCGACGCAAAATGCAAACAAAGGACGTTTGCATCCGGAAGACCATCGGCTTGGTCAAATCGCGTCGCCCGGTATCCATCGAATCGAAACAACCCGTTCGTGGTGCCGATCCAAAGCAAACCCTGCTTGTCCTGCGCAATGGAGTGAATCACAGGACTCGTAAGTCCGTGGGAAGGGCCGTAGGATTCAAACAGATATTGCTGCGCGTGGGAAGGCTGGAGCGCCCAACTCAAGGTAATTAGCGCCGGGAACAGGTGAAATATCCAGTGGTTTGCTCTGTTCACGATTGGCACTTCGTACTATCCCAAATTTTGAATCAAAGTCAATCTAGCTATCGAATCAAAAGGGGGTAGGTAAATCCCTACTACTTTGAGGCTTTGCCCGTCCGGCCCCTCGCGGCAGTTTCCGCAAGGTAATCGACGGCGATCTTCAAATACATCTCGGCTAATTCTTCGTCCACTTCAAAAAGTGCCTGGTATTGCCTGCGGAGTTCATCGCGATCTGATCGCGCAACGGCCCCGGTCCATCCCCGCCGGCCGGCGCGAAGGTAAGCGCGTACCGCACCCATCACTGCGTTTTCGACCGCGTTCTCCGCCATTTTGGCGTGAATGCCGGCCGCTCTCATGGAATCGACGGCTGCTGCGATCATCGGAAACGTCATGCCCACGGCGAAAGTAAGACCGGCTTCGTAGACCGGTCGTTTCTTTTCACCAATTTGAACAATTCGCGCAGTTCCGTCTGATTCGATCAATCGACGAAGGCGATGCAACGCGACGTTGTCGCCTTCGAAAATAAACTTCTTCCCGACGAAGCCTTCCATCTCACTGAGCGATCCAGTGTGCGCTCCGTTGCGGCGCAGATCTTCAAGAATTGAGCTGTCGTGGCGGTTCGAACAGGTGACAAATGCAATCCGCGCCCAGTGCCTATCGTTCGAAAGTAGCTCCTCTACCCACTTGGAAAGTTCATCATCTGGCACGCTGACAAGCACCACTTCGCACCGCTGTAAGTCGGCATAGTTGTCCGAAGCGAAGCCCGCGCGAATCAGATTTACAGCGCGGCTGGCGCTGCGCAGAGACACCCCCCTCACGGGTCCCAGGTTCTGCCGCAAACCAGGCAACTTGGCGACCCAGGATTGGCTTACCGGACCTTCAGCAATCAGTGCTGTCCGCGGTGCCTTGGGCATGAATGAACTTACTCCTCAGAGCTTTCAGCCGATCGCGGAATTGCGCCGCCTTTTCGAATTCGAAGTTTCGGGCCGCATCGCGCATCTTCTGCTCGATCTCGGCGAGATACTGATCGCGTTGCTCAGGCGACAGGGGGTCGACTTCATCCCGCGCTTCTTCTTCGAGCGGAATCGTAACGTAATCCGCTTCTGCCATATGCACCAGATGCATGTCAATTGGCTTACTAATCGACTGCGGCGTAATGCCATTTCGATCATTGTAGTCCTTCTGGATCTCGCGGCGCCGGTTGGTTTCGTCGATGGCGCGCTTCATCGAATCGGTCATCACGTCGGCATAGAGGATGGCCCGGCCATTCAGATGGCGTGCGGCGCGCCCGATAGTTTGGATCAGCGAGCCGGTGGAGCGCAGAAAGCCTTCCTTGTCGGCATCGAGAATTGCCACAAGCGAGACCTCAGGAAGATCAAGCCCTTCCCGCAGCAAGTTGACGCCGATGAGACAGTCGAACTCACCCTTGCGTAGGTTGCGAAGGATTTTGACGCGGTCGAGCGTCGAGACTTCGGAATGCAGGTATTCGCATTTCACACCGGCTTCTTTGTAGTACTCGGCGAGGTCCTCTGACATGCGCTTGGTGAGGGTTGTAATCAGCACCCTCTCGTTGCGCTCCACTCTCAAACGGATTTCCCGCAGGAGATCGTCCACTTGGCCCTTGATCGGGCGCAAATCGAGCTCGGGATCCGTAAGCCCGGTGGGGCGAATGATCTGCTCGACGATCACTCCGCCGCTCTTGGTGAGTTCATAGGGGCCAGGTGTGGCGGAGACAAAGATGGCTTGATGAATCCGATTCTCGAACTCTTCAAACGTGAGAGGCCGGTTGTCCAATGCGCTGGGCATGCGGAAGCCGTACTTAACGAGGTTCTCCTTGCGGGATCGGTCGCCGCCCCACATACCGGAGACTTGCGGCATCGTGACGTGAGACTCGTCAACAAACAAAATGGCATCCGCAGGAAGGTAATCGAGCAAAGTCGGCGGCGCCTCGCCGGGCAAGCGTCCGGTGAAGTGCCGTGAATAGTTCTCGATGCCATGGCAGTAGCCAATCGTCTTGATCATTTCGAGATCGAACTGCGTGCGCTGCCAGATTCTCTGTGCCTCGATCAGTTTGCCCTGGCGCTCTAACTCCGCATGCCAACTCACGAGTTCCTGTTCGATCGTGACGGCGGCTTGCTCCTTATTCACAGGCGTCAGAACGTAATGGCTCTTCGGATAAATGGGAAGCCGCTGGTAGGTCTGCAGAACCGACCCCAGCAGCGGATCGATTTGCGAAAGGCCCTCGATTTCATCGCCCCACATTTCAATACGGAAGGCATTGTCGTCGTAAGTTGGGAACACCTCGATCACATCGCCACGAACACGGAATGTGCCGCGCTGGAAGTCATGGTCATTCCGCTGATAGAGGATCTCCACAAGCTTGGAGATGATGTCAGCCCGCTTAATCTTCTGGCCCTTCTCAAGCATCAGAAGCATGCCGTAGTAAGCCTCTGGCGAACCCAGGCCGTAGATGCAGCTCACGCTCGAAATGATGATGACGTCGCGGCGCTCAAACAAAGATCGAGTTGCCGAGAGTCGCAGCTTGTCCAATTCGTCATTGATCGTTGCTTCTTTTTCGATGTAGGTGTCGCTGTTGGGGATGTAGGCTTCGGGTTGATAGTAGTCGTAATAACTCACGAAGTACTCAACAGCATTGTTGGGGAAGAACTGCTTGAACTCCTGATAAAGCTGGGCGGCCAGTGTCTTGTTATGCGCCATGATCAGGCTGGGGCGATTCACCGTTTCGATGATTTTCGCCATCGTAAAGGTCTTCCCGGAGCCTGTCACGCCGAGCAGCGTTTGATAGGGTTCACTTTCGCCGAGTCCGCGCACGAGTTCTGCGATGGCGGTTTCCTGGTCGCCGCGCGGGCGAAAATCTCCCGCGAGTTTAAACGGCATGGTTGGCTAATTCACTCCCTGGTCTTTGAGCGCGGCCCGTTCTTTGGCACTTCGCGTGCCTTGACGGCGTGGGCCGTCTTCAATGGTCTGGGCTTTCTGGTTGATCACGCGTGCTGCGTGGTTCCGCTTCTTGGGTGCCTGTGCGGTGATGGTAACGGTTGGCTTCTTGTTCTTCACTCGATCGCGCCCTCTCTTCTTAGTTTCTCCGTCTCTGCGTTGTAAGCGCAACCGAAAAGCGCGATCAGGCTGAGCAGGTACATCCAGACAAGCAACGCAATCGCCGCGCCGATGCTGCCATACATGATGTTGTACGTGGCAATGTTGCGAACATACCAGCCGAAGCCAAGGGTGGCTAGCGACCACAGCGCGGTGGCGACCAGTGCTCCCGGCCACACGCGCTTCCACCGCTTCGGCAGGCTCGGCGCGAATCGGTAAAGCCAACTGGTGACGACAACAAGAGTGAAGACAGCGATGATGTTGGAGACAACCCGGCCCGCGAAACCGATCAGCGATGAACTCAGCTCGCTGAGCCCCAGCAACTGCGTCCATTGGATGACAAGGCTGCCGATCCTCTCACTGAAGACGAGCAGCAATGACGCACCCAACGCGGGAAGTACCGTCGAGAAGACAAGCAGGATTGCCACCCATCGCTGGTGCCAGAATCCTCGCGTATTTGGCGTCCGGTATGCAGCTTGAAACCCAGCCATCAGGCTCACAATGACGTCGCTCGCCGACCAGATGGAAAGCATGGCGGCGGTTGCAATCAGCCAGTTTGGTCTGGCGCCCCGCAACGTGAATGCGTACTGCACAAGGTCTTCCGTTCCGGGCGGAACCACTTCGAATAGAAACTTGGCGATGGCCTGAGAAACGCGTTCCGCATTGGCTTGTACCAGCACTGTGGCCAGCGTGGTGAGAACGGGAAGGAAGCTGAGCAGTGATGAAAAGGCAGCTCCTTTGGCAATATCGATGAGTCCATTCCGGTAAGTCGAAACGGAAGCGTCCCGCGTAATGAGCCAAAAGCGATCTAGGATTGGCATGGAGTGTGGCGCTCAACAAATGCTTCGGCATCTCCTTTGAAGGCAGCCGCGATGGGAGCCAAATCTTCAAGAGTCCAACGGCGCTGCCATGCCCAGTTCGTTGAGCACGTCATGAAGTACTCGAGATTCGGGCAACCCTCCTCGCGCTTTGCCCATTCAATCCGTGCCTCGATGCCGGCAGGTCTGCAAGTGGGAACTTTGAACGGGACCTCGCGGGTGGGATGAATCTTCGCAAGGCCATCGTCAGGTGCAATCTTGTTTACAACCATGTCGGCAGCCTGTTCGGCCATCGATCGATAGGTCGTGTACTTCCCACCCAAAATCTCCAAAACTCCATCCTGGCGAAACGCGATCTGATGCTCGCGACTGGTTGCGCTGGCGCTCTTGCCCGCAGCCGCCATCAGCGGGCGCAGAGAGCTAAACGTCCCAAGCAGAGGCATCTTCGAGCTGGCTGGGAAGAGTTGCTCCGCAATCGTGCGCAGATACTCCGTTTCGCTCCAGGAGATCTCAACCTGATCAGCCCCTTCAGCGTGGTCCGCATCTGTTGTCCCGATGAGGGTAACGGGATCGAGATCACCCCAGGGGATGAAAAAAATGATGCGTCCATCGTGGTGAAAGTGAGCGAGCGCCTGATCGCCTTCGTAAAGCCGCGGCAAAACAATGTGGGAGCCCCGCACAAGCCGCATCGCTTCGCCACCGATCCATGGGCCGCGCGCATCAATCACGCAGCCACCTTTCACGCGGACGCCGTTGTCGAGCTCTACCCCGTCTGCCCGAAGCCGCTTGACGCCGCGACCGGGAACGCACACCGCTCCATACAGCCGTGCATCGCGAACATTGTCGATCACCAGTGCGGCCGAGTCGCTCGCCGCGTCCCAATACGAAAGCCGTGAGCTGAAATAACTGCTCGATCCGATGCGGTTCGCGCCAGCCAGCAAATCGTACAGGGCGATACCCGCGCCATAAAAAATTCTGTCGATTGGTCCTTGAGCCGTCAGCTCGAATCGAAGCGGCCGCACCGTGTCGGGCGCCAGCTTCAGCAGCAAGGCACGCTCACGCAGGGCTTCTTTCACCAGCGCAAAATCAAAGTATTTGAGATATCGAAGGCCGCCGTGGATTAGGTGCGAGTTCTTGCCGCTGGTCCCAGTCCCCCAAAAGGACCTCTCAAGCAGCAACACTCTCATTGGGTGGCCGGAAACGTTCGCCCGCAACGCCAAATCACGCGCCAGGCCGGCACCATTGATTCCGCCGCCTACGATAATGGCGTCGAAGTGCTGGCCCGCCAGCTCCTCGATCGAATGCATAGGCCTATGCTAACAATCCATACGCACGCGCTGATGGCGGCAAAGATTTTTTGTTGTTGCGTTCCCGTGTATTCAAGCTGAATCGTCGATGCGCTTGAAGCCTTCGGCTTGAGTGTCATTAGGCCCAACTTGTTTGCCGATAGTTCAATCGCTTGCCCATCCTGTGTGGCCTTCCAGCCCGGGTCCCAATTCATCGAAAACGCTACCAGCTTGCCATCTGGGAATGCACCTTGAATTTTCCACAAGCCAGGGTGGCCTTGCTGTACTGCAAGGAATGGCCTTCCGGGGTCGCTGAGTGCCATGTGGAAACGGCGAAGATCCTCTTTGAATTTCGACTTTGGCAATTCATCAGGATTTACGACGTGCGCCAGAGATCTGAACGGCAACTTGTGAATTCGGTCAAACGGTGTTGGGGCAAATACCACTGGACCTAATGCCGCAAACTTCGCTGGCGACTTGATGTCTCTGTAGTATTCTTCCGATCCTGCGTCATGGACAACCACATACTCGGCTCCAATCGCAGTGAGTTGCCGAATGGCGTCTTCGGCTTCCTCACCTGGTTTGGAATTCGCATCCGTGCGCACTTGATAGAAGTAATCCACCGCGATGCGATTGCGTAAGCCGCTCTCAAACGTCCCGCTTACCTGGTGCAAGGAAAACCAGGCGTTCAGTCGAAAGCGCAGTCCGCCACTCACAAATACGCGAGCCTGCGGTTTCTGATCCTGGAGCCACTGGGCAAGCCGATACTCCAGTGTTTCCTCGCGGTCCACCATCCCCCAATCGCTCCATTTCCTTGTCAGCGATTGATTCATTTGCGTTTTGCCAGAAAACAAGATGGCGGCGATCACCAATACTCCGCAGAACTTGTCGACACCTTCCTTCGATTGGAAGGCCAGTCGAAGCCAGGCAAAGGCAGCGAGAAAAAGGAAAATTTCGAACTCGAGAATGTAGCGTCGCGATTCCGGGATTATGTCGAGGTTGTAGAGATAGAAGCCCCCGGCAATCCACAAAAACGTAACGGCGGCCAGGGTTGTGAATCGAAGTTCCCACGATGCTCCGTAGCGGCGAAACAAGTAAGTAAGAATCGCAAGAGCCGCAATTAGCCCACCGTACAGAGGCCAGTGGTTCTGTTCGACCTGATACCCATAAGCATCTTTGGGCCAATTAAACAAAGTGGTTTGAACGTACTCCGGTGTAAGCCAGAAGCAGGACAACCCATAACCCAATACTCCTGCCGTGACCAGCCGGAAGCTACTTCTCAAGTCGCTGATCATCATTACCAACACAGTGATGGCAAGGCCGAAGGCGAGGAGCCAATTCATCAGGGGAGCGATCGCGAATGCTACGGCCATCGCGAAGAGTGCGGGCATTCCCGTACGTGCCACGCCCCAGCGAAGCACTACGAGAATCAGCGGCAGCAGCGTCACCCCTGATGTGTGTGGCCCTTCGCCGTACTTCATCAATACGAGGATGCGCCAAGGCAGGTAATACAGTCCCCGGTCCCTGTCGATCTTTTCAAACAGCCCGTAAACAGGGGACCCGATGGAATAACAAAGGCCAAGCAACAAGGCCCATCCTGCGCTGCCCGTAAAGTAAAAAAACGCGAATGCCAGCGCAACTGGCCCAAGGCAGGCGAACGTGCTGATTACGGATCGATAGGCGTGAAACGGATCCATGCCCGTCACCCAATGGAGTGCGGCGGCAGTGTAAGGCAGCGCCGGCGGATAGGTGAATTGCGTGGGTTGCCCGGCGTACTGTTGTGGGTTCCAGCCCCAAGGGTTCGGGTGTTCAGCGATGAATCGAGTGATGCCCGCATAACCAGAGGCGATGGATCCCTTATAAGGCCGTTGCTGCGGACTGAACAGCGGCCCGTAAAGGTAAAGGTTCAACGCGAACAAGCCGATCAGGCCGGCCGCGAAGAACTTGTGTTTGAACGGTGTCGCCACAATGTCCATCCCATCCCTGCCAGTGTCAGCAGAAAGAGTATCTCGCCCACGGTTTTTTCAAACGGCTTGCGGAATCGCAAGCGGATCTCTGTGACGCCTGCGGGCGCGTCGATCCTCATGAACCCAAGCGGCTCGTAGCGCTGGATCGGCAGAGCGCCGCGGTTCGAAATCGCTTCCCAGTTGGTATCGTAGGTGGCCTGAACGATTATGCTTTGGCCGCTTTCGGGCTTACCTTTGACAAGCAATTCATCGGTGCCAATCCACTCGGTTATGGTCGGCACATCCGGCCCATTCTCGAAGACTTGAACGAACTTTTCAAGTCCAACCTGGTCAGACTGGTCGACAGGTTTCTGCAGCCCTTCGAGTTGCTTTCGGTCGACAATGCGAGCAATGGACCGGTACCGGCGGGGGATCTCCAAGATTCGGTTATCCGCCCCATCGTCGTAAAGCACCTTGAGCTTGCCGTCAAACTTTTTCGGGTATTGAAAATCCTTGTACCATTCCACCGAATTGGGGCCATGAACCGCCACCAGATCCACGCCGAGAATTTGCATCCATGCGATGGAACTCCCCGCCGATTCAGCTAGCACGATCTCCCACTGGGATGGCATGACGATCTGATTTTGTAATCCCTGCTCCGAGCTGCCTCCAATTTGCTGCAAGTCGTGCCAGGTGTTGTACCAGAAGCGCACCGCACCGGTGACATAGCTCCTCGCGTTGGGATGGTTCCGTGCAATCCAATCGGGGATCTTGTAGTAAATCGAAGGCTTGTAGTCGGTGGCGGCGGGAAAGATGGCTCGATGGTGACGGAGGTATTCGTAGTGCAACGCAATCAGCCCAACCGCGCACGCAGCAACAAGAATGCGACTCGCGAAATTCTTCCTCCAAAGCCAAAACGCCACGAGCAGCAATAGAAAATTCAGAGTAATGTCGACTTCTGGAACCAGCCTTGCGGGTTCGCCAATCAGCCTGAAGTTGAACCAGCAATTTGCGGCCGTATTAATCGCAAAGAACAGACTCGCTCCCACCACAAACAATTCCCAGGTACGCTGCGGCTGGTTTCGATAGCGACGGTCGCTGATGCTGAGAAACGCCACGAGCAGCAACATTCCGACCACTCCCGACCAGAGGTTGCCTTTGCTCGACACGTACTGCATGTTGCGAAGCGTGATCTTAAGGTAGCTGGGAGTCAGCCAAAATGCGGTCAACCCATAGGCAACGATCGGCGGTACCAGCGCGTAGCGCAGTATGTTCCAGTCACGTTCCGTCACCCAGAAAGCCCACAGCAACAGAGGGAAAAACATGGCCAGCGCCGTCGCGCCGTAAAAATTGTTCGAAACCACCATGGCGCACGCAACGCCGCTCGCGATGGCCCAAGGATAAGACCTGCGGCTAATGCTCAGCCATGCAAAGCCTAGCGCGAAAGGAATCCACGCAAGCGCGGTCATGTGCGGGCCTTCGCCGTAGCGCACCAAAGCATTCAGCTTTGAAGTTCCAAACCGAAAACCGTCTTTCGCTACTTCCGGTAGAAACAGATAGCCGGGCGATACTACCGCGGCCAGAAATGCGGCTATCAGCGCCAACATGCGATGGCGAAATCCCACCCGGGCGAGAAAATAAACTCCCGCAATCCCAAAGCAGTAAAAGAAAGCGGCATAGAGATGATAGGCCTTTGCCGCGTCCATCGGATAGTATTTGGCCAGGGCTGCGGTGCCATAGCGAAGAGCAGGGGGATAGACGTAGTCAAAGCGCGTGCCCACATACCAGTACGGCTGCCAAAGCGGCCAGGGCCAGTGGTCTTTGAGCATTCGGGCGTCCGCAATAAAGGTGGATTCGATCGACCCCCAATTGTCCGTGTACTTTGCCTTCCACAGCGGGCGGATGAGCACTGCGGAAACCAGGAAGACCAGAATCAGGTCAATGATCCAGCTTGAGCGCCCTCGCAGCATTGGCTAGAGGTTGGCTGTCGCAGCTCGCGTATAGCGACGCTGCAAAGAAAGAAACTGCTTCTGCTTCAGCAGTCCCGTCCGATGGACCAGCAGGCGAAACAGCAGCCACAGTATCGACAAGCCGTAGATGGAGCTTTGCACGAAACTGGCGCTGGAAGCCTGAGGGAAATACCGCGTGGGCACGGGAACCTCGTCAACGCGCGCACCGACTTCCACGAATTGCGCCATGATCTCCTGGTCAAAAATGAAATTGTCGGAATTCATTTCCACATTGACGGATTCGAGTGCAGTGCGAGTGTACGCTCGATAGCCAGTGTGATACTCAGCCAGAGAAAGGCCGAAAACGGTGTTTTCCGCCCAGGTCAAAAATCGATTGGAGATGTACTTCCACCAGGGCATCCCACCGCTCATCGGGTCCCCATTCAGCAGGCGCGACCCCAATACAACATCGGCTTTGCCTTGTTGGATCGGTGCGATCACTTGTGGCAGTAGCGTCGGGTCGTACTGGTAATCGGGGTGAACCATCACGATGATGTCGGCACCGGCACGCAATGCTTCGCGATAGCAGGTCTTCTGGTTGGCGCCATAACCGTAGTTCTGGTTATGTACGAACAGCTCAAGGCCGAGTTCGCGGGCAATCCGAATCGTTTCGTCCTTCGAGCCATCGTCGACCACAATCACGAGGTCGACGACGTCGTGGGGAAGCTCAGCATAGGTCATATGCAGCGTCTTTGCCGCATTGTATGCGGGCATTACGACGACAACTTTGGCTTCGCTTCCACCAGAAACTGGTATCCGAACAGAGTTTTCCATCCTCGTGCCAAATGATAACAAACCCCTTCGAGCCAGGAAAGTGCTGGAATGGCGAGCCCGACAGGGATGCCTGTGACTTCTCGCACCTCCATTTGGTATCCGGATCGGCCGAAGAGCCCTCGCCAGTTGGCAAGCATCCAGAAATGGAGGTGCGTCCGATCAAACAGACCTTTTTCATCCTCGGGGAAATTGCCCAAAAGAATATGAAGCCGAAAGTACAGGTTGCCGCTATTGGGTAGCGAGGCGATGATTCGCCCGCCTTTGGCCAGGTGGGGCCTCAGCTGCTCCAGCAAATGCTGCGGGCTGCGCAGATGTTCCAACACATCGCCGATCACGATGACGTCGAAAGGGCCAGGCAGGGGAGGCAAAGGAAGTTCAAGATCGTGAACAATCGCTGGCGGTGTTCCGTCAAAACCCTGCGGATGTTCGATGCCGGTGACAGCGAATCCCTTCGCTTGGAGTAAGCGCGACAAAAAGCCATTTCCGCAGCCAACATCCAGGAGCCGTCGGCCGTCGCGACCGGGATCCAAAAGGCTGAGCATGAGCATGTGGCTCGAGTAAGGAGACTGCTTCAGTGTATAAACGCTCGACATAAGCGAAACTAGAACTATGGCATACCCAGAACAATTTCTCATTCCGATGCGTCAGGACCTGACGAAATTTGGCGTCGAAGAGACAAGAACGCCCGCTCAGGTCGATGAGGCGCTGAAGGCTGAAACCGTCTTGATGGTCGTCAACTCGATTTGTGGTTGCGCAGCAGGCAAAGCCCGCCCCGCCATCGGAGCCGCGTTGCAGAACGCCAAGAAGCCAGCCAAAGCGGCTACGGTTTTTGCTGGCGGTGATGAAGCGGCCACTGCTCACCTCCGTGGGATCCTGAGTGAATTTCCCCCTTCCAGCCCGTCCATGTTCCTCTTCAAGAACGGCAAGCCCGTATTCGCTCTCCATCGCCGCGATATTGAGACCAGCGATGCCTTCAGCTTGTCCGCGAAGTTGAAAGAAGCGTTCGAACAACACTGCTAGTTCCAGGACCATGCTTTTCGCGACAATAGAAAGGCATGCTCGATCCGATCGCTTTGACGCGCCGGTTGGTGGACATCGAGTCCATCACCGGCAACGAACTTCCTGTCTCGATTGAACTGGAAGGCATTCTTCGAGAGTTGGCGTCGCGCTTTGGGGGAACGGTGGAACGAATCCCCGTTGAGCCGAATCGCGACAATCTCTACTGCGTTTTCGGCGACCCGTTCGTCACACTAACGACTCACATGGATACCGTACCCCCGTTCTTCGTATCAAGCGAAGACGCCGAATTCATCCACGGCCGGGGTTCCTGTGACGTGAAGGGCATCATCGCTGCGATGATTTGCGCGGTCGAATATTTGCTCTCCAATGGTTTGACGAACATCGCCCTGATGTTTGTAGTCGGAGAAGAACGCAACAGCGTGGGCGCTTATTTTGCGGGCAAGAATCCAAAAGGTCCGCACCAGTTTGTGATCAACGGGGAGCCGACAGAGAACCGTTTGGCGTTGGGTTCCAAAGGGGCGTTGCGGCTAGAGCTTTCCGCCAAGGGCAAAATGGCCCATTCCGCATATCCAGAACTGGGCGAATCTGCGATCGAGAAGTTGCTCGACGCTCTTGAGAAGGTGCGGCGCGTCCAGTTGCCCGTCAGCGAAATTCTCGGGCCATCCACTCTCAACATTGGATTGATCAACGGCGGCAGGGCTCCCAACGTGATTCCAGACTCCGCAAAGGCCGAGTTGCTGATCCGGTTGGTGGACGACGGAAACAGCACGGTAGCGGCCATCCGCGAAGCTTGCGAGCCCGCGGTGGAAGTCGCTGAAGTGCTCCGCATTCCCGCCGTTCTGCTGGGCTCCATGGATGGGTTTGATACCATGATTGCTTCCTACACCACTGACATCCCGGCATTTCAGGGCGCTTGGGGACAACCTTACCTCCTGGGCCCTGGCACGATTCACGTCGCGCACACTAGCGAAGAACGAATTCCAAAACGCCAACTGCTGGATGCGGTGGGTATCTATCAAAAAATGGTAAGGACTTTGCTTTCAAGATGTCATCCCGTATCGAAGTAGGTGTACTTGGCGCCACCGGCATGGTGGGTCAGAATTTTGCTCGTTTGCTTGCTGATCATCCCTGGTTCAAGTTGACTTGGGTTGGTGCCTCAGACCGCTCCGCTGGCAAGAAGTTCGGCGATGCGACTAGCTGGCGGCTGGACGGCGTGATGCCCGAAAGCGTCGCGGGCTTGACCGTTTGCGAATGCAAGCCTGGCAACGCGCCCAAGCTTGTGTTTTCTTCAATGGATGCCAACGTTGCCACAGAGATCGAGCAACAGTTCGCCGAAGCCGGCCACATCGTCGTGTCGAACTCCAAGAACTTCCGTATGTACGACGACGTGCCTTTGTTGGTGCCCGAAGTCAACGGCGACCATCTGGCCTTGATCGCAGCACAGCAAAAAAATCGTGGCTGGAAGGGCGCAATCGTCACCAATCCCAACTGCGTGGCCGTCCCACTTGCCATGGCTCTGGCTCCATTTAAGAAGTACGGAATCTCAAAGTTCATCACCACGTCCATGCAGGCCGTGAGTGGCGCGGGATATCCGGGTGTGGCCTCGATGGACATTCTGGGCAACGTGATTCCTTTCATCGGCGGCGAAGAGCCGAAGGTGGAAGAAGAGCCGCTGAAGATCCTGGGCGACCTCGAATCAGGCAAGGTGAAATTCTTGAATGCCAAGGTAAGCGCGCATTGCAACCGTGTTCCGGTTGTCGATGGCCACACGCTGACTGTGAGCGTCGAGCTGGCCGAAAAGCCCACCCGCGAACAGTTGCTCGAAGATATCCAGAGCTTCCGTGGCCTGCCCCAGGAACGCAAGCTCCCAAGCGCCCCGCCGGTTCCGCTGGTTTACATGCACGAAGACAATCGCCCCCAACCGCGCCGCGATATTCCCCGCGATGGCGGCATGACTGTTTTCATGGGCCGCCTTCGTCCCTGCTCGATTTTCGACTGGAAGTTTGTTACCCTCGGCCACAACACAATTCGTGGCGCCGCCGGCGCCGCCGTTTTGAATGCCGAGCTGATGCACAGCGAAGGATTGCTCTAGACGATGATTGTGATGAAGTTCGGCGGAACCAGTGTGGAATCCGCCGCTGCGATTGAGCACGTTGCCCAAATCGTCAATGAACGCAAGGCCCAAAGGCCGATCGTGGTTGTGTCGGCGATGGGCAAGACGACCAACCGTCTTCTCGAAGCCGCCAGGTTGGCCGTCGGTGGCAAGCGCGAAGAAGCCCTCGAGAAAGTCGCCTCCCTGCGTGAATATCATCATGCGGAAGCCGATGATTACGGCGCGGCAACCCTTATCGATCAGCACTTCGACGAGCTCTCCGAGTTGGTGCGAGGCTTGGCGATTCTGGGTGAGCTGACGCCCCGCAGTATTGATGCGATCTCGAGTTTTGGCGAGCGCATTTCGAGCCGGATTGTGGCGCTAGTGCTTGGCGCAAAACACATCGACAGCCGAACGGTAATCGTTACAGACGATCGTCACACAATGGCCGCGCCGCTTTACGCCGAAACCTATCGGCGACTGAAAGACGCCCCGTGGGGCGACATCACCGTTATGGGCGGTTTCATCGCCGCAACGATGGACGGGGTCACCAGCACATTAGGGCGAGGCGGGAGCGACTTCACCGCCAGCATTGTCGGCGCCGGCGTGGATGCGGATGAGATTCAGATCTGGACCGACGTCGATGGCATGCTGACTTGCGACCCGACCGTGGTCAAGGGCGGACGTCGCGTGAAGAGCCTGAGCTTCGCCGAGGCCGCCGAACTCGCCTACTTTGGCGCAAAGGTGCTGCACCCTTCAACGGTGGCGCCCGCCATCGAAAAGAACATACCGGTTCTGATCCTCAACTCTCGTCGTTCCCACGTGGCCGGCACTCGGATCACGGCTGAAGGTCCTGTCACGAAAGATGTAGCCAAGTCGATTGCTTGCAAAAAGACCATCACTCTGGTGAACATCCAATCCACCCGGATGTTGATGGCGCATGGCTTTCTGCGGCGCATCTTCGAGATCTTCGACCGTCACCAGACTCCGGTCGACATGATTGCCACCAGCGAAGTCAGCGTCTCGCTGACGATCGACAATACAGATCACCTGGATGCGATTGCCGAAGAGCTTCGCGAGTTCTCACAGGTCGACATTGAGCAGGACAAGGCCGTTGTGTGCCTCGTCGGTGACAACATTCGCTGGCAATCCGGCGTGGCGCATCGCGTATTCCGCGCCCTCGAGTCGGTGAACGTCCGCATGATCAGCCAGGGCGCAAGCCTCCGGAATCTCGGTCTCGTCGTGGCGCAAGCTGACCTCGTTCAGGCTGTCTCACTGCTGCATCAGGAATTTTTTACCGAAGTGGACCCGGAGGTGTTCGAATGAAGATCGCATTGGTCGGCTACGGCAAAATGGGCCGCATGATCGAAGGTCTGGCTGGAGAATACGACGGCGAAGTCGTATTGCGGCTCGACGAGTTCAATAATGTCGATCAGGCGATGATGACGCCGGAGCACTTTGCCGGTGTGGATGTCGCCATCGAATTTACGACCCCCCACACCGCGGTCGGTAACATCCTCAAGCTGGCCGATCTCGGCGTGCCCACCGTAGTCGGCACCACCGGCTGGCTTGAACACCTTGCTGAGGTTGAGTCCTACGTAAAGCAGCGCAACGGCGCTCTTGTCTGGAGTCCCAATTTTTCAATCGGCGTGAATCTCTTCTTTGCCGCCGTTAAGCAACTCGCC
Source organism: Acidobacteriota bacterium (assembly GCA_016870995.1). Lineage (GTDB taxonomy): Bacteria > Acidobacteriota > Terriglobia > Bryobacterales > Bryobacteraceae > Bryobacter. Next base: position 36,028 of record VFZU01000032.1, read on the forward strand.
TCCCGCATGCAGGATTATCCGGAATACGGAGCCTGGGCCTGGGAGATTCACCACGCGGCCAAGAAGGATGCACCGAGCGGTACGCTCAAGATGGCCGTCGAGCAAATGCGCCGCGGTGGCTACACGCACAACGTGGATGAAAGTTCGAGCCGAGCGGGAGCCGTACCAGGCACCCATGAAATCGGCTTTGACTCGCAGGCCGACACTATTACCCTGCGGCACACTGCACGCGGCCGTGAAGGGTTCGCGCGGGGCGCCCTGAAAGCCGCAAAATGGATTGAGGGCAAAACGGGCGTCTACGAGTTTGGCGACATCTTGTTCGGATAAGGAAATGACAATGTTTCAAGGTTGCGGCACGGCGCTCATCACGCCATTTCAAAAGAACGGTTCGCTCGACGAGTCCACGCTACGTAAGCTCGTGCGTCGCCAGATCGAAGCCGGGATCCACTTCCTGGTCCCTTGCGGCACCACGGGCGAAAGTCCCACGATCTCTCTCGAAGAGCACTTGCGCGTGGTTGAAATCGTTGTTGCTGAAGCCAAAGGGCAGGTGCCGGTGCTCGCAGGAGCGGGCGGCTATTGGACCGATGACGTCATTGACCTCATCGAGAGGATCGGCAAGCTCGGTGTCGACGGCATCCTCAGCGTTACCCCTTATTACAACCGCCCCACGCAAGAAGGCCTGTATCAGCACTATAAAGCCCTCGCCAAGTGCACCAAGCTGCCGATCGTGGTCTACAGCGTGCAGGGCCGCACGGGCGTCAACGTCGAGCCCGCCACCCTCAAGCGCCTCGCGGCGATCAAGAACATCGTGGGCGTCAAAGAAGCCTCAGGCAATATGGCGCAAGCCGCCCGAATCATTCATGAACTTCCCGAAGACTTCCTCGTGCTCAGCGGCGACGACAGCGTCACCATCCCGATGATGGCTCTCGGCGGCAAAGGCGTTATCTCGGTTGTGGGCAACCAGATTCCCGGTGAAATGGCCAACCTTGCCGAAGCATGTTTGAATCAGGATTTCGGCACTGCCCGCGCCATCCAGCGCCAGTACCTGCCCCTCATGGAAATGAACTTCATCGAATCGAACCCACAACCGGTAAAGGCATCGATGGCCGCTCTTGGCCTCTGCAAGCCGGTGTGGCGTCTGCCGATGGTGCCACCTTCTGAAGCAACGATGGCCAGGATCCTCGCGGTTCATAAGCAGGTAGGTCTCTAGTGCAAAAAGCAATCGAGGCGGCATTTCAAATTCCCGCAGCCCAACTTGGGGACGCCGAGCACAAGTTGTTCCAGCAGTTCAAGGCTGGGCTCAATCGCGGCGACTTCCGCGCAGCTTCTCCAGATCCCTCTGCCGCAACCGGTTGGAGCGTCAATGCCTGGGTGAAGCAAGGCATCCTGCTGGGCTTCAGGCTTGGTCAGATCGTTGACATGAGCATCGACACTCAGCGCCAACCCTACTTTGACAAAGCAACCTACCCCGTCAAGAATTTCGACGCCTCAAGCGGAGTTCGCATTGTTCCTGGTGGGTCCAGCATCCGCGACGGCTGCTACGTTGGCCGCGGCGTCACCTGCATGCCGCCGATGTACATCAACGTTGGCGCCTACATCGACGATGGCACGATGGTGGATAGCCATGCTCTCGTCGGCAGTTGCGCTCAGATCGGCAAGAATTGTCATTTATCCGCAGCCGCGCAAATTGGCGGAGTTTTGGAACCTGTTGGCGCGCTACCCGTCATAATTGAGGATGAGGTTATGGTCGGTGGCAACTGCGGCGTCTACGAAGGTACCGTCGTCCAGCGCCGGGCTGTCCTTGGAAGCGGTGTGATCCTGAACCGCTCAACGCCGGTTTACGACTTGGTCAACGAGCGTGTGCTGGCGGCGAGTGACGATTCTCCGCTGGTGATTCCGGCCGAAGCGGTCGTCGTCGCCGGGTCCAGGCAGGTCTCCAAAGGGATCGGCAAAGAGTGGGGCGTGTCACTTTATACGCCTGTCATCGTGAAGTATCGCGACCAAAAGACCGATGGCAAATTGCAGCTAGAAGATTTGTTGAGGTAAGGAATGCGTTTTTCGTGGTTCTCAGTTCTGCTGGTCGGTGCAAGCCTGTGGGGACAAAGTCCTGCGCGGTTTGGTGCGGCGATTCCGGTTCAGACGGAGTTCATCTCCAAGCCCGTGCAAATCACTACAGACGGTGCCAGCCGCCAGCCGCATTGGTCATCCGATGGCCGCAGCCTGCTGATTGTCTCGACAGAAAAAGGGAAGTGCTCCCAGGCTTTCTGGATCGACCCGGCCACCAAAGAGCGCAAACTGGCCAGCTCTGGTAAAGGCAGCGTGCGGTCTGCTGCGCCCCTCGCCAAATCGAAATCCTGGGTTTATGACTCCACGCAGGATTCTGGAGATGCCTGTGCCCCGACGATGCTGGGCAGTGTACCGGCAGAATTCAACATCTTCATGAACACCGACAAGGGCAAGATGCAACGGCTCTCGAGCGCCACTGGCTACGATGCCGAGCTCGATGTCTCCGCCAGCGAAAAGCTCATCGTCTACACGAGCCAGGCCAGCGGCGACATTGAAGTCTGGACCATGGAATGGGACGGCATGAACAAACGCCAGCTCACCAAATCGCCCGGCTACGATGGCGACCCCAATGTCTCCTCCGACGGCCGCCGCATCGCCTTCCGCAGTGCCAGGGCCAGAACCGCTGAAGCCCAAAAGCTGGTCCGCGACGAACTCGCCTTTGGCCGCGCCAACATGTCGCCCAGCGAGATCTTCGTGATGAACCTGAAAGGCCTCGACGAGAAGCAGATCACCAGCTTCGGCTGCAGCATCCTGCATCCCGCCTGGACCCCCGATAACCGCCGCATCGTCTTCTCCTCGAACATGCCCAGCTGCCAGGGCGACAAGTACGAGATGTTCATGGTAAACCTCGACGGCACCGGCCTCGTACAGATCACGACGGGCAGCAAGTTTGTCGGCGAGGCGAGTTTCTCTCCCGATGGTAAGTACATCGCATACACCCGCGATGGCAATGTCTACACTGCCGATTGGGTCGCGCCCGCTCCGCCTCCAGAGACGATTTCACCCCTCTCCAAGCCCTAAGCCACCCGCACTGCGGCCTTGCTTGTGTCAATCAGATCGATACTCTGTTGACGTGCAATCCGGAACACCCCAAGCAGTAAGACTCGTGGTCGGCACCAAAAAAGGTGCCTTCATTCTCACTTCTGATGCGAAGCGCGAGGTGTGGGACGTCGCCGGGCCTCATTTCGCTGGTTGGGAAATGTATCACCTCAAGGGCTCGCCTGTGGATCCAAATCGCATCTACGCCTCTCAATCGAGCGGATGGTTTGGCCAGTTGATTCAGCGGTCCGATGATGGCGGCAAAACCTGGAATCCGGTCGACAACCAGTTTGTCTACGACGGCGAAACCGGGACGCACCAGTGGTACGACGGCACGCCCTATCCCCGGGAATTCAAGCGCGTCTGGCACCTCGAACCCTCGCTCACCGACACTGATACGGTTTCCGCGGGCGTCGAGGATGCCGCTTTGTTCCGCTCCACCGATGGCGGCAAGAGTTGGCACGAGCTGTCCGGCTTGCGCCGTCACGGCACGAGCAACCTCTGGCAACCCGGCGCTGGCGGGATGGGGCTTCACACCATCGTGCTCGACCCTGGCAATCCAGATCGGATCTACATCGCAATCTCGGCAGCGGGCGCTTTTCGCAGTGACGACGCAGGTGAGACATGGATCCTCATCAAAAAAGGCCTGCGCTCTCAGTACATCCCCAACCCTGAGGCAGAAGTCGGCCACTGCGTGCATCGCATCGCCTTGCATCCAGCCCGGCCCGACGTCTTGTACATGCAAAAGCACTGGGACGTCATGCGCACCAACGACCGTGGCGACCTCTGGTATGAGGTCAGCGGAAACTTGCCCACAGACTTCGGTTTCGTCATCGACGGGCATGCCCACGAACCCGAAACGATCTACGTCGTGCCCATCAAGAGCGACTCCGAACATTTCCCCATCGACGGGCAACTAAAGGTCTACCGCAGCAAAACTGGCGGCAATCACTGGGAAGCGCTGACCAACGGCCTGCCGCAAGAAAACTGCTTTGTGAACGTCCTACGCGATGCCATGTGCGTCGACCAATGCACCCCCTGCGGCGTTTACTTCGGTATGACCGGCGGGCAGGTCTACGCCTCGTCCGACAGCGGCGACAACTGGACCGCGATGGTTCGCGACCTTCCTGCTGTGTTGTCCGTCGAGGTGCAGACGATTCCATGATTCTCGTCGAGATGCCGGCTCACTTGCGCCAGCTCGCGAAAGTGACCGGAACCATCCATCTCGATGTCGTGGGCCTCGCAACCCAGACATCCGTGCTCGATGCTCTCGAAGCGCGCTACCCCATGCTGCGCGGCACCATTCGCGACCACGTCACAAAGCGCCGACGGCCCTTCATTCGGTTTTTTGCTTGCGAGGAAGATCTTTCGCACAACTCGCCTGAAGACCCTTTGCCCGATGCCGTGGCCGAAGGCCGTGAACCCTTCTGGATCGTCGGCGCTATTGCCGGCGGGCTCCGGGACGATATTCCTGTTCCCTATGGCTCTTCACCTGCTCGGGATAAAAGTAGACTTCACGCAGCTCGCCCTTCGAGTAACGCTCGGCCTGATCGTTAAAGTGCCGATTGGCTGGATCCCCGTGCTCGCCTCCCGCCGACACAGCGATGGCGCGCACACGCTTGCCAAACTCCACGATCGCGACAAAGCTGTTGCCGCTGGTTCCGTACCACTTCTTGGTGCCGTTCTGCGGTCGAGCCCCAAAGCTCGCGAGGCTCCCCCAGATCGCGGAGGTGAAGCCTACAGGCAATGAAGCCTTCGAGTCGTCGAAGGGATGCACGATATCACCAGTCAGCCGCTGGAAGCGATTCACTTCGCCCCATGCCGGAATGTTCCCTTCCAGTCTCTTCATCGCGGCCTCCATCGCGTTGGTCAGCATGGAAGCCGGTGCTTTCGAGCCCAGGTAATCCTCAACCAACATTCCCTCGCGCCGGGCATTTGCTGAGGCCAGCCGTCGCGCTTCTTCACCCCAAAAAACAGCCAGCGTTGTTGCCTTCGAATCGATACTCCATCGCTCATCCCACTTCTGCAGCAACTCTCGCTGCACAGCCCATCGTTCTCCTTCAAGCGCCTTCAACAGCGCAGGAAGCGGCTGATCAAACCAGGGCAACTGACTGTCGTACGCCGCTGCCAGCAACGATTCGATCGTGAAGTCTTTCTTGCCTTCCAGAACTCTCAGCGCGTGCACTCCTCGCGCTGATGCCGTGCCGCTTTCAACATAGATCGGGTAGCTCGACTTCTTGAGACTATCGACGCCCGCCGCCCACCACGGAAAGTCGTTCGCGTTGTAAAGCCAGCCCGCCTTGGGGTTCAGCAAATTCGGTGTCTCGTCGATCGTATGCAGTGCACCCCAATTCGTCGCCGGGTCCGCGCCGTCTACAGGCTTCGTCCAGTCGAATCGAGTGTCCCGCTTTGGCAGGAAGTTCCCATGAAAGTAAGCAATGTTCCCGCTAGCATCGGCGAAGATCGTGTTGTTCGACGAATTCGTCTTCAACTCCATCGTTTCGCGAAAACTCTTATAGTCCCACGCCTTCGTCCGCAGGTAAGACTGGCTCAGCGCCTTCACTGGCTCCTGCATCAAACTCACAGAAACCCACTTTCCATTCAGTGTTCGAACCACCGGCCCATGATGCGTTCGGTACACCGTAAACTTCTTCTCTGCCATCCCGGACGGTGTCTTGTAGGCGACCACCACCTCGCGCGACGCAACCGGCAATTCCGCCGCGCCCGACTTGTACACGAAACCGGTGCCTTTCTGGCTCACCGTTTCGATAAACTCATCGATCACGTCGACACCACTTGAGGTGTGCATCCATCCGCACTTTTCATTGAAGCCCTGATAGATGAAGAATTGCCCCCAGGTAGAGGCGCCATAAGCATTCAAGCCTTCCTTGCTCGTCATCTGCAATTCAGACCGAAAATAGAAGGACGTATGCGGATTGATCAGCAGCAGCGAAGCTTTGTTCTTCGCATTTGAAGGGTGGATCGCGACACCATTTGAGCCCGTTGGCTCCTTATGCAAATCCTCCGGCTCGGCCTGAGCCAGCGTCGACGCCGCCCGGCCATAGAATGCCTCAAGCTCGCGGATGTTTACCCGTTCGATATCTCCGCCGATACTGCCTTCGGTAAAGCTCAACGCCATCCACGGCTCAAAGCGCGTGATGACGCGCGGCTTCACCGCCGGGTGTTTCGCCAAATAGAAGTTCAACCCATCAGCGAAGGCATCCATTAGTTTCTTCAGCCACACTGGGCTTGCCGCGTATTGCTTCTTGAGTTCTGCGGGATCAATGAACAACTTCATCCGCAGATCCTGGTAGATCTTGCTGGCGCCTTCCGCCTCGGCCAGCCTTCCCAGCGCGTTGATGTAATTCGTCTCGACGCGATTGAAGTCATCTTCGCCCTGGGCATACACTGCCCCGAAGACCGTATCAGCGTCAGTGTTCCCATAAACATGCGCAATCCCCCAGGAATCCCGCACGATACGCACTTTCTTCGCCTGATCTTCCCAGCGCTTTAGCTCACCAGGGTCAGCGGCTAGCGCCGCTACGCAAACCAACCACAGCAACTTGCTCATCGTTATTTCACCGCCTTGAATTCCAAAACCTGTCCATCGGCGATCAGCCGGGATTTCAGCTTCTCATAGGGCACGTCCTGCACATCCATCTTGCCGTCGATGGCCATCGCCGCTGCGGTCGCCGCACTCTGCCCAAGAATCATAAACACGGGTTCCATACGAATCGAACCATACGCAATATGCGAACTCGACAGGCAGACGGGCACCAACAGATTCGCCGCTTGTCCCTTCTTTGGCACCAGCGATCCATACGAAATCTGGTACGGCCCATTGGTGGATACCCCGATATCGCCTTCGTTCTGTACATAACCTTCCGGGGTGATGTAGCGCTGGATGTTATGCGAGTCAATGCTATAAGACCCCATGCCTACTGGCTCCGGAGTGGCCCTGCGCTTGACGAGTTCGTTCTCCGTCATGACATACTTGCCCACCATGCGCCGTGCTTCGCGAACATACATCTGGTGCGGCCAATTCCCTGTGTCCTGAAACTCATCTTTAGCCAGGCCCCACTTCGCAAACTTGTCCCTCACGTCGGCAGGCACACGGGGATCATTCGCGATGAAATACAGCCAGCCCTGTTGGTAATTGATGTGTTCGTTGATGATCTCTTTGCGGCGCGCGTAGCTCGCTTCCGGATAGTCGTAGTTCCTGCCAATGTTGTCCGTCGAGAACGGCCCGTGATTGTTCGTGTCGGTCTTGAAGTTCGGGATCCGGTCAAACTTATCAAACGTCTCCCGCCAGCCCGCCTCAAAGATGCGTAACAACAATTCGTATTCGCGCGCATCATAATTCGCGGGCTTGGGGAAGGGAACCCGGTTGGCTTCCACCTGCGTGAGGCACATGCGGAAGCAGTACGCCTGCACCTTCTTGTCCCCCTCGCCATATTTGCCGGGCGGCTCGCTACTCACTCTGGGAAGCACGCCGCTCTTCGGGTCTCCCGGAACCACATAAGGTGAGATCGGCTTCGGCACGGCCCCGAAATGATGACGATGATGCAGCACCCCAACTTGCACTCCATTCCACTTTTCGTCGTAAGTAGCCATGGATTCGCGGCCCACATGGTAATCCACCTTCGCAGCCGCCATCAGATCGCCTTCATACGTTGCGTCGATAAACATCTTGCCCGCATAAGTCTTGCCGTCGAGCGTCTGGATCGAAACGATCCGCCCGTTCTTCAACTTCACGCCTTTCTCCCGATCGAGCCAGGTATCGCGCACAATAGGGATCTTCATTTCTTTCACCCACTGTTCGTAAACTTGTTCGGCCACATGCGGCTCGAAGATCCACATCGTGCGTCCCGTTGAATCCAGGGCTTCCGTGCCTTGTCCTTTGTTGCCGTACTGCTCACGCTTCTGCCACTTCCACGATTCGGGTTTATCGTAGTGCTGCCAGACGCGATGATAGAACTCGCGCGAAAGGCCGCCGATCACCGCCTTGTTGCCGGAGTCTGTCCATCCAAGTCCTCCCGCCGTCAATCCGCCAAGATACTTCTCAGGGCAAACCACAATCACTGACTTGCCCATCTTCTTCGTTTGAATGGCAGCCGTCATTGCCCCCGACGTACAGCCATAAACGATCAAGTCGGCCGAGGCCGCCTTCAGGCAAGTCGCCAGCAAGAACAGGTTCAAAGTGCGTAAAAGCATATAGATCTCACGATACTTCAGCAGAAGTGCTCATAGCCAAGCTTCATGGATTCGTCATTTCGATTCGCTATGCTAATAGCCTGTGAAACTTCAATCCATTTTCTTGACAACACTGCTTTGTGCAGTTTCCGCGATGGCCCAATCCACTTTGGGCGTTGTTCTTGGAGATGTGACCGATGCCTCCGGCGGCCGTGTCGCTGGGGCAAAAGTACGCATCCTAAACTTGGGCGAAAACAACACCCGCGAAACAGTCGCCTCGGAGAGCGGTTCTTTCGAATTTCAAAATGTCAAGCCTGGCAAGTATTCTCTTGAAGTTTCCAAGGCCGGCTTCCGCACCTTTCGCGTCAAGGAGGTCACTCTCGTTGCTCGTCAAACGCTCCGTATTGACGCAACGCTCGAATTGGGCGAAGTCACGCAGACGGTCGAAGTCAGTGCTGCACCAGGCTTGATCGCTACCGACACCGGCGCCATCTCCTCGAACCTCACCCCCGAGAAAGTGGCCAATCTACCAGCCAACTTCCGCGCCAGCACCAACACGACTCCCTACAACCTCCTTCAAACGCTGCCCGGCGTTCAAGCCGATAACGGCGTGGGCCTTGCCATCCAGGGTGGTCTGCCCGCGCAGTCAGAATCCAGTTCTGACGGTATCTCGATCACCGGCGTCACCGGCAACAGCCCGAACCGCAACCTGTTCCCCTCCATCGAATCCATCGGTGAAATTCGCGTTCAGGGCGTCGGTAACTCCGCCGAATTCGGCCAGCCCGGCGACGTCACGATCGTCTCCAAATCCGGCACCAACAACTATCACGGCGCTCTGTTCTGGTATCACCAGAATCGGGCCTTCGATGCCCGCACCTTCGGCCAGGCAGCCCTCCCTGCCAAGGTCAGCAACAACTTCGGGGGCACTCTCGGCGGCCCCGTGCGCATCCCCAAGCTTTACAACGGCACCAACAAAACCTTCTTCCAGTTCGCCTGGGAAAGCTTGCGCTTCCCGCGCCAGTCCACCATCGCCAACACTATCCCCAGCGCCCGTCTTCGTCAGGGCGACTTCACCGCCGAAGGTGTCACCGTCCGCGATCCAGTGACGGGCCAACCCTTCCCCGGCAACACCATTCCCGGTAGCCGCATCAACGCCGTGGCGCGTGCCGTCATCCCCTTTTACCCTGGGATCAACATCGGCGACGGCAGCCGCCGCAGCGTCAACAACTTCATCACCAACCGCGTCGCCAACATTGAATCGAATCAGTTCGACGTTCGCATCGACCAGACCATCGGCACCAAGCACAACGTCTTTGGCCGCTACACCTGGAAGAAGAATCCGACGCTGAATCCGAACAACCTCACGCTGCCTTCCGATACCAACAACGCCGACCACCAACAGCTTGTCGCCAGCCACACCTGGACCCTCAGGCCAAACCTTCTCAACGAAGTCCGCGGCGGCTATAGCTACGCTGAGAATCGCACCGAGTTTCCCTTTGATGGCCGCGCATTTACCAACAGCCTGAACCTCCGCGACATCCAGAAAGACATCTTCTTCAACGGCCTCCCCAATTTCTCGATTGACCAATACACCGGCTTCAACAAGGGCCGCCCCGGCTTCGGTATCTCGAAGAACATCCAGTTCATCGATAACTTGACCTGGATCAAGGGCAAACACACCTTCAAGTTCGGTGCCGACATTCGTAATCTCCAGGCCAAGAGCGCGCTTGGATTTACAACCGGCAACAACTACGGCGACTTCTCCTTCAATGGAGCTTTCACCGGCAACTCCTGGGGTGACTTCCTTCTGGGCACTCCCGCCTCCAGCCAAATCGCGGTTCTCACCGCCGACAATGATGGTCGCGCAACGCACTTCAAGTTTTATGGGCAGGACAGTTGGCGCATCACCAATCGCCTTACGATGGAATACGGCCTGCGCTGGGAATTCCATCCCGGCTACTACGACGCTGGATTCAACATCGCCAATTTCGACCGCACGGTCCCTCGCACCGGCCGCGTTGTCATCATGTCTGACCCCAAGGCCCGCACCCTTGTCGCACCCGGCGCGATTACATCCTTCAACGGTTGCCCCGGCGCCGCCATCAACGGCATTCCCTGCACTCCGATCGTGACCGCCAAAGAAGCCGGCCTGCCCGAAGGCTTGCGTCAGAACTACTTCACGCAATTCCTCCCGCGCCTCGGCTTCGCCTATCGCCTCAACAACAAGACTACCGTTCGGGCCAGCGCCGGCCTCTACAATATGATCACGCTCGGCAGTGTGTTCTTCTCCCTCACTGGCACCGTTCAGAGCGACGTCCGCTTCTTCAACAACGTCGGCGCCAACGGCCAGCCGATCTTCACTCTTCCCGACACCCGCACTCCGGGCAGCGGTATCCGCACAGGTGCCGTAGGCAGCTTCGAATTCCGCACCGCCAATCAGATCGACTTCCGTCCGCCCCAGATGACCCAGTGGTCGCTCTCGGTCGACCGGCAGTTGAGCAACGATACCGGCTTGCGCATCAGCTACATCGGCAACAAGAGCTCCCACATGCCCTGGGCACCTGACTTGAATCAGATGCAATCTGACACGCGCTTCTTCTCGCAGCGTCCCATCACCGACCGCCCCTTCCCCAATTATGGTTTGATCTTCAGCCGTGACGCTGGCGCCAACACCAATTATCATTCGTTCCAGGCCGAAGTGAATCGTCGCTTCTCGAAGGGTCTTTCTTTCACCAGCGCCTACACCTGGGCCAAGGCTCTCGGCGACAACGCTGGTCCGAACCCCGGCAGCTTTGCCGGTGAAACCGGCGGCGGCCGTGTTACCAATTCCTATAACCGCGCGGGCGATCGTGGCGACATCTACGCTTTCCGTCGCCACCGGGCGCTTCTCAATCTTGTCTACGAACTGCCCTTCGGCAAGGGCCGTCAGTTCATGTCCAAGGCCAATCATCTCACCGATACCGTGCTCGGCGGCTGGCAGATCTCCTCGATCGTCACGCTGCAAAGCGGTCCCTTCCTTACGCCCACGGTCAGCGTCGGCGACCCCTCCGGCACCCTCGCCACCAGCCGCGGCGCTCAGCGCCCGGATCGTGTCGGCGCGGCCAACGGTAGCCTCACTAACCCCACGGCTGCACAATGGCTCGATCGTTCGGCTTTCTACTGCCCTGGTCGCGCACCGGGCGCAGCCAATCAGTTTGATTGCATCGTCGGCGTGGTTCCCGGGCGCGACATTGCTCCCATCGGCCGCTTCGGCACTTCGGGCGTCGGCATCGTTACCGGCCCCGGCACCTTCGGCTGGAACATGGGCATGATGAAGCAGATCGCGATTACGGAAAAAGTAAACTTCCGCATCGAAGGCAGCTTCACCAACGTGCCCAACTGGACCAATCTCGGCGACCCCGTCCTGAACGTCAACGACGCAGCTTTCGGCGTGATCCGCGGCGCGCGCGGTGTTGACTTCGGTGGCGGTCGCGTCGGCCAGGTCGGCGCACGGCTGCAGTTCTAACGCTCACCTCAATTCGCGATGATGGTGGAGATGGATCTCTCCGGCCAGATTCGAAAATTTGTCAAACGCTATCCCGCCCTGTCGCAAGCAGAGCGGGTCGCCGTTGCGGTCAGTGGCGGCGGAGATTCTGTCGCCCTCGCCGTCGCCGCCCATCAGGTTTGGCCCAACATCCTCTTGCTTCACGTCAACTATGGGTTGCGCGGCGACGAGAGCGAGAAGGACGAGGCGCTACTCCGAGAACTGGCCACCCGGCTTGGTGTCCAGCTTGAAGTGCAGCGCGTGCAACCGAAAGATCGATCTGAGGAAACTCTCCGCGACTTACGTTACGCCTGGTTTCATCAATGCCCGGTCGATGCGGTACTGACGGCCCACACTTGTGAAGATCAAGCAGAGACGATGCTGTTCCGCATTGTCCGCGGTACCGGCTTAAGCGGCCTCGCCGGCATCCTCCCCGTTTCTTCCGGCCGCTACTATCGGCCGTTTCTCAATGTCAGCCGTGAACAGATCCGTGAGTGGCTGCGCGAGCACGAAATCGCCTGGCGCGAAGACGCCTCCAATCTCGATCTCTCTTACCGCCGCAATTGGATTCGGCATGAACTCATGCCGGCCCTTCGTCGCGAGATCAACCCCGAGACCGACCAGGCCCTCGCCCAACTCGCTGGCATCGCCCTCGACGAAGAGGCTTGGGCCACCCTCCATGCCGCCACTACCCTCGATCCCCTCGTTTCCGCCGACGGCCAGGCGCTGGTTTTGCATTGCGAGCCATTCAATACGCACCCAGTTGCCGTGCGCCGCCGCATGATGCGCGAACTTCTTGAGCGGGTGAAGGACAATCTCCGGGAAATCGACTTCGCCCACGTCGAAGCTGCGCTACAACTGTGTACCGAGCAGGAGGGCAATGGCCGCATCCAGGTTCCCGGCCTGGACCTAATGCGCAGCTTTGGCTGGCTGCGGGTCATCCGGCTTGAAGTATTAAGAGATCTACCGGAACGGAACTTCCGCCTGGCTTTTCCTTTTCCCGGAGAAGTCTCCGTACCGGAAGACGCGGGTACGCTCTCAAGCCAGGTGGATTCGATGTGTAACTATAATGAGAGTGGTGGAAGTCTGGATTTAGACAGGGTTCTTGCGGCAATGGACGCGGAACGGCGTCTGGAGTTGCGGAATTGGCGTCCCGGCGATAGTTACACCCGCGCTGGTGCTTCCGGGCCCGAAAAGGTCAAGGAACTGTTTCAAAAATTCCGGATCCCCCTATGGCGGCGGCGGTCTTGGCCGATAATCGTACTAGGGGACCTCCCCATTTGGGTTGCCGGGTTTGGCCCGGCCGCCGAGTTCGCGATAACTCCAGAATCGCGGACGGCACTTCGCATTCAATGGAAGCCGTTCTGCCCCGCCTGGCCGTTTGGCTAGCAACAGATTCTGACATAAGGTGAATCAAGGAACGTCTAGTTTACGTCTGTAAGGTAAGAATGAACTCCAACGTCAAGTCGGTAATCTTTTGGGTGGTCATCATCTGCGTGGTGTCCCTCATCTTTGTGGTGGTCCGGACCGGAAACAAGAAACCGGATGCGCAGGTGACTTTCAGCGACTTTATGCAGCAGGTTGAGGCCAACCGCGTGAAAAGCGTCGCCATAACCGGCACCGAGGTGCATGGAATTTATCGCGAAGACGGCTCTGGTCTGAAGACCACGGTACCCCCGCTCTACCCCGACCTCTACAAGATCCTGCGCGAAAAGGGTGTCAACATCGACATTAAAGACACCAGTTCCAATGGCATTTTGAGCCTCATTTTCCAAACCGCGCCGTTCATCCTGATCCTTGGATTCTGGATTTTCATGATGCGGCAAATGCAGAGCGGAGGTAACAAGGCGCTCAGCTTTGGCAAGAGCCGTGCCCGCCTGCATAGCTCACAGCAAAAGAAGGTGACCTTTAAAGACGTCGCCGGTGTTGAAGAAGCCAAAGAAGAGCTTCAGGAAATCATTGAGTTTTTGCGCGAACCCCAGAAGTTTCAAAAGCTGGGTGGCCGCATCCCGAAGGGCGTACTGCTGGTTGGTTCGCCCGGTACGGGTAAAACGCTGTTGGCGCGCGCCATCGCTGGCGAAGCCAACGTGCCCTTCTTCTCGATTTCAGGTTCTGACTTCGTCGAAATGTTTGTTGGTGTCGGTGCCAGCCGTGTTCGCGACCTGTTCGAACAAGGCAAAAAGAATGCCCCCTGCATCATCTTCATCGATGAAATCGACGCGGTCGGCCGCCATCGCGGCGCAGGCCTCGGCGGTGGTCACGACGAACGTGAACAGACATTGAATCAGCTGCTGGTTGAGATGGATGGTTTCGAGTCCAACGAAGGCGTCATCCTGGTGGCCGCAACGAACCGCCCCGACGTTCTCGACCCCGCCCTGCTGCGCCCCGGTCGCTTTGACCGCCGCGTGGTCGTGGGCCGTCCCGATGTCAAGGGTCGCGAACAGATCCTCAAGGTTCACACCAAGAAGATCCCGCTCAGCGACGATGTGGAACTGAGTGTCATCGCCCGCGGTTGCCCTGGCTTCGCTGGTGCCGATCTGGCAAACCTCGTCAATGAAGCAGCTCTCATTGCGGCTCGCCAAAACCGCAAAGTGGTCGCCATGACGGACTTTGAAGTCGCCAAAGACAAAGTCATGATGGGTGTCGAGCGCCGCTCGATGTTCATCACCGAAGAAGACAAGAAGCACACCGCGTACCACGAAGCGGGCCACGCTCTGGTGGGCGCTCTGCTTCCCAACTCCGACCCGGTTCACAAAGTGTCGATCATTCCGCGCGGCATGGCTCTGGGCGTCACGATGTATCTGCCTACCCAGGATCGCAACGACATCAATAAAGACCAGTGCGAAGCGCAAATCGCCACCGCCATGGCCGGTCGCGTCGCCGACGAGACCTTCCTCGGCCTCAAGACGGCCGGTGCCAGCAACGATATCGAGCGCGCCACCGAGATGGCCCGCCGCATGGTTTGCGAATGGGGTATGAGCCGGCTCGGTCCGCTCAGCTTCGGCAAGAAGGACGAACAGATCTTCCTCGGCCGTGAAATCGCCCAACACCGCGACTACTCTGAATCCACTGCTGTCTCGATCGATGCCGAAGTTCGCGGCCTGGTCGAGCAGGGCTATCAGACCGCCAAGAACCTCATCGATTCCAATCGCGATGCGGTCATTCGGATTGCCGAGGCTCTCCTGGAGCGCGAAATCCTCGACGGCACAGAAGTCCAGATGCTGATCGCCGGCCAAGCCCTGCCGAGCTCCCGATCGAACAACAACACGCCGAACTCGAGTGACGGCCAAACGCAGCAGGTGTTGCGGCCCGACTCTTCGATTCGCCCCAACCCCGGGCTCACCCCCGGTTCGAGCCCCGCATAACCGCGTGGCTGTGATCCCGCCCTTCCGCGCTTACCTGTTCGACATCGACGGTACCTTACTCGATTCCGCCCCCGATATCTGTGGGGCGGTTTCGAGCGTTTTGGCGACCACATCGAAGCCCGATGTTCCTCATGAATATCTCAGAACCTTCATTGGCCGCCATTTGAAGGACCTGTTTAGCGAGCTATTCCCCGAGTCCTCGCCAGAGCAGATCGAGGCCTGGATCCAAACCTACCGCACCACGTATCTGGCTCGTGAACACAAGCAAACGAGTCTCTATACTGGGGTACCCGAGACGCTGGCGAAACTCGGCGGGCTCAAAACCACTGCCACCACCAAAGGCACTCCAACTGCGGCCAATATCCTGACTCAATTCGGCCTCATCGAACACTTCCAGCACGTCCAGGGAACCGACGGCTTCCCTAGCAAGCCGGAACCCATCGTGCTGCAACGAGCAATGGCCGCGATTGGCGTCGAGCCGGCCGACTGCCTCATGATTGGCGACTCCGTTCCCGACATCGTTGCCAGCAAAGCCGCTGGCGTCAAGGTCTGCGCCGTCAGCTATGGCTATGGGCACGCGAGCGCCCTGCGCCAAGCAGCACCCGACTACTGGATTGACGAATTGCCCGGGCTGCTCGGCTGAGGCGTCACCACGGGTGGTGCTGGCGGCAACTTCTGTTTCTTCCTGAAAAACAGTTTGTCAGGCATGAACTCCTGAATCAGTGATGAGCCAAACCCGAAGGCGAATGCGGTGTTTCCCGCCTGGATCCCTTCAGCAGACCACTTCTGGTTAGGTGTGTAACGGGCGGAAAGCATCCCCACGGCATAAGCTCAACCAATGGCCGACCAATTAAAGACCCTCTTGCCGTTCTGATCGAGATTAACGATATTGAACAACAAGGCATGGCCGATCTGTTCCGCTCCGGACGTGGTGGACAGCGCGTTGGGAGTGAATTATTGCCATTGAATCACGCAGCAATTTTGAATTCAACAGAAAAATCGCGACGAGCTTGAGTTGGCGTTTTGTAGCCGAGACGCTC
>VFZU01000033.1 GCA_016870995.1 Acidobacteriota bacterium
TCGCCCTGGCCAAACAAATCATCGCCGAGTTCGTCGACACCATGAACGCCAAGTACGATCCCCAACCAAAACCAACCGAAAAAAGCTAGCAAACGAACCCAAAACCCGAGGCCACCCGCAACCTCACAGCTCTTCGAAAACTGAATAGCAGCAAGACCCGCGCAAGCCCAACGCCCCGGGTGTCTCTACCGACAGAACACCCGGCAAAGCGAAGCCAGCCTTCAAACCCACACTTACTCGTACCGCAGCGCCTCCACCGGGTCCAACCCTGCCGCCTTGTTCGCCGGCCAGATTCCGAAAAACAGACCCACGGCCACACTCACCCCAACGCCAAGTCCCGCCGCCCACAACGGCACAGACATCGGCAAATTCGGAAACACAATCGAACCCAGCACCGGAATCAACCATCCCACCGCCATCCCCAGCAACCCGCCCAAAAACGTCAGCACCACTGCCTCCGTCATAAACTGCGTCACAATCTCGCTCCGCCGCGCGCCCAGCGCCTTCCTCACTCCAATCTCGCGCGTCCGCTCCGTCACACTCACCAGCATGATGTTCATCACGCCGATCCCGCCCACCAGCAAACCAATCGACGACAACACCACCATCACCAGCGCCGTGATCGACATTATCTGCCGGAAGTCCGCAATCATCTGCTCGCTGGTCGAAATCGAAAAGCTATCCGGCTCGTCGTACTTCACCCGCCGCTCCTGCCGCAACACCCCGCGCACCTCATCCATCGCCGCCGCCAGATTTCCCTTCTCCGGCTTGATAAACAACATATGCTCCACCGCCGCCGGCTGAAACTTCCGCATCGTCCAATACGGCATCACCACGCGATTGTCCCGGCTTCCGGGCGGCCCGCTCCCGGAATTCTTCATCACACCCAACACTTCCATCATCTGCCCGTCCAGGTCCACCATCTTGCCCGACGGGTCACTCGTTGAGAAAAGCCCCTTCGCCACATCCTCGCCCAGCACCACTACCTTAGACCGGTGCTGATTATCGATCTCGTTGAAGAATCTTCCGTGGATCATCTCCACCTGCCACACATCCGCATAGCTCGATTCCGATCCCTGCAAGTTGATCCCGGCAAAATCATTGGCCTGATAGCGAATCTTCTTCACGCCGCGCCACGGCATCAACATCGAAGTGACCTTCTCGACATGCGGACACCGCTCCCTGACCGCCTGCGCTTGATCGTAAGTGATCGGCTTCCGCATCCGCTCCTCGGCCGAACGGTTTCCAAACCGCAGCCCAACCGCGAACTTGAACACCACCATCGTTTCCGACCCGATCGTCCGCATCGCGTTCGAAAACGCGCCATCCATCCCCGTGATAATCGAACCCACACCAATGATCGTGCCTGTTCCGATAATCACTCCCAGCACCGTCAAAAACGACCGCAACTTGTAGCTCCGCAGCGTGTCGAACGCCATGCCCACACTCGACCAGAACAATCCTTGAAACATTCTGTGCCTACCTCTCCACTCGTAACGCTTCGATCGGATCCAGCTTCGATGCTCGTCGCGCAGGATAAATGCCGAAGAACAAGCCCACCGTCATCGATAGCCCAACTCCCAGCGCCACACTCATCATCGGCATCTCCATCGGTACCGGAGTCAGATTCCGAATGGCCACCGCAAACACCCAGGCGATGCCAACCCCAAACAAGCCTCCACTCGCAGCCAAGACCGAACTCTCCACCAGAAACTGGTTCAGAATGTCAGACCGCCGCGCCCCCAGGCTCTTCCGGATTCCAATCTCCTGCGTCCGCTCGCTCACCACCGCCAGCATGATGTTCATAATCACCACCCCGCCCACCACCATAAACACGCTCACCACCCCGATCGCCGTCGCCGCGATCGCTGCCGTCATCTGGTTCCAGGCATTCGCAATCGTTTCGGAGCTGAAAACCGCGAAATTATCCTCTTGCCCCGGCAACAATCTGCGATAACTCCGGATCAGCACTCGCACTTCTTCCTGAGCCTGCTGGAACTTGTCGTGCCCCGCCGCCATCACCGCATAACTAATCCCCTTCCGCGCGCCATAGCTCTTAAAGTAAGTCTCAGCTGGCATCGCCACAAAGTTGTCGCGCGACATCCCGAACACACTCCCCTTGGCCTTGGCCACACCAATCACTTCGTAGGGCCGCCCATCTACCTGCACCACTTTGCCCACCGCATCCACGTTTGGGAACCACCGATCCTTGAAGTCATGGCCAAGCACCACCACCATCAAATGCCTTTGGTCATCCACCTCGCTGATATAGCGCCCGCTCTCGATCTGCGTATCCTCGATTGCCGCATAACTCGCCGACACGCCTTGGATCGCAACTCCATCCACACGATCCCCGTCAGCCACCACCGGCCCCATCCGCTCCACATAAATCGCGATCTCCTTCACCATCGTCGCCTTCGACTTGATGAACTCGTACTCGTCCCGCCTCAACTCCGGGTTCTTCCGAAGAAACTCGAGATACTTCTTCGGGTCGAAATCCCCAAAGAAGGCCATCCGCTCCACCCGAAACCCATCCGCCCCCATGTCGCTCACTTTCTCAGCGATGTACACATCCATGCCGTGAATCAGGCTCATCACCGCGATCAGCGTCGTTGTCGCTAGAATGATCCCCAATAGGGTCAGAAAACTTCTCAGCTTGCTGGTGCGCAAACTGGCCAGGGCCACCCATACCGCTTCTCGAAACCGCTGATTCACCATCAGCGACTCATACGCACAACTACCGCTGCAAGTTCCCCAAAATCCAGTCCACCGCGTATTCCTCCGCCCAGAACCGCGCCCCCCGCTTCGCGAGAAACCCAACATGGCCCCCATGCTGGGTCATAACCAGTTTCAAATTCGGATTCTTCTCCGGTGCCGCTTTTTCATAAACCCAGGCCGGAATCAGCGGGTCATCCATCGAATGAATCAGCAACCCGGGAATTGCAATCCCCTGTAAGAAACCCTGGCTCGACTGCGTCTTATAGTAGTTATCCGCATCCCCGAATCCAAATGCCTTCGATGTGAATTTATCGTCAAACTCGAGAACGCTCTTCACACTGTCTAACCCATCCAGCGGAAACAACTCTGGAAACTCCACAGCCCGCCGCCAGTACCGCGCTTTCAGCTTATCGATGAACTTGTTCGAGTAGATGAAGTTCCTCGGCTCCTGCATTCGCAGGCAACACGCCATCAGATCCAGCGGCGTCGAGATGCTCACCACGCCCTTCACGCCGATAGCAGCCCCCATCTCTCCGCACAGCTTCAAAACCACATTGCCACCCAGCGAATAGCCCGCCAGAAACACAGGCCCTTCCATCGCAGCCACAATGCTCTTTAAGTCGCTGGTCAGCCCTGCATGATACAGCGTCGGAGCCAACCCCTCGGTCCCGCCGCAGGTCCGCATGTTCAACCGGTGCACTCGCAACCCGCGCGCGAGCCCAGCCGCAGCCATGCTCTTCATGTATCCGGATTCATGTGACCCTTCGAGCCCATGCAGTACGATCAGAGTTCCTCGCACCGGCCCTTCGGGCTCATGCCGAATCGACAGCACTTGAACCCTCTCTTCTGTCCGGTGCAATACTCGCACCCCTGGATACCGCACTTCATCCAGATTCCTCGGCCAGAAGTTCGCGGCGATCGTCGTCAGATCGCCGTGGGGGATCAATGCCTCAAACGCCAACTATTCCTTCTCATCCTCCGGGTCATCGCTCTTCCGTGCCAACTCCTCGGCAAGGATGATTGCCTCGGCCAGTTCCTTCATCGGCTTGCGATGCCGCCGGCTTTCGTTGCGAAGCCGCAAATAAGCCTCTTCTTCGGTTAGTTTATAACGCGACTGCAAAATTCCCTTGGCCCGCTCCACCAGCTTGCGCGTCTCGAGCTGCCGCTTCATCTCTTCGGTCTCGCTCATCAGCCGCTGGTTCTCTTCGCTCAAAACTTCTTTCGAGATCGCGATCCCCATCTGCTCGCCGATAAACGTCAGCAACGAGATCTCTTCCGCTGTGTGCGGATGCGGTTCCCGATGGTGAACGTTGATGACCCCGATGATCTCGCCCTGGTTAATGAGCGGCACCGAAAGAAACGCTTCATACGTATCTTCAACCAGACCCTGAAACCGCTTGAACCGGTGATCCAGCGCCGAGTTCGCCGCCAGCGCCACGACCGACTTATGCTCCGCCACCCAGCCCGTCACGCCTTCGCCGACTTTCATGCGCAGCAAGTTCAAATCGTGCGCGTGTGGCACCTGAGACGCCCGCAATACGATCTCGTTGGTCTCTTTCTCGATCAGGTATACCAGCGCCGCATCACACTCTGTGACCTGAACGGTCAACCCAATGATCTCGCCTAACATTTCATCGAGCGATCTCTGCGAACTGACAATGCTCGAAATACGGTGTAACAATGCTACTTGTGAGGTTTGGGGTTCGGTCATAGTGCTAGCTCCCATAATGCAATGCTAAGGAATCGTTCCTCATTAGACAATCCAATCTTTTTATCAATCCGATTGATGGGGCTCTTTGCCTTGATTGCGGTGTTCCCATCAAACGCTCAAACGGCGCTACGTTCAAAAAACTTCATCTGGTACAGCAGAAATACAAAAATTCAAACTGCTGAAAAAAGCCTCGAACGACTCGAGCAACTCCGCGCCGCAATCATTGCCATCCACGGCAACGAATGGGCAGCCCAGAGCCCGCTTCGAATTTGGATCCCCAGCAGCGCTGAAGATTGGCGCAAGTTGACGACTGGAAATTTAGAGCAGGGCCTGTTTCTCTCAGGCCAGCGCGAAGATTGGATCACCGCCAATCCGGACGCGCCCCGGTTACTCGAAGTCCTCAGCCACGAGTATATCCACGCAGTACTTCACCAGACTCTCCCCAATCTGCCGCTTTGGTTCGAGGAAGGTATCTGTGAATATTACTCTACGCTCGCAATCCGCAACAAGGGGAATTCCACTGAGGTCGTCTTAGGCCGCCCTCCCGGCAACCTTAGTGTCTACGCCCGTGAATGGGCAGCGGTATACCACCTCTGGCCTACCTACAAGCCCGGCCAACCACTCCCGGCAACCGTTCCAAAAGCCGACGGACCCTTCCCTCCTCGCATCCGGCCCATCGCCTACAGCCCGCCAGTCATCGAATTCAGCGCCCTCTCCCAGGTCGAGATCAAAGAACTCGAAATCGCATTTCTCAATCGTGTCCCTGCCGCCCGCTCCGCCGGCGTCGATACCACCTCGGCCGAAGCAAGGTTCCTCGAAGGCTTGCGCTTATCTGATTCCGGCAAACCAAACGAAGCCATTCCGCTGCTCGAACGAGCTTGCAGTGAACGCCCCTCGAACAGCTCCTGGTGGTATGCACTTGCCCTGGCGCTGAAAGAAGCGAATCGCAAAGACGAAGCCAAACTCGCCATCGCCAAAGCCCTCGCCACCGCCAACAACCCAACTGAGCGCAACGTCGCCCTCGCCTTCACACCCTGATGCCACTCCAAAACAGGGTCACCCCCTTCTCCACGATCGAGATCAACCCCGCCCGCGGCCTCTTCACCGGCAACCGCGGCATCCTCCACAACAACCAACAACAGCTCGTCAATCCCCTCTGGGGTCATAAAGCCTGGATCGTCTGCCAGCTTGAGTTCAAGAATCTCCGCCGCCCTCTCATGGAGCCCAACCGCTGGACTCAGCTCTTCTTCCTTGATGAAGCCACAGCCTTCGCCGCCGGCCACCGCCCCTGCGGTGATTGCCGTCGCGAAGCCTACAAGCTCTTCCTCAGCCTCTCCGGCCAGCCCAACGCCAAGGCTCTCGATGCGGTCCTCCACGAACAGCGCACCCGCCCTCAACCGCAAGCCCCGCTCCACACGCTGCCCGACTACTCCATGTTCCACATCGAACAAAATCCTTATCTCAAGCTAGGCCCGCTCAGCTACCCGTGGACGCACTCTGGCTACGGACCACCAGAGCTCTTCCAACCTGAGCTGCTAGTCACACCCTTAACAGCCCCACTGTTCCGGCAGATCCTGGCCTCCGGCTACCGCCCAGTTGCAAAGCCTCATTAACTCCTGCTAATTTGAGTACCCAGCCGCATTCTGATAGCTTCTACAGATGCGATTTGGAATCGGGGTATTGCTGAGCATCAGCATTCTTTGTGGGCAAGAATTTCGAGCCACTCTCAACGGCAGCGTCGTCGACCCAACAGGATCTCCCATTGCAGACGCTCCCGTGTCAGTCAGAAACCTGGGCACCAACATAACCTCTACAGCGCGTACCGACAACCAGGGCAATTTTACTGTTCTGTTCCTGCAGCCGGGCACCTATTCGGCAACCGTAGAAGCCCCAGGCTTCAAGAAGTCGACCAAGACCGGTTTCCAACTCAACGTGAACCAGACCGCCAGCCTGGCGTTCACACTCGAACTCGGCGCCGCCAGCCAGGAGATTACGGTGACCGCCGAAGCGGAACTTCTCGATGATTCCTCCGCCGACCGCGGCGGTGTGATCGGCGAAAAGGCCATCAAGGAATATCCGCTAAATGGCCGCAATCCTTTCATGCTGGCCGCACTGGTCCCTGGCGTTGACTTCAACGGCTCGCTCGCCTATCAGAGGCCTTTCGACAACGGCGCCATCGCCGAGTGGGGCATCAACGGCACTAACCGCAACACCGAGTTTCTCCTCGATGGAGCCCCAAACAATGCACAAGCTGGAGGCAACAACCTGGCCTACGTTCCGCCGGTCGACTCCGTACAGGAGTTCAAGATCCAAACCAACTCTTACGACGCACAGTATGGCCGCTCCGGCGGCGGAACCGTCAACGTGGTGCTCAAGAGCGGCTCCAACCGCATTCACGGAACAGCGTATGAATTCATGCGACGCAATTGGCTCGATACGAATTCATTCCAGAACAATGCCCGCGGCGCCCCAAAGGATGGCCACTACCTCGATCAGTACGGCTTGCAGCTAGACGGTCCTGTCGTCATCCCCAAGCTCTACAACGGCCGCAACAAGACCTTCTTCTTGTTCAACTACGAGGGCTACAAGGAAGGCAGCCCCCAGCCTCTCGTGCTCTCCGTGCCCGAACCCGAGATGAAGAATGGTGACTTCTCAAAGATGACCGATGCCCGCGGTCGCCGCATCTCAATCTATGACCCGAACTCGGGAGCGCTCGTCAACAACGTCTGGACACGCACTCCATTCCCTGCAAACGTAATCCCTCAAGATCGAATCAACCCTGTAGCACGCAAGATCGCTTCCTTCTTCCCCAACCCCAACACAAGGACTCCGGGCGCGGACTACGCCCGTTCGAACTACTTTCTTTCCGGCGGCAACAACATCGCCGTCGATGACTTCTACAATCTAGTGTTCAAGTTCGACCAGAACCTTGGCTTGAGGCACAAGATGTTCTTCCGCCACGCCTCAAACGACCGCACCGAGATCCGCTCCACAAACGGCGTTTCCGGCCCCGGCGAGAACGGCCAGTTTCCTCTTAAGCGCGTGAATGATGCTTACGTCATCGACTGGGTATCGACGCTTTCGGCTTCCACCATTTTCAACATCCGCAGTTCTTTCACCCGCTACATCGAAGCATCGCGAAGCGACGCCAATCTCGCTTACGACATGACAGAGCTGGGCTTTCCCAAGGACTTGCCACAAAGGCTTGGAGCCAAATTCGGCTTCGGGATTTACGCGCTCGACAACTACATCCAGCTCGGCCGCGGCTTCTCCTCAAATGTCACTAATACCTTCACGACTCACCCGACATTTACGCGCGTGACCGGCTCAAGGACTCTCAAAGCAGGTCTCGATATGCGTTGGATTCAATACTCAACGCAGAACTCGGGCGACGTCTTCCGTCTAGCCCAGAACCCGGGCTACACACGAGCAGAATTCAATCGCGCCGATGCACTTTCCGGCGATTCACTCGCCAGCTGGCTGCTCGGTACGCCGAGTTCCGGCACCGCGAACTACCCGGTGTTTCCGATCTTCATGTATCGGTATTTCGCCCCTTGGGTGCAACACGATTGGAAGGTTCGCCGCAATCTCACCATCAACCTTGGCCTCAGGATGGACTTCAACTTCGCGCCCAACGAAAGATTCAACCGCTTGAACCGTGGATTCGACGAAACGGCGACCAGCCCTCTCGACGCCCTCGTCGACCGGGAGGCATTTCCGGATTTGGCGAAGCTCCGCGGCGGACTTCGTTTCGCTGGAGTGGATGGTGCCCCAAGAACCGCCACAGATCTGTTTTGGAAGACATTCCAACCTCGTATCGGTGTGGCCTACACCCTCAACAAGAAGACCGTGATTCGCGGCGGCTGGGGACGTTACTTCCTCAATCCCAATAACGACTTTCAACAGACCTTCGGCTTCTCGAATTCAACCGCGCTGGTCTCTTCGAACGACGCGAACCGGACCGGGATTCCGAATAAAATCTTCGACCCATTTCCCATCGTCCTGACGCCGCCCGGTGCCTCCGATGGTCTCTCCACCTTTGCGGGCCGGACCTTCAGCTTTATGAACTCCGATTTCCGGTTGCCCTACATCGACCAGTTCTCATTCTCGATTCAGCGGATGATCACGGCACGATCGCGGTTTGAGATCAGCTACGTAGGCAGTCGCGGTTTTGACCAACAGGGAACGCGCGTCTACAACGAGGTGGAAGATGCCGGCTTCCGCGACGGCTGCAATCTGATGCGGGGTGGCAATCCGTCGTTTTGCGACGCGGGCCAGCCGAATCCTTTCCGCAATGTTTCCGCGTTCACAGGTACGACCTATGCGACCAACGGCACGATCGCCCGTTCGAATTTGCTGCGACCCTTTCCTCAGTTTGGGGCCATCACGGAGCTGGGGCGCAACGACGGGCTCAGCTGGTACAACGCCGTCCAATCGCTCTATACATGGCGCACGCGCAGCGGCATGAACCTCAATGTCAACTACACGTTCTCAAAGAATATGGCACGCAACGGTTACCTCGACCCGCAGAACCTGGTGCTGCAACAAGGTTTGACGGCCCTCGACAAGCCGCACCGGTTTACCGCCAGCATGATCTCGGCTTTGCCTTTCGGACGAGGGCAGAAATTCTTCAGGAATGTTTCGGGTTGGCGCAGCCGACTAGTCTCCGGCTGGCAGGCGACAACGATCTTCACCTACAGCACTGGCCGGCCGTGGACATTGCCAACGAACGTCCTCTACCTCAAGGACGCCAAGTTGCCCGCCAATTGGAATGCCTCCACAGTGCAGGCCGTCAAGCCCTGCGTACAACGGTGGAATGACAACAACACCATCACAATGCAGCCGTTCAGCATCGATGCCGGTTGTACCGAAGCAAACTGGCTGATCGTGCCCCGCTTCAATCCTCGCTATCACCCGAACTTCGATGGGAGAATCCGGTTGCAGAACGTTGCCATGGCGGATGCCTCTTTGAACAAAACCACAAAGCTCACCGAGCAGATCTCGCTTCAGCTCCGCGCAGAATGCTTCAACGTCGCGAACTCGTTTTTCGTAGTTTCCCAGCAGTTCAACAATAACCCCGAGAACGTTCAATTCGGTTCTGTGATCAAGGCCGCGGTTAGCGCGCCGAACTCGAATTATCCCCGCCAGATCCAGCTTGGCTTCAAGCTGATCTGGTAACCCTATTGAAGGCCAAGCTTCGAGATCGCGTAAAGGCCGGCGCCGAAAAAGGCCGCCCCAAGGAACACACACACGGGCAGCGTCAGCACCCAGGCCATCAGCATGTTGCGCACGGTCTTAAGCTGAACGCCGCTCTTGTTGGCCGCCATCGTACCGGCAACACCGCTAGTCAACACATGCGTTGTACTGACGGGTAACCCGAGCTGATCGGCAGCGCCGATCGTGATCATTGCCACCAGTTCCGCGCTTGCGCCCTGGGCGTAAGTAAGGTGATCCTTGCCGATCTTTTCGCCCACCGTCACGACGATGCGCTTCCAGCCGATCATGGTGCCGATACCGAGCGCCAGTGCAACGGCAACCTTCACCCACAGCGGGATGAATCGAGTGCTCTTATCCAGCTCTTTCTTGTAGCGGGTAACGGCTTCCTTTGCGTCTTTGTGTTCCACCCTGCCCGTCTTCATCATCTTCACCAGGGCCTCTTCGATCAGGTACATGTCGCTGCGAAGCTTGGTGCGGTTGGGGCGCGGAATGTCGGTGAGCCGCTTATGGCCGTTGAGCCGCGTGAGCACTTCCTGATTCAAGCGATGCACAGCGGCGCCGGTAATCTTCGTCGCCGAAACGTTGGGTTTGAGATAGTTCGAAAGCTCGAGCGATGCTTCCTCAGCAGTCATGGCGCTCTTGTCGAAACGAAGCTCAAGCAGCATGTTGACTTCTGCGGCAGAGCTCCGCAGAGCAAGCATGTCCTTTTCGTTGGCACCCTCGTTCAGGGCGAAGGACGCAGGGATGACACCGATCAGAATCAACATCAACAGCCCCATGCCCTTTTGCCCATCGTTCGAACCATGGGCGAAGCTGACGCCGGTGCAGGTGAAAACCAGAATGGACCGAATCCAGAACGGTGGGGGCTGATCCGCCTTAGGAGCTTTGTAAAGGTCAGGGTTCTTGATCAGCACTTTGCATAGCAGTAGCAGTAGCGCAGCGCAGCCGAAACCAATCAGTGGGGAGATCATCAGGGCGGCAAAGACTTCCTGCGCTTTGGCCCAGTTCACGCCACGCCCGAAGACCTCGGAACTCATGAGGGAATGCGCGAGCCCGACACCCAGAATCGAGCCAATTAGCGTGTGCGAACTCGAGGCGGGAAGGCCGAGATACCATGTGCCCAGGTTCCAGAGGATGGCGGATACAAGCAAGGAAAACACCATCGCCATGCCGGCCGATGAACCCACATTGAGCACCAATTCCACCGGCAGCAGAGAAACCACGCCAAAGGCCACCGCTCCAGAACTCGCCAACACCCCAATCAGATTCCAAACCCCGGACCACACTACAGCCACATTCGGTTTCAGTGTGTTTGTATAAATCACGGTAGCAACAGCGTTCGCGGTGTCGTGAAAGCCATTGACCATCTCAAACCCAAGCGCCAAAACTAGCGCCGCAATTAAGAGCATCGCGGTCGACAGCGATACCCACTCACCAAAAAGTTCCACTTTTAGCTACCTCTAGCAGTTCACCAAATGGAGGGGGTCTCAGGCAATCGATTCACGCAAAATTCACTGAAGCGTAACAGGCATGCGAATCTTCGCTGGCATTCTGTATTATGAATAGGCCATGCGAAGAATCATTACAACTCTATTACTGACAACACTTTGCGCACTCGCACAATTCGACTCAGCGGCAATCGTTGGCTCGGTTCGCGATGAGTAAGGAGGGACAATTTCTGGTGCGAAGGTTGTACTGCGGAACAACGCTACGGGCATCACTTTAAACACCGATTCTTCAGAAGCAGGTGACTTCCTCTTCCCAACCGTCCGCATCGGCAACTACAAGGTCACGGCTGAAAAGCCTGGGTTCACCACTGGCGCGGTCGAAAACATTGTCTTAACCGTCAACGCCCGGCAGAGAATTGACATCACGTTACGAGTAGGCCAGGTGACCGAAATTGTCAATGTCGAAGCAACTACACCGTTGCTCGAGAGCGAGAGTTCGTCCAAAGGCCAGGTGATCGCCGCCAAACAGGTGGTGGAATTACCTCTACAGGGCCGTAGCTACGCCAACCTCGCACTACTCTCTCCCGGCGTGCGGCAATCGCAATCCGGCAATCAGGGCTCGATCGCGTTTCGACGCGAAGGTTCCTACAACGTGAACGGTCTCCGCAGCGTGTGGAACAACTTCTTGCTCGATGGCATCGACAACAACTTCTACGGCACAACGAATCAAGGATTCTCGAATCAGTCGATTCAACCGTCGCCGGATTCGGTGGCGGAGTTCCGCTTGATCGTCAACGCTTACTCCGCTGAATTCGGCCGAAGCGGCGGAGCAGTCATGAACGTTGCGTCGAAGTCTGGCACGAATCAGTTTCACGGGGCGCTTTGGGAATTTCTCCAAAACGAAAAACTCAACGCAACCGGCTTCTTCAAGCCGACGCTCAATCAGAAGCCGATCAACAAGCGCAACCAGTTTGGCGTAGCGGTCGGCGGGCCGATCATCAAGGACCGCACCTTCTTCTTCGCCGACTACGAGGGTTCTCGCTGGTCGATCGCGCCGTTCTCTCTCACCGCGGTACCGAACGCAGATATGCGGCGCGGCGTGTTGCCGCTCGATGTGCGCGCACCCTTCGCATTCACAGACGATACCGGCCGCACGATCGCGGCGGGAACGGTCTTTCCCGCCGGAACAACAATCCCGATGACGCGTTTCGCTCGGCGGGTGCTGGCCGAGCTGCCGCAACCCAACCGGGCGGGAGGCGGTGCTCTGGGCATTAGCACCAATTACGGAGGCTTTGACAGCAATAAACTCACCGACGACAAGGGTGCCATCAAGATCGACCACCAGCTCTCGAGCAACCTGACCAGCTTCTTCCGCTTCGCGCAGCGCCGCCAGAACATCATCGCCCCCGGACTCATCACGGGCTTCGCTGGCGGCAACAACCTCGGCAACCTCGATACCTTCAACCAGCAAGGTATCGCCGGCATCACCTGGACCAAGTCGGCGACGGAAGTTCTTGAGTATCGCTTCGCGGTTACTCGTTTAGGCATGGACCGCTTGCCCGCAGCTGTCGGTGGACCCTCCATGCGCGAGCTGTTCGGAATCACCGGATTGCCGGAAGGCCCGCGCATCCAGGGCGGCATCACGCCGCAGGACATCCAAGGCTTCCCGCGCTTCGGCCGTCAAGCGACGAACCCTCAGGCGCAGTTCCCGACAACACTGAATTCCCGCATGAACTTATCGAAGATCGTCAACCGGCACAACCTGAAGATGGGTTACGAATTGCTCTTCATGAACATCCTGGTCGACGACACTAACCCGCTTTATGGCATCGATGGCTACGCCGGTTTCTATTCTCGCCTGCCAGGGCAAAACCTCGGCGCGCTTGCCGGTGCGAGCGCGAACACGGTGCACTCGCTGGCCGACTTCTACTTCGGCGGCCGCTCCTCTTACCAGTTGGCAACGCAGGTTCAGGCCGAGGTGCGGCAACAAGCCCATTGGTTCTATCTGCAAGACGACTTCAAAGTAAACTCTCGGCTCACTCTCAACATGGGGTTGCGCTACGAGATGACGACGCCAGCATATGACGCGAACAACCGGCTTGCCAACTTCGACCCGGCGCAGAACCGTCTCGTTGTCGCCTCAGGCGGCAACGGAATCGAAGGCCGCACCCTGCAACGTCAGACCTGGAACAACTTTGCTCCGCGCCTTGGTGCCGCCTACACTCTAAACTCAAAGACCGTGCTGCGCGGCGGCTATGGCTTCGGCTGGAACTACTGGAATCGCATGGCCTCGGCCGAGTACCTCAATACGAACGCTCCCTTTGTGGTGCGCTTCTCGTCGCAGAACAGCCCGGCGCAATTGGGGAATCTGTGTCCCGCAAACAACTTCGGCAACTGCTTCCGCACACGCGAACAGGGCTACCCCGTCAATCCCCCTTCCAATGTGATTCTTCACATGGATCGGGAAACGCCCTGGGGATACGTGCAGAACTGGCACTTCACGATTCAGCGGACGCTGTTCAAGAACACCCTGCTTGATTTGGCTTATGTTGGTAATCGCGCTGACCATTTGCCCGTGCTGGGCGACCTGAATCAGGCCCGTCCGATCACGCAGGCAGAAGTCGGCCAGGGTCTCACCGCGCTCGGTACATTGAACGCGCGGAGGCCTTTCCAGGGATTTGGCAACATCACGGCTGTGATTCCCGCCGCGTTCTCGAACTACAACTCGCTGCAGATCAAGTTTGAACATCGCGGCGATTGGCTCACGATCTTGAACGCCTTCACCTACGGCAAGGCGATCGACACGGTTGGGCAGGTGCTCGAAGGTTCGGTCGGTGGCAGCCCGAACCCGCAGGATATCCGCAACGTGGCGAACGATAAGGGTTCGTCGAGCTTCGACCAACGCTGGAACAATACAACCAGTTTCGTAGCGGAGGTCCCCTTCGGCAAGGGCCGCAAGTTTGGCCGCGATCTGAACTCAGGCCTCGACGCCATCGTCGGTGGTTGGCAGGTGAGCGCGATCGTAAACTCGCAAAGCGGCCTGCCCTTGAACATTCGCTATCCAGATGCCAGCGGCGCACTGTCTGACGGTCAGCCCGACTTCCTCGGCAATGTGGCTTTGCGCCCGAACGTGATCGACGGATCGATCGGCATGCTGGCCCCTGCTGCAGAACGTAGCTTCACGAACTACTTCAATCGCGCGAACCTGGCGATCCCGCCCGTCACCGCGCCGTTTGGCAACCTGGGCCGCAATGTGGCATTCGGCTTTCCGCTGTATCAGACCGATCTGGTGCTGTCGAAGAGCTTTGCCATGCGGTTCATCAACGAAGGAGCCCGGCTACAGTTCCGCAGCGAGTTCTACAACTTCTTCAACAAGACAAACTTTGCTCAACCAGAGATCAATCTGGCTAGTGCAAACTTTGGACGGGTGGCTGCGACGTTTGACCCGCGCTTTGTCCAGTTCGCTCTGAAGCTGCAGTTCTGATGGGCCACGCCATGTTCTCATAGAGAACATGGCTGACCGACGCGACTTTCTCATCGGCCTCTCCGCCATGCTCGCCATGGACGCAGAGGCCGATGCCGCTGATACGATCTACATTCCGGAGCGGCATGCGGAAAAGGACCGCACTTTTCTTTTGGACTACATGGAGGAGTTTGCCTTCGCCATGATCGTTACGTCAAAAGGAGGGATTCGCATTACGAATGTCCCCACGATTTTAAAGCGCGACGCCGAGGGTTGGGGCAGTGTCTGGTTCCACATCGCAAAGTCCAACCCACAGAATGAGGCCTTCAAAACCAGTGAAGATTCTCTGGTAGTTTTTCATGGGCCCCATGCCTACATCTCGCCGAACTGGTACAACACCAAGAATGCCGTGCCCACTTGGAACTTCGCTGTTGTGCACGCCAAAGGCAAACCGAAACGGATCGACGATGATCAAGCCTTTGCCGAAAACCTCAAGAAGCTCGTCGCCAAGAACGAGGGGCTTTATGGGGGCGGAGAAGCTTGGGATTATGCCAAACTGCCCGAGAGTTATCTGAAGGGAATGCGGCAAAGCATCGTGGCGTATGAGATGAAGATCGAAGTGGTCGAGGGCAAGTTCAAGCTGGGGCATGAACGCACGGAAAAGGACCGCATAGGAACACTGGCAGGTCTCGAGAAGAAACAGCAGCGAACCATTCTCGATCTCAGCAGGGCGTATTACGAACGTCGAAAAGTCTAGGCCAGAATTTCGCGGATCACCTCACCGTGGACATCGGTGAGACGGCGATCGATGCCGTTGTTGCGATAGGTGAGGCGTTTGTGATCGATGCCCAACAGATGTAGCAGCGTCGCGTGCAGGTCGTAACAATAGACCGGCTTTTCGACGGCCTTGTAGCTCCATTCGTCCGTCGCGCCATAAGAGACGCCACCCTGGAAACCACCACCGGCAAACCATGTAGTGAATCCGGCAGGATTATGGTCTCGACCCAGGCTACCCTGGCTGCACGGCATGCGGCCAAATTCTGTGGTCCAGCAGACAATGGTGTCTTCGAACATGCCCCGAGCTTTGAGGTCGATCAACAAAGCCGCAAGCGGGCCATCCAGCTCGTTGGCCAGCATGCCGTGATCGGCCTTGAGATTCTCATGGCTGTCCCAGTTGCGGCGCGGAAAGCCGTTGTCGGCACCAGACCAGATCTGCACAAAGCGAATGCCCCGCTCGGCCATGCGGCGGGCTACCAAGCAACGGCGGGCGAGATCCGAAGTGCGTGGATCGTCAAGGCCGTAGAGCTTGCGGGTCGCGGCGGACTCGCCTTCGATCGAAAGCACCTCAGGGGCGCTCAACTGGAGGCGTGCGGCCATCTCGTAACTCGCAATGCGAGCCTCTAGCCGCGTGTCGCCAGGCCGTGCCGACTGATGATCGCGATTGATGCGCTGGAGCAGTGCAAGACCATCGGACTCACTCCTCGGAGTGACATACGTGCCCTGAGGGGGATCGAGATCGGCGATCGGAGTTTGCGTGCCGACCTTGACCATCGTGGCCTGGTGAGCGGCAGGAAGAAAGCCGCCACCCCAATTCGCCGGGCCATTTGGAGGCATGCCGCGCGGGTCGGGCATCACGACGAAGACAGGCAGATTTTCGTTGAGGCTACCGAGACCGTAACTCACCCAGGCCCCGGCGCTAGGAAAGCCGGGCAGGATAAAGCCGGTGTTCTGCATGAATGTTGCTGGCCCGTGAACATTCGACTTGCTCATCATCGAGTGGATAAATGTGATGTCGTCTGCGCAGGCACCGACCTTAGGGAAGAGATCGCTCACCCATTTGCCACATTGGCCGTAGCGCTTCCAGCCCCAGGGGCTTGGCATGACGACGCCGGGGTTCGATTGAAAGAGTTCGACCTTTTCGCCCGGGTCCCATTTTTCGCCAGCCTTGCGAATCAGCAGGGGTTTGTAATCGAAGGTGTCGCACTGGCTGGCGGCCCCGCTGAGGAAGACCTGTATGACGCGTTTGGCCTTTGCAGGGTGGTGCGTCGCTGCGCCCAGCAGGTGAGTGAGTGCGAGGCCCCCG
The DNA here is from genome assembly GCA_016870995.1 of Acidobacteriota bacterium. Lineage (GTDB taxonomy): Bacteria > Acidobacteriota > Terriglobia > Bryobacterales > Bryobacteraceae > Bryobacter. The sequence continues at coordinate 16,641 of VFZU01000033.1, forward strand.
AGTAATTCTCTACGTAACATGGTCTGGCTCTTCAGTCGACAAACAGGAATTCATTGGCATTCAACAATAAGCGGCAGAGGTTGGCCATGCCGTGCGAATCGGCGTACTGGCGGTAAAGCTGAAGTTCGGTGGCGCTTAGCTCGCGGCCAAACACGAGTTGAGCAGCGAGTTGGATGTTGCCTCCGACGCGGGCAGCAAGTTGGCTGGCTGTGTGAAGCATGAAAGGGTTGTTCCACATGGCCAGCGCCTGAATGGCCGTGAGCGTGGTGGATCGCTTGGGCGTCAGAACAGAAGGGTCGGGGCAATCGAGGCGTTCGAGGAAAGGATCGGGAACGCTGCGAACGATGAAACGATAGATGCTACGGCGGTAGGCGCCTGCCGAACTCGGCTCGAAGCGGGCGTAATCGTAGATCGGAGAATGGTCATCCTTAAACCAGAACATACGCACTCCAGGGCCACCCATCGAGAGGTCGAGTTTGCCCGAGGCAGCCAGAGCCGCGTCGCGGATGCTCTCTGCGTCAAGCTTGGTTCGATTCATGCGCCAGAGTAAGCGGTTGTCTGCGTCGATGCGTGCGGCGTGGTCGTTGTACTTAGAATCTTGCTGGTAAGCCTGGCTCATCACGATGAGCCGGTGGAGTTGCTTGAAGGACCCCTTGGCTTCGTCGCGGAACCAGAGCGCGAGCCAATCCAGCAGTTCGGGATGAGAGGGCTGTGAGCCCATTCGGCCGAAATCGCTGGGCGAATCGACAAGGCCTGCGCCGAAGTGATAGTGCCAGACACGATTGACAATCGAACGCCACGTGAGGACATTGCCGGGATTGACCACCCAACGAGCGAAGGCGGCGCGGCGGGCCCCTTCTTCGACGGCCGCGAAGCTGGCATCAACGCCGTTTACAGCTCGGAGGGCACCGGGGGAAACCTGTTGTCTGGGTGCAGTGACGCTCCCGCGGTCGAGGACGTGAACCGGGCGGGCGGCCAGGGCGGGACGGAAATTGCCGATGCGGTTGAAGAAAGACGTGCCGGCATAGACGAGTTTCGGCTTGGGCAGGGCGGCGAGGCGGTCGTCGAGTTGCTTGATCTCCAATTTCAAGGCTTCGATCTGGTTGTAGGTCGTGGCGCCAATGAGAGCATCGACGAGTTGTTGTCGAGCAGCACGGTCTGCGGTGCGGCGGGCTTCGAGGCGCTGCTTGTCAGCCTGTTGCCCGGGTGTTTTTGGGGTGCCGAGGTGGGCGAGCAGGAGGCTCGCGTCCTGGATGCGGTCGTCAAGGACGACAATTTCGGGCGTGGAGGCAAACTCGACCTTGTCGAGCAAGGGTTGAATGCGGCGTTGCAGGGCGAGGCGGTCCTGTAGGAGGTCACGGCGCTGGATGGCGATGGCCGGGTCTTCATCGTAGGGACGGTCCGCGCGGTCGATCCCCGCAAACACTGCCTGGAGGCGATAGTAGTCTTCTTGCGGAATTGGATCGAACTTGTGATCGTGGCAACGAGCGCAATGAGCCGTCATGCTCGAAAACGTAGAGACAGCGGTGGCGACCATATCGTCGCGATCGAGGGACCGAGTCTGGTTCTTCTCCATCGTGCCTTCTTTGAGTTCCTGATGACCGACGAAATCCCAAGGGCCTGCCGCAAGGAAACCGGTGAGCTCGATGGCGTGCGGATCCGATGGGTGCAGCACGTCGCCGGCAAGTTGGCGTTCCACAAAGTCTTTGTATGGAAGGTCTTGATTGAAGGCGCGAATCACGGCATCGCGGTAAGGCCAGGCGTTGGTGCGGGGCTTGTCCTTGTCGTAGCCATGAGAATCGCCATAGTGAACAATGTCGAGCCAGTGACGTGCCCAGCGTTCGCCGTAGCGCGGGCTGGCGAGCAGACGATCCACCAGGTGGGTGTAAGCGTCAGGACGAGGGTCACGCTCAAAGCTTGAGATTTCTTCCGGCGTAGGAGGCAGGCCGTGAAGATCAAAGGTGAGGCGACGGATTCGCACGCGCCGCGACGCCGTCGCCGAGAAAGTCAGCGATTGCTTCTGCAGTGCCGCACGCAGATAAGCGTCAATGGACCGGTGAGGGCCCGCCTGTAGTGGCCGCAAAGACCACCAGCGGCTGTCTTTGGAATCATCTTTTGCGCCTTCGACAATCCACGTTTCGATCGCACGCTGTTGTTCGACCGTGAGCGGGCTACCGCCTTTGGGCATGCGAGGTTTTGGGCCTCGGAGGACGTGCCAGAGGGGACTATCTTCGGGCTTGCCGGGGATGATGAGGTTCTTGAGATCGCCAAAAGAAGCAAGGCTCACTTCGGCCGCGCCATTGGTCGCAGGGTGGCAGGCGATGCACTTGGCATTGAGAATGGGCTGAACGGTTCGCTCAAAGCTCACCGGCTGGGCGGCGAGCGGGATTACGGCGATGAGCAGAAGCCACTTCACGCTTTACAGCGTATCAAGCATGGGCGCGGCGGCCAGTGATCAGACGGAGGATGGTTACCGGTAAGGTCACGACTTCCCATACGAGCCGCAGAACGCCACCAACGGCGATGCCAATCAGCTTGAACGGCAGCAGGAGGAGCCAGATGAGCGGATAGAGAGCGAGAGCCACCAGCGCCAAAGGCCAGCAGCACACAAAGAGAAGACACCAGAGAAGAAAAGTGAACATCGCAACAGTCTCCACTTATAAATACGAAAGGAGGGTGAAGCAAGTTCACCCTCCTTTGCGATTCCTAAGCTAACTGTTACTGTTTCACGGAGATCACCGTGTTTACTGGTGGTGCCTGGCTGGCAACAGATCTCAAGAGAACCACTACCGTGATGTTGTTCACAGGATGAACGGTATCCGGAATCTTGAAGTTCAATTGCCACAGACCCACAAACCCGGGGGCGAGGCCTGAAAAGAGAACGTCTGCACCGGGGACCTGGCGCCCGTTGATGATGACGTCAGGCTTGGAGCCTTCTGCTAATGGACCACTGGGAGCGGGAGCTCCATCGGCTGGCTGATTCGAGACGAGTCCAAGGCCAGTTCCATACAGCTGCACCACGCGGCCGCGAGACTCTGGATTCGAAGGTCCATTCACCGTATTGTCCTGGTTGAGAGCCGAAATCTGCCCTCTGCCGTTGGCCGTTGAAGTGAAAAAACCTGGCGAAACCGCGACAACATTGGCCTGGCTGGAAGCAAGAACCTGTCCGGTGGATTTCTTGATTACCGTAATATCCGCGGGGGTACCGATCGGGGTTGAATAAGGAACCTGATAGTTGATCTGGCCGGTACTCACGAAAAACAATGGAGCCGGTGTTTCATTCACCAGAACTTCGATATCGCCCAGCACCTTCGGCAAGGTAGCCGTTGAGGCCACAACTGTGTCGTCCGCGAATTTTCCGCCTTGCGCATACATCGAAGCGATCATGCCTGGGGCCAGATTTCGCGATTGCTGGTTGCCGCCGTTCACGCTGGCTTGAGCCTGGTAGTAAAAACCAATCCGGTTGGAAAGGTCCGACATGATCAGGTTGGAGTTCTGGTCCACCTTGAGATCCAGGGGGAAGAGCGCTTCGCCAACGGCGAGGTTCGAAACAGAGTTCACCGAGAGCGAACCGAAAGCCGGGAATCGGAGTGAACGACCGTTATTGCCGTCAGTAATCCACAGCTCGGCGGTGCGGGGGTCAGAATGTACGCCTTGAGGGGCGTTGAACCCGGTCAAGGTGAGAGCAGGCGTTGGGTCGTTGCCAGCCTGCGTAATGCGATCGTAGATCATGAGGCGCTGGTTGCCCCCGTCAACGACATACATACGATCATCCACGTCAACGGTGACGCCACGCGGGGAACTGATGCGCTTCGGGTCATTGCTGCGAATCGTAGTAATGAAGTCTTGCTGGCCGAAGACTGCTGCGGCGGCCTGGCCGTTAGTAAAGTCTCCATTGGCAGGACGGAGGAAGAGCAACACGCGGTTATGAGCACTATCGGAGACCACGAGGTGGCCACCGGTGGCGAAGGCCAAGCCCACGGGAGCACTCATGTTTCGGGGGCTAGCGTCCTGGATTTTGCCAGTGAAGCTGGACTGGCCGAGCACCAGGTTGGGCCGCAAGTTGTTGATGTTGTCGAAAGGCCGAGGGTAGCGTAGAACGCGGCTGTTCAGAGTATCGGCGATGTAGAGGTCACCGCGGGAATCCACTGCAACCTAGTGAGGCAGGAACAGGCCCGTAGCATTAGGAATGTTCTGGTTGCCGTCGGGTGAATTGATCGTCGAGCGGGTCGGGCTCACCTGGCCGATGATGATGTCCGCCGGTTGCCCGAGAGCGACGCTGCGCACATCACGATAGCCAAGAACACGGTTGTTCAAGGTGTCCGCCACATAGAGAGTGTTACCGTCGAGGGCAATGCCGCCGCCCCGATATTGCACTCCCTGAAAAACGCCAACGAAGAAGAATTCCTTACCTTCGAGAAGGTTAGGAGCATTGAGATCCAGTGCGAACTGGCCCAGAACCTTTGTGGCAGGTGCAGCGAAAGGAGCTCCACCGGAAATCATCAAAATCCGGTGGTTATTGGCATCAACCACGAACAGATTGTTACCGATGGCGACAGCGTCAACAGGCGAGCTGAGACCATTTGCGGAGGGAACGCGAAGGCCACGGTTTGGGTCGCCCTGATTGAAATCAGGCTGGCCGATGACATCGCGCATGCGCGGGGAGATCGCGGTAGGGGTTTCTGGCGCCCAAGTATCAGGCAGATCGTATCGAACAATGCGATTGAATCTGGGGTCTGCAACGTAGGGAGAATTGCCGACAACAAAAATCGCCTCTGGAGCCCCCAGGCCTTGATCATTCACCGGAGGCGGTGCGGGCTGTCCCTGAACTTGAACCACGATGCCGAGAATACGGTCCGCTGCCTGACCCGTGCCGCTGGGATTTCTGAAAACCAGCACGCGGCCGCGGGCGTCGCCGACGTATAAGCGGCCATCCTGTCCGAAGCCCAGGCCCGAAGGCAGGGCGAATGTCGTCTTGTCTGTCACGCCGTTGTTTTGAGTGTTGGAAGTACCATTCAACTGGCCGAGGAACACGTCGGCGTCTGCGCCAAAGTTACCAGGCGTCAAAACGCGGGAGGGGTAACGAATGACACGGTTATTGCCTGAGTCGGTGACCCACAGATTGCCAGTGGCATCAAAAGCCATGCGGATACGGAGGATATTGCTGCCAAGATCGCTAAAGAACAAGCTGCCAGCGGTGGGAGAGGAGCGGCCGCGATTGGGAAGACGGCCAACACTGCCGCCTGTTGCGCTACCAAAAGACTCTTGCCCCAGGATCAGATCGATTTCGATGAGCTGGTCAGCGGGTTGTTCCAGCGGCTTAGGATAACGAACGATGCGATTGTTGTTCGCATCAGCGACGTAAAGGTTACCCTGGGAATCAACAGCCAGGCCCGTTGGCTGATTGAGGCCGAGGGTGAATGTAGTTCCGGGGCCGTTTTGACTGGTGCGGAAGCGGTCGCGCTGGCCGATTACGAGATCTGCGGGAGCACCATTGGCGGCATTCACCGGGTTTCGCCAGGCGAGCACCCGATTGTTGCCGGTATCAGCAACATAGAGAATCGGCGGCGTGGTGCTGGTGTCGACGGCGATCGCCTGCGGTGTCGTTAATTCCCTGCCCTCAACCCAGTTAGGCGAAGCAGTTCTCAAGTCTCTGTTTGGGTGTCCCAGGATTCGCGCCGGAACTTGATTGAGCTGGACGCTCGGAGGCTGTGCCACCAGAACGGTGGACAAGGCTAGGGCATATAGAGAAATTTTGATCTTCATGGTTTCGTTCCTGTTCAGGACAGACGCGGGACTATTCACAATTCTACATTCAAATCATCGGCATTGAGACGGCTACAATATAGGGCATGATCTCCATCTTGCTGATTTCAGCAATGTTTACGGGCGTTCTTGAGGACGCACGGGACCGTCAGGACGGCGCTGCTTTGTCCGCACAGGTGGCGAAGTTGAAGGCAGCGGCTGCAAAGTCTCCCGGAGCCAAAACGGCCTACGAGCTCGCTTTCGCGCGCTCATTTGAAGCCGAAGTGGCGATGGAAAAAGGAGACAAGCGCGCCAGTGCAGCGGCAGCCGAGGCAGGGATCGAACCAGCCAAAATGGCACTGGCGACCGAGGCAAACAATTCCGAGTATCACCGGATTCTCGGAACCCTGTGCGGCCAGATCATTCCAGCAAATGTTTTGGCGGGGCTGAAATATGGGCGGTGCGCCATGGATGAGGTGTCGAAGGCGATTGAGCTCAACCCAAAGTCAGCGATCAATCATCTCTCGAAGGGTGTTGGCAACTACTACCTGCCGTCCTCTTTCGGTGGCGGGATCGATAAGGCCATTGCTGATTTCGACGCGGCGATCCGGCTGGATTCCAAGATGGCCGAAGCCTATCTCTGGCGAGGGATTGCGCTGCGAAAGGCTGGCCGCAACGCCGAGGCGCGGCAGGCGATCATGAAATCGCTGCAGCTAAACCCGAAGCGACTTTGGGCCAAGACGCAACTGGAGAAGACTCCGGAGAAATGAACTGGCGCGAAGCGGGTGCGCTAAGCGTGGTTTTTGCCGCGCTATCCGCGCTCGGACTGTTTATATTTCCAGGACATTCGTTTTTGTTGAGCGACACGCAGATTTACGTGCCGCTATTCAAACATCTTCTGAACCCCGAGTTACTGCGCAATGAGTTGATTCTGAGCGGGGCCCACCTCTCTTACACGATCTACGATGAAGTCACGCTGGGGCTGACTCGGGCGTTCGGGCTCGATATTGAACAGGCGCTGTTTGCGCAACAGTTTTTCTTCCGCTGGCTCGGCTATTGGGGTGCTTATTGGTTCGCAACGGCGATTGGATTTAGCCGCGCTGCAGGCGTGCTGGCAAGTGCCCTGTTGTGGCTTGGAGCCTTTGTTTATGGCCCCGCGGTGATTACGACAGAATTCGAACCCGTGCCGCGCGGATTCGCCGTGCCGTTGATCGTGCTGGCGCTCGGGGCGGCAGCAAAACAACATCGACACATTGCATGCGCCGCCTTGGTGCTCGCGTTTCTCTACCATGCGCCGGCGGTGTGGCCCTTGTTGCTGGTGGCGACGATTTTTCGCCGCTGGAGGCCACTCGGTTATACGGCGGGGGCGGCATTTCTATTGATGGCGCTGGCATCAAATCAGCAGGGTACCGTAGAGGCGCAACCGTTCTTCAGCCTGATTGACGCGGGCCAGCGAAAGATACAACAGCTGAGAGCCCCCTACAATTGGATCTCACTTTGGCCATCGAGATACTGGCTACAGTACTTACTGACAGGCGCGATTGCCCTGGCTGCCTTCCGTCGTTTGAAGGATCGTTTGCCGGTCTCGGTGCAACCCTACCTTCAGTGGATGCCTCTGATTGGTTGGGTGACCATGCCGCTTTCCTACCTGCTGCTCGAACAGATGGGTTGGGCTTTGTTACCGCAAGTGCAGCCCATGCGCGCTTTGCTCTATTGCCATTTGTTCTGCCAGATGTTGGGGACACTGGCGGCCTTTCGGGAACTTGAGGATGGCCAATGGCTGAGAGCGGTTGCGTGGCTGTTGGTGCCAGTATCCCTATCCTTGCGTGGAGACCTCCTGCAGACGACGGGGCTCGAAAAAGAAGCCATGTTGCTTGTCTTGCTGACGGGATGTGTCGCGTTGGCTTCGCTATGGCCGCGCAAGCAGCTCTTGTGGGTGGCACCGTTTGGGCTGTCATTGCTATTCGGCTATGGATTCGAGGCTCGGGCTTTTCAGCCCGTGGAGACCCCGGACTTGAACAGCCTGGCGGACTGGGCCGCCACGAAGAGTCCGGTCGACGCGCAATTCCTGTTTCCGGACCTGGGCCGCAGGCCCGAACCGGGGATTTTTCGAGCGAGATCCGCTCGTGCGGTTTATGTGTGCTGGAAGCAAGGCGGACAAGTGAATTACTTCCCCCAATATGCGTCGACTTGGTTTGAGCGTTGGACGAACCTGCTCGCGCCCAATCATCCGCCGCTCGATTACAACGATCTGCGCCGTCGGGGAGTCACACATCTTGTTTTATCCAAGGAAGTCCCTGCTGAAGATTTAACGCCGGTCTATGTTTCGCCGGCCTACCGCGTCTACCTCTTGAGCCGGTAGCTTTCCACTTCTGCCCGCGTAGGAGCCGAGGTTTGTGCTCCGATTCGAGTGACACTCAGCCCGGCTGCAATCGTGGCAAACTGCATTGCCGCGAGCCTTGATTCCCCTTCGCAGAGAGCAACAGCCAAAGCGGCGTTGTACGTATCACCGGCGGCGGTTGTGTCCATGGCTTCAACGGGGATTGTCGGAACGTGAAGCTCACCCCAGGTGCTGCCAGATGCTCCCTGCTTGATCAACACCTTCTCGTCCGGTGCGAGACCGAGAGCGGCCGCTTCTGATTCGTTTGGCGTCAGCAGATCGATCGAATCGAGAAGTTGCTGGGGCAAAGGGCGAGCCGGGGCAGGATCGAGAATCGTGAATGCGCCATGAGCTTTCGCCATCCCTGCCATGGTGGTTACTGCCTCTAAAGGAGTCTCAAGCTGAAACAGGACAAAAGAAGCGCCTGCGAAAACGTCATCGATTTGATTCCAGACAAAGTTGGCCCCGCTTGAAACCACGATCGAGTTCTGGCCACCGCGATCGACAGTAATGATGGCGATGCCGGTTGGCGCTTCATCGACGGTAAGCACGTCTCGAGTATCGACTCCCACCTGAGCCAGATTCTGACGCAAAGCAGCGCCAAAGGAATCACTTCCTACGCGACCCACCATGGCCACAGGTACACTTGTGAGCCGGGCTGCCGCATAAGCCTGGTTGGCACCCTTGCCGCCCGGGATTTGCCGAAAGCCAGATGCCAGCACGGTTTCGCCGGGAACCGGGATGCGCTCGCATTCAAGCACAAGATCGAGGTTCAAACTACCGACGACCACCAGCCGGGACATGGGCTAAGAACCGAGGTCGATGCCCAGCTTCTTCAGTTCTTCAGCGTAGTAACGCTTATGAAGAATGTCGTACTCTTCGCTGCCTTCGAGAATGCCCTTCTTCTGCGAGAGGACTTTCGCGCGCGCGTCTTTATCGGCCTTCTCTTCTACCTGAAGAATCTCGGTGAAGGATTTGACGATCTCAAGGCGCGTGTCGTTGGGATCTTTCTTCACGCGGGTTTCGCGCTGCTTGCGGAGCATGGCGCCGAGCGTATGAGAAAGATCGGTGATCTTATCGCGGGAGAGCTTCATGTTGTCGCCAGACTCGCGACCGGAAGCACGGATAATCTTGCGCTGGGTCACCATGGTGGACTTGATCTTGCGGAACATGTCCTGGTAGGAGACGCCTTCCTTGCGCATGTATTCGGTGTATTGCTCAAGAATCTCGCGGACTTCGTCGTTGAGGTTGTCTTCGATGGAGAGGTCTTTGATGATCACCTCCGCGATCGCTTCAGCAAGGCCAGCCGGGTTGGCTGTGTCGATGTATACAGGGGCGAGCCGCTGCACGAGACGGCGCGACAGGTAACCAACGAATTCTTTGGCAATCAGCATGGAGTAGTTCTACGAGAACCAGTGTATCGACATCCAATCGAGACTCAATTGCGGCAGGCGCAAGAGTCACACATCCCGTAGAGAATCAGCTCATGCGTGGTGGCGACGAAGCCAGTGGGCAGCTTCGGCTTGACTTGCACAGGGCAGCCCGGAAGATCAAACACTCGCTTGCACTCCGTGCAATGGAAGTGATGATGATGAGCCTTGCCGGCAATCTCGTACCGTGCCGGTTCGCCGGGGAGTTCCACGGGCGTGAGCCAGCCTTCTTCGACGAGGGCTTTTACGTTACGGTAGACCGTTGCGATGCCAAGGCCATCAATGCGGCTACCGGCCAGTTCAAGAACTTCCTGCGGCCCAAGAGGGCGGTCCATCTCTGCGAAGACATCGCGGATGGCCGCCTTCTGGCGTGTGTTCCGTTGGAGGATGGCTTTTCCCGATCCGTCAGGCAACTTGGACGGCTCCATGGTTGTCGCAGTGGCCGTTGTGCATGTGGTGGAGGTGGCCATCCACGAGATAGTCGATGTGATCACCGTGGGGAACAGCTTCGTGGCCGCAGCCTTCGCCATGGACATGGCCGGCTTCATGACCGCTGCACACGTGCCCGCCAGTGCAATCGGAGGGGTTCGCGGCGGTTACGGCAATCGTATGCTCGTCGAAGTGCCCTTCATGCGCGTGATGCAGATGGCCATCATGAAGATAGTCGATATGACCCTCGTGGACAATGGCCGTGTGTCCGCAGCCAGGGCCGTGGACGTGGTCGTGATTTTCGTGGACGTGATGATTCATTTTTGTGCCTTTCTCTTTACCGGCATGTTCTCAGTAGAATGCGCCAGAGCATTAAAAATCAAGCTAGCGACGTGTTGGTCCGCAAGCGAATAAAGAATGTGTTTGCCCCGCCGGCGGCGCGCGAGCAAATTTTCCGAGCGGAGCACACGCAGGCGTTGTGAAATCGTAGATAACTCTTCGCTGGTCGCAGCGGCGATTTCGCTGACACAAGCTTCCCCTTGAGCCAGCATCGCGAGGGTGCGTAACCGCGCCGGATCTCCCATGGCGCGGAAAATCCGGGCCGCCACATCGATCGACGCTTCATCCACCGGCGGCATGAGACGCTTGCGGTGTTCGGGGTCATTCGGGGTGCAGGCTTGAGTCGATTTGAGTCTTGTTTTCACTTGAACAACTATTCAACTGAAATGTAGCACAACTGAGGCGCGAAGTGAAGATCGAAATTTCTATCCTCGCGATCCCGATCCCAAACCGCCAAAAATGTCATACAGTGGCAGCGTATGAGAATCCTCGCTGCCTTTTTGCTTCTCGCGCTGGTATCGTGCCAGCAACCGAACCAACAATCTGCTGAATTGCTGGGTGCGAATGCCACCTGGGGCAACACAGAAGGCCCCGCGATTGACTCCAAGGGCAATCTTTACTTCACCTCCCGCGGCAGCTACAAGGGAGTCGTTTCGTGGAATGAGAAGGATGGCGTTAAGGAGTATCTGGCAGTCGCTACCAAGGAAGGCCCAGGTGGGCTTTACTTCGATGCGAGCGACAACATGTACGTAACCGCAACGGGCGAACAGCAGATTCTGAAGGTTACGCCCGACAAGAAGGTATCGGTGCTCGCAGAGAACTTCGATGCGATGCCCGGTAAGAGCAAAGGGCCGAATGATCTGGTGGTCGCCAAGGATGGGACGATCTATTTCACTGAGCCGAATGGATACGACGGCTCAGCCCCCAAAGGCACGGTTTACCGAATTCCGAAAGATGGCAAGCCTGAGGTGTTTTCGCAAGAAATCACAGGCACCAACGGGATCATTCTGAGTGCTGACCAGCAGACGCTGTATGTGGCTCACAACGTCGCCAAGGACACTTCGAACATCGTCAAATGGAAATTGCCCTCGGGCAAAGCAGAGTTAGTGGCAAAGGTTGAGCCTTGCCAAGCCGACGGAATGGATGTCGATCAGAATGGGCACCTGTGGCTCACTTGCTACTCCCACGGGATCGCACACAGAATCGATCCGGCAACGGGCCAATCGCTTGAAACAATCACCACGGCGCAGAAGGCCTTGACGAACTGCAAGTTCGGTCGCGCGGGCAAACAGAACTTCCTGTATTTCACCTCGTCAGACATGGACCGCGTCACTGGTTACATTTATCGCGCTCAGGTTGCGACGGGCGGGCTTCGCTAAGAGACTCCGGCGGTTCCCTTAAGGAATTGGCTACGGCACCGCTATGGCGTTGAGTGCATTTGCGGATTGGCAGAGTTCGCGATTCGCCGCGCACTGGGCTCAGCATGCGGTTATTGGTAACACTTACTCTTGCTCTGGCTGCGCTTGAGGCGGGCACGCCACCGGCGAACTTCACGGAAACAACGATCGTAAACGGGCTGTCCAGCCCAACGGCAATGGCCTTTGCGCCCGACGGAAGAATCTTCATTCTTGAACAAGCAGGGGCACTGCGGATCTTCAAGAATGGAGTATTGCTCGCGACTCCGGCGTTGAGCTTATCCGTCGATAGCAGTGGCGAGCGCGGCCTTCTGGGCATTGCCTTCGACCCTGACTTTACGACGAATCAGTTCATTTACCGCTACTACACTTTGACGTCTACGCCGAGAAGAAATCGCGTCAGTCGATTTACGATGAGTGGCGATTTGGCGGGGGGAGAAGTTGTGTTGCTCGAGTTGGACAATCTGACCTTAGCAACAAATCACAACGGTGGTGCATTACACTCCAGCATTGATGGCAAGTTGCACATCGCGGTGGGCGACAATGCGACGGCGTCGAACGCGCAGACCTCAACCAATCTGCACGGCAAAACACTGCGAATGAATCGAGATGGTTCGATCCCAACCGACAACCCTTTCTTCACAACCGCGACTGGCAAGAATCGGCTGATCTGGACATTGGGTTTGCGCAACCCATTCACGTTCGCAGTTCAGAAAACAACGGGGCGGATCTTGATCAACGATGTCGGACAGAACAACTGGGAAGAAATCAACGATGGCATTGCTGGTGCGAACTTTGGCTGGCCGGCAACAGAAGGTAACTTCACCCAGTCTTCATTTCCGACTTTCAGCCGGCCCACCTATACCTACAACCACGCAAACCAGTTCAATGGCCGGTTCAGTTGCGCGATTACTGGTGCCGATTTTTACAATCCGCCAAATCAGTCATTCCTTTCGAGCTATACCGGGCTCTACTTCTTCGCGGATTTTTCTGGAGGTTGGATTGCTACTTTGAATCCAGACACTGGCCAGACGCTGCCGTTTCTGACGGGAGGAAGCTCGATCGTAGACATCCATGTGCACCCTGATGGGAGTTTGTATTATCTGCAGCGTGGTGGCGGAAACGTACGAAGGGTCGCTTTTACAAGGCCGCAAGCACCTACCATCAGCTCGCAGCCGCAGAACCAGACGGTGCCTGTTGGCCTGAACGCCACCTTTACGGTGAGCGCCAGCGGCAGTGACCTCAGCTATCAATGGCAGCGCGGCACGGTCAACATCCCCGGCGCGACCGGGGCCAGCTACACGCGGAACAACGTCAGCAACGGAGATTCCGGTGCCACATTCCGCGTGATTGTGACGAACCCAACGGGTAGCGCGACCAGCAACGCCGCAACACTCACCGTCACTGCGAACCAGCCCCCGGTGCCAAGCATCACAGCACCGGCTACATTCATCGGGGGACAGACGATTCTGTTCAGCGGGTCGGCAACCGATCCTGAATCTGGCACTTTGAGCAACAGCGCTTTCACTTGGCGAGTGGATTACCACACGGGTGCCGCAATCCGACCCTTTGTGCAGCAGTTTTCCAATGCAGGTGGCGGATCCTGGCTGGTGCCGCAAATCACGCCTTACTTGCTGACTGACGTTTTTTTAGAATCCATCTGAGCGCGACTGACCCGCAGGGAAACGTCACCTCAATCAGCCGAGACGTCGCGCCAGTTACCAGCAACTTTACGGTGAACACGGTGCCTGCGGGCCTGAGTTTTACCGCGGACGGCGTGCCCTTTAATGCCCAACAAACCATCGCGAGCGTCGTCGGATTGATACGACCGATTGCGACGTCGAGCCCTCAAGGCAGCGGCGGAACAAAGTCCAACTTCCTGAACTGGTCTGATGGTGGCGCGATTGCTCACAACATCACTGTGCCTGCCGCGAACTCGATTTACAGCGCGAACTTCGCGACAGAACACTTGCTGACCACAGGAGCCAACCCGGTCGCTGGAGGCATCATGAGCGCGGGGGGATTTTTCGCCGCTGGTGCGGTTGTGAATCTATCGGCAACCCCAAGTGCAGGCTGGCAATTCACAAACTTCAGCGGCCCCGCAAGCGGAGCCACCGTAACGATGGATGGACCCAAATCGATAACGGCAAACTTCGCGCCGTCGCCGACGCTACTCGCGGTGAACGTCGGGTCGAAGGTGGACGCAAACGGCCTTCGTCTGTGGAACTTGAGAATCACCAACATCGGGCAGGGAGCGCTTGCGAATGGTCAATTGAGCTCGATTGCGATCACGCCGATCGGCAGTGGGGCGATTTCGCTGGTGACTCCGCTGCCGATTCCGCTCGGTAACATTCCGCCAGGAGCAAGTGTCAAATTCCCAGTCAGTTTCAACTGGCCGCTGAGCACGCCGCCCACCCGGGCACGGATGACCTTCGGCTTTAATGGCGACTTCGGTCATGCGTCGACCGTGACGCTGAACAATCTGTTTCGTGAATCGAGGAGCATGACCATGCGAGCAATTCTTCTCATGATGATTGTGGCGATGCCAAGCCTCGGCGCGCCACTATTGACGATCCCCGGTGGGGCCACCTTCAACCTGACGCCGAACGCAACCTTCAATCTTCCTTTTTCGATCACTGCTGATGCCAATAACTATGTCGTGATCACCGGAGTCAGTGGCGTGATCACAAGATCGCCCTCGGAGATTTATGCGATCACAGACGTGCTCAGTGTTTTCGTCAGCAACAATGCTTATGCATTAGCACCCGGAAACTCTGTATGGACCGAGACCTCTACTCCACTATTGGCCGGGACGAGTGCGGAGGCAGCCGGGCAATTCCTGGTGCCCGCCAATGTGACCCTTGGATTGGCAACGGGGAATCTCTTCATCAGCTATGAACTGTATGATCTGAATCCGTTCTTGGACAGCATGGCTCAAGGCACAGGAGGCGGTACATTAAGCGCTACCTACAGCGTCAACTTTACCGCTGGCGCAGAAGTGCCCGAGCCGGACACGCTTGCGTTGGCGGCAGCCGGGTTTGCCGTTTTTCGGGTAGCTATTTGGCGACGACGAAATCGGGCCGCGTTGTGAACTGTGTTGCTCCGGGAAAATCTTTCGGCACCTTTTGGGTTACCTTACCCGTGGCTGCCCATTCGGTGCCGCGCTGAAACGTAGCGATAAAGCCGACCGAGTTGAGAGCAGCCCGATCATGGCCCAGGATGGTGTGGAAGATTTTGCCCTTCTCATAGGTGAGCGTCATCAGAACGGGTTCATCACGACCGGTGCCTTTGTTGGCCGGATCGGAATAAGCAGTAGAGAGCACCGTCATGTTCGCGCCAGGCCCACGCATCTGAGCGTAAAGCTCATCGCCGGCGTGCATCCATTCCGTGGGGAGACCTTTGGTGATCGGGTGATTCGTCACACGGTTAGTGACCTTAAAAGGTAACCGTGCACCATGGCTTCCGGCCCTGCCAGGCGAAGGATCCGCTTCGACTTTGCCGACGCGGTAGAACCAATAGGGGCCATCTTTTTCGGTTCGACCACGCCAACCTCCAATCCCGATCATCAGGTTGTAAGCCTTCCAATTTGGAAAAGCATTATCGGCGGCATGAAAAATTACAACACCGCCGCCTGCGGCAACATATTTCTCAAAAGCCGTCTTGATCCGATCGGGCCAACGATCGTCGGGTGCGTCATAGTTGAGCACGACGGCCTTGTATTTGCTGAACTGCGGATCGAACGTGGAAAAGTTGGCACCTTTGGGAGGAGCGGTCAAGACATCCACTGCGAACAAGCCCGTTTGATCGAGCATCTTTTTGAGAAAGGGTGTCGTTTCTTGCCAGGCATGGTAGGGGCCACCCTGCTCACCGTCCAGAAGAAGAATCGGAATTGGGGAAGCGGCGGATGCAACCGCAGCCAGTGCAAGAAGAAGGATCGAAAGTCGCATAGGAACCACTGACAGTCTATCGCGCGCTAAAGCGAAGTAGAAGCAGCGTTGCGTCGTCGTGCGGCTCGACACCATCGAGATAGCTGGTGAGCGCTTGCCGCAAACCGTCATGGAGCCCTTGCAGCGTCGAGTGCGCATTGGCCACAATGGCGGCCGCGATCCGCTCTCGGCCAAAGAACTCTTTTGGCCCGCGGCGGCCTTCTTCGACGCCATCGCTGAAAAGAACTACCGTATCGCCAGGTTGCAACTGAACCGTCACCACCGGATAGGTCGCGACGTCAAGCAAACCAACGGGGAAGCCGTCTTGATCGAGCACTTCGAGAACCGGGCCGCCTGCAGGACGCCTCAGCAGAAAAGGGCGCGAATGCCCCGCGTTGACATAACGCATCATTCCGCCAGCATCGATCGTGCAGACGAAGAACGTTGCGTACTTCTCGCCCTCCGTGCGCTCGACAAGAAAGCGGTTTAATCGCCCAAGCCACTCATCCATGCTCGCTCCTGAGCTGGAAGCTTCGAGCAGAACTCCCTGCAGCAACGAGGCCAAGAGTGCGGCACCCACACCCTTACCAGACACATCGGCGACAGCGGTTAACCAACTTCCGTCGGGCCGCTTCAGGACATCATAGAAATCCCCACCAACCTGGTGAGTGGGAATCGAACTGCCAGCTGCTTCGAGAAAACCTTCCGCAGTCAATTTGCGCGGCAGCAAGTTGGCCTGGATCGTTCGAGCAAGCGCAAGTTCTTGTTCCAAACGCTGGCGTTTACGGTCTTCTTCAAGCAGCCTGGCATTCTCGAGGATCGTCGAGGCTTCTAGCGCAAGCGTCTGCAGCAGTTCGCGATTGCCCTGCTGGTTCACGACCTCGGCGATCCTCGAATCCATGTAGATCAGACCGACTGTGTCGTCCATCGTGGCTGCGACGGTATCGCCAGATCCTGTACTGCCGCGAAGACGCAGCAGAGGGACACAAAGAACACTGCGCAGATCGAGACCACCCAGCGAATCGTTGAATCGCGCAGACCAATCTGCCAAAGGGTCGAACTGGAAGCTCAGTAAATCCTTGCGCTCCTTCAGAGCCCTTCGGATGAGATCCAGCGGAACCGGCAGTTGAGAAGCGTCTAGAGGGCGGCCGGCCGCATCGCGGCCAAGTTCCACCACAAGGCCAGCTTCATGCTCCAGTAATAAGAAGCCCCGCTCGCATCCCGCAACCGTGAGAGCAGCCTCAACTACCGCGGCGAGCACGTCATTTGTGGACATCGCATGCTCGAGGCTGCGAGCTACTTCTGTCAATGCCCGCAATTTGGATAACTCAGATTCGCCGGCATGGTTGCCGGGCAGGCGCCCGATGAGTTTGCGGATTTCGTCGTCGCTTTTTTCAACGACGATGATCCGGTAGCCGTCTTCAAGGCCGAAGTCGATCACATCCCCTGCTGACAGCTTGGTCGACTCCAGAATCTTCACGCTGTTGACGCGAACGCCGTGCAAGCTCTCAAGGTCATCGATCCAGAGTTCCGCTCCGCGCAGTTCAATCGAAGCGTGCTTGCGGGATACGCGGCTGTCACGAAGGATGAGCTGATTTTCACTGTGGCGGCCCATCGAGAACGGGAAATGATCCAGCGGAACCTGGATCGCGTTGCCCGATGGATTCACAACGGTCAGTTCGTAGGGCACTAGGCTTTGGCGGCTTCCAACTCCTCGGCGCGCAGGGCTTGGCAATGAGCGCAATAACCACCAATTTCAGTGCGCACCAGGCGAATCTCAAAGCCGAAAGTTTCCTCTACTTCTTTACGAATTCGCTGCAGCGGATCACCGAAGTATTCTTCCACTTTGCCGCAACGCAAGCAGATCACGTGGGCGTGCTCCCGCTTCATGCGGGTTTCATAGTAGTGCTGGTCGCCGTCTTTGTGGAGCAGGTCAAGCTCGTCGACAAGACCCGATTCCTTGAGCATCTTCAGTGTGCGGTAAACGGTGACTCGGTTCAGCTTGGGATCCGTCTCGCGGGCCTTTATATAGAGGGTTTCTGCATCGAGGTGCTGCCCACTCTTATCGATGAGATCGAGCAAAACCTGGCGTTGCCGGGTGAGGCGGACGCCGCGCTCCTTCAAAGATCGTGTCATTTCCATGGGTGCTTCCCTTATTCTCACATTATGGACTTGCTTGCGACATTGCGTGAAAGGATTTTCGCGTTCGCGGCATCTCGTTATGGGAGGCAGATCGCGGAAGATATCACGCAGGAGGTCTTGCTGGTGATTCATCAAAAGTACAGCCACGTCACATCGATCGCCGAATTGGTGCCGCTCGCGATGCAGATCACCCGGTTCAAAATGACCGCAGCCGCCCGCAAGTCGGCTCGGCGTGGCGAGAATCATATGCTGGACGTAGACGAAACACCACTCGAGGATCACCAGGTGGATTTGGTGCACGCATTGGAGCAAAAGGAATTGGTGGATCAGCTGCAAATGGCCTTACCCCAACTCGGCGAACGTTGCCGCGATCTGTTTCGCCTGAAGCTGGAAGGGCTATCTTTCTCGGAAATTCAACAGGTTCTGGGAGCGTACAGCATCAACACGGTATACACCTGGGAAGCGCGATGCCGCGAGGAGTTACGCAAGTTGATGACCAGGCAAAGGAGGCCAAAGTGAACGACGCAGAAATGCAGGCGCTACTCAGTGCCTACGCCGCTGGGACGCTATCGAATGAACAACGAGATCGATTGTTTGAGAAAGCACTGAACAATCAGGCACTGTTTGATGCGCTGGCCGATGAAGAAGCGATGAAAGCCGCGCTGGCGAATCCGCAAGTGAAGCAACAATTGCTGCAGCAACTTCGGGGGTTTGGTCAACAGCGGCCCACCACACCTGCGCCAAATCGATGGCTATGGGTGGGGCTGGCGGGAGCGCTTGTGGTTGGAGTGTTATCTGTGGCGTTTTGGCCCAAGCCGAAAGAAGTGCCGCAAATCGTTGCGATGGCGAAACCTGAGTCGCCGCAGTCGCCCAGAGTCAAGCTTGAGGAGCCCCCGCCAGCGGCCAAGCCCTTGGCCAAGGCGGCAGAGCGTGCGGCGACCAATTCCGCCATTCCTGCCATTGCAGAATCGAGATCGATGTCCGATCGCAAGCAGATCGAAGAAAAATTGGCAAGCAATGAGACACCGCCTCCACCGGCCGTCAAGCGGGAGGAAACGGTACCCGCGGCCAAGGCGGTGGAAAAGGTAGCCGAGGTGGTTGTGGCAGACTCGGCCGTTCCAACCAGCGCCAATTCAAGCCCCGTGGCCAGCTTCGTACCAGCTGCGGCAACTCCGACCAATCGCGTTCGACTGGAAGCGAAGACGGCTGGCAATCGGGTCGAGGTCTTCAACGGCAGCCTCGTAGTCGGTGCAAACGCCAAAGGCTATCTTTATGCATTCGTGGTGGACGCCAATCAGACAAGGCCTGTAAGGCTCACCAACCCGGTTCGCGCCGGTACGATTCCGATCGGAGAGCATTCGAACCCAGCCGAAGTCTGGTTCGTCCTGACCAAAGAAGAAGACGACGTGCTGCAACGGGCAACGACAGGCGTGCTGCCTCTACCTAGCCGCAATTGGAAAAAAGTGAAACTCAACTAGTTGAGGTGTTGCTTGAACCAATCCACATAGCGGCGCATCACATCGCGCTGGTGCACGGGATCCGTTGGGCTATGGCCATAGACTGGATAACCAATGAAGCTGGTCTCGATGCCGCGATCCGCCAGAGCATGATAGAAGCGATAGCTCTGCATGATCGGGACTCGAAAGTCGCCCGTGGTGGCGAGTATCAGGGTTGGCGCCACGACAGAAGTGGCATAGTGCATTGGAGATTGAACCCGCATGGCTTCCATGCGCTTCGGGTCTGTGTAAGGTGAGCCACCAAAGGCATCGCCCCGGCGAACATTGGCATCTCCGAGGTTGTATTGATCCATCCAGTCGGTGACGGACGCACCCGCAACAGCAGCCTTCCAAACCTTGGGATAGCGCCCCAGCAGCCAGGTGGTCATGTACCCGCCATAGCTCCATCCGCAAGTGGCGATGCGTGATTCGTCCACCCAGCCGCGCTTCTTGAGCATGTCGACGCCGGCCATCACGTCTTTGCCTGGGCCCTCACCGGCATCATTCCAGATTGCGGCTTGATAGGCATTACCAAGGTTGTCGCTACCGCGGTAATTGGGTTCGAAGACGACATAGCCTTGAGCGGCAAACAGCTGCGCGTAGTTCGAGAAGGCAACCTTGGATGCCGAGCGTGGTCCGCCATGAATGTAGAGCACCAGCGGGTACTTTATGCCTGCCGTGAAGCCTGGAGGATAAGTGACCACGCCATCGTTGGTGAATCCGTCTGGGCCGGCCCAAGTGACGGTCTCGTTCTTGCCGAGCTCGAGCGCGGCGATTTCGCGATTGAACTCCGTCATTCGAGTGGTCTTTCCTGATGCGGAATCAAGATAGTAAACTTCCGTAGGCCACAGTGGTTCGCTGCCTGTAAACGCAATCGAGCCTTTCGCATTGACGCTCGCGTCGAGCCAAAAGCCAGTCGTCGCGACCACCTTTCCAGAGTCAAGGCGCACGGCCTTACCTTCCAGAGGTTGCCGCCACAGGCTCACTCCGGTGCCGTCGTTCGCACTGACCAGCATCGAACTCGAATCCGGCATCCAGATTGCCCTCATCACGTTGCGATCAATTTCGCGAGTGATGCTCTTCCCTTCTCCGCCTTCAAAAGAAGTGATGTGGATTTCATTCACATTCTTGCCTTCGCCACCTCGCGGATACCAGTAGGAGACCTTCTTGCCATCGGGAGAAATGAGAGGCTGCGTCTCTCTTTGCAAGCGTCCCGTCAGTGGGCGCATTGTGCCCGTGGCAACGTCGACCACATGAATACTCGTGAGGTTGAAGTCGCCAGAGTAAGGCGTTCCAACTTTGACGATCGTGACATGCTTGCCGTCGGGCGTCCAACTGATCGGCGCCGCTGGGGGAGAGGGCGGAAAGCTGATTGGCAGCGTCCATGAGCCACTTGTAAGGCGGCGCGCCTTTCCTCCCGCCCGAGGTGTCATCCAGAGATGAGAAGAGACGGGTTGCGTTGTAACCAGGAAATCGTTATTGGCGATCTCAAAGCTGCGGTTGTGACGCTCCACTCCGGTGCGCTTCGCCGCGTCATCCGAGGTCACAAAGGCGATCTGCGTTCCATCGGGAGAGAACGAGTATTGCTGCAGGCCATTCGGGGCATGGGTCACCTGCTGCGCCTCGCCACCGGCAAGCGGCAGCACAAACAACTGAGGCTTAGCATCGACGGTTGCGAGAAATCCAAGGCCATCACCGCTCGGAGTCCAGCGTGGCTGCGCCAAGCCGCGGCGGCCCTGGGTGAGAACCCGCTGCGCCTTGGTAGCGACATCGATGAGCACAATCTCCGAATCGCTGCGATTCTCCTCAAGGTTGGCGCGAGAGACGATCACCGCGATCGATTTGCCGTCCGGGGAAAGCTGGGGATCCGACACGCGCACGATTTTCGACGGCGTATCAATATCGAACTTTGCGGCGGAGGCAACTAGAGCCGCCGAGAGGAGCCAGAGGCGAAAATTCATGAGTTGGAGTCTAACGATAAACTGAGGTCTCGTGCAACTGTCCCGTCGTGAACTTGCGGTGCTACTGGCACCCGTGCCAGGTATGGCAAGACCTGTTTCTCTCAACGAAGATTCGAATCATTTTTGGGTCAACCGTCGCAAGCTGCGGCTGACGCGAGAATTGATCCGGCAATGGGTGGACCAGTATGCAAACACGCTGGTCGGCGAATTGATTCTCAACGTGAATGCGATGCGCTCAAGCTTTCCATCCAAGCATCGCGAGACCTGGTTCAGTGGCTTCGACCCCAACGGGGGAGCTGGGCAAGCTTTCCTGCGGCCCCTGCCGGAACAGGCCCGGCAGACGTGGTTTGAGTGGATCCGTTGTGCCTGGCAGGCCAACGAAGACAAGCTTGATTTATACGAGATCTGGATCCCTGAGATCCGGAGGCAAAAGATGTCGCCCTGGGTCAGTGTGCGCATGAACGACCTGCATAATGTGGATCAGGAAGACCATCCCCTGCATTCTTCTTTTTGGCAGCAGAACAAACATCTGCGGCGAGTGACCTATCGAGAAGAACAGCGCGACAAGGCACTCGACTACAGCAAACCTGAGGTAAGAAATCACAACTTCCGTTACATCGAGGAGGTATGCGAACGCTATGACTTCGACATGCTCGAACTGGATTGGATGCGCTTTGGATTCCACCTGCCACCGGGCAAGGAAAACCCGCAGATCCTAACGGACTTCACGCTTGAGGTAAGAAAGCTTTTGAATCTCTGGCAGAAGAAGCGTGAGCATCGAATCGGCCTCGCGGTGCGTGTTCCTTCCACTCCCACCACTTCTCTGCAACTGGGCATGGACGCGGTCGGCTGGGCCCGGCAGGGATTGGTGAATTATGTGACGCCCACCAACTTCTGGCGGACCGTCGACAACAACATGCCGATCGATGAGTGGCGCAAATTGCTGCCGAAGGGCGTGACACTGGCCGCAGGACTGGAACTGGGGTGCAATGCATTTCCTGGCTCGGTGGGAACAGGCGGGAAGGCGTGGCAGTCGAATTCGCTCGAAACCGCTCGCGGCTCAGCGCTGAGCTACCTGCGTATGGGAGCCGACAAAATCTACCTGTTTAACTACATGGATTCTGATACTTCGCTCGACGACGTATCGCAATATCCGCCATTGCTGAAGCAACTCACTTCGCCCACCGCAGCGCGGCGTCACGTCGTCACATACAAAGACACCTGGGCACCGGGGGAACAAACCAACCACAGCTTGCCGGTTACCCTTGACACTGGACGTTATGCGGCCTTTCGCCTTCAAACCGGACCAAAGGCAAACAACTGCAGAGTGCGCCTGGGATTGAGCCAATCGAATGTGGCCGTTCGTCTGAACGGGCAATTGCTGCCGACGGGCAAGCTGGTCGAACCGCCAAAGCCGGGCCCCAACCTCAGCGTCTACGAGTATGTTGCAGGTGCTACTGGTGACGGGGCCAACGTTGTTGAATTGACAGCACAGGAACCTACGCGCATCGAATGGGTGGAAATCGCGATTCCCTAGCCTGCGATAGACTACCTTAAATTATGCGGTTCACCATTTGCCTGCTGATTGCCTTCAGTGCGTTTGCCAAGAGCGAAATTCTTTGGGACAAATATGGGATCCCGCACATCTTCGCTTCTTCGGTCGAAGAAATGTTCTACGCGCATGGCTATGCGCAAATGAATAATCAGGCCGATTTGTTGCTCAGCCTTTACGGTGAGTCGCGAGGAAAAGGTGCGCAGTATTGGGGAGAATCGAAACTACCCCTCGACCGCTGGATCCATGCCAACGGCGTTCCAGCCAGAGCGAAGCAGTGGTACGACGCTCAGACACCCGAATTCAGAAGGTATCTCGATGCGTTCGCGCGTGGCATCAACGACCATGCGAAGAAGCATCCTTTGCACGTATCGAAGCAATATCGTCAGGTACTGCCGATTACCGGCGTTGATGTGGTGCAACACACGCTGCGGGCCGTGCACTACATGTATATGGGTTCGATGACCCGGATGCGCGGTGAAATTGCGCCGCTGGTGAATGCGAGAACGAAGGCCGAGTTGCAACGGCTGATTCCAGACCCGCCCGCTGATGCAGGATCGAACACCTGGACGGTGGGGCCTTCCAGATCAGCCTCCGGCAAGGCGATGCTGATCATCAATCCGCATCTTGCCTGGGAAGGCTTCTATTCCTACATGGAGGTGCATTTGAATGCGCCAGGCTATAACCTTTATGGCGCACCGCAAATCGGCTTCCCCGTGCCCGTCATTGGATTCAACGAGCATACCGGCTGGGGGCGAACCGTCAATACGATCGACACGGTGGACTTTTACAAGCTGACCGTCAAAGGCAATCAGTACCTGTTCGATGGCACGTGGAAGGATTTCACCAGCACGACAAGTACGATCCGCGTCCTGCAACCAGACGGGACATTCAAGACGGAATCCCAAACCACTCGTCACTCGATTCACGGTCCCGTCGTGTTTGATCAGAATGGCGTGACTGTAGCCATGAAAGTTGCGGGGATCGACCGTCCCAAGATGCTCGAACAGTGGTTCCGCATGGGCGGGGCGAAGAACCTGAGCGAATTCAAAGATGCGATGCGCATGATTTCCGTGCCGATGTGGAATGCGAATTATGCCGATGACCAGGGACACATTTATCTGGTCTGCAATGGCACGATTCCCCGGCGCAAGAAGGGCGATTGGGAGACGTATTCCAAGGTGCTCCCGGGAGACAGTTCCGACTATCTGTGGACCGATTATCTGAAGTTGGAAGAATTGCCTCAGTCTGAGGATCCGAAGTCGGGATTTAATCAGAATGCGAACGAACAGCCGTGGCACACCACTTTGCCACAGTTGAATGCCGCGAGCTTTCCGCCAACAGTGGCTCCGCCCAACAGCAGGCCAACTACTTTCCGCACGAAGCGTTCGCTCCGGATGATCACTGAAGACAAGTCGATCACTTATGACGAGTTGATCGGCTACAAGCACGACACCCGGGTGGAATTGGCGGATGCCGTACTGCCCGATTTGCTAAAGGGCAGTACTGGCGACACCATCACGAGACGGGCGCTGGAGGTTCTCGCGAAGTGGGATCGCCATTTGGACACTACCTCACGAGGCGCAGTGCTGTTTCAGGCCTGGAGCGACAAGTACTTTGGCACGGGTGACTTCATCAATCAACGGCTGAAGGTGCCGTACAACCCTGCGGATGTCCTGGGTTCCAGCTATGGCATTGGCGATATGGAAACCGCGCTCGAGGCCCTCAAGCTGGCTGCCGAGGAAACGATGCGAAATTACAACGCGCTCGACGTGCCGTATGGCGATGTCTACAGATTCGAACGCGGATCAAAGGACTTGCCGGGCAATGGCGGCGCCGGAAGGCTGGGGCTGTTTCGCACGATGACCTTCGGCAAGAAAGTGGGAAACAAGTTCTATCCAGTCCATGGGGAATCCTTCGTTTGCGCAATCGAATTTGGTTCACCGCAAAAAGCGAATTGCGCTCTAGGCTATGGCAATGCCAGCCAGCCGGGGAGCAAGCACATCGACGATCAATTGCACCTGCTGAGTGAGAAGAAGTTGCACCCTGTGTGGCGGTCGAAAAAAGAGATTCAGGCGAATCTGGAGCGGAGCGAAAAGCTCAACTAGCTGCCTCTTCTTCGACGATCGAAGTTCCGCAGCTTTGGCCATCTGTGAACCACTGCCAGGTTTCATGGAGGCGCAGCCTGCCATCGGGCATGTATTCCGGACGCGAATGACAACGACCGCTAAGGAGTGATCCATCGTCGGACATGTGTTGGTAAAAGAATTCAAGCTCGCCGTTGGGCAGCACTTTGCCGACCATCTGGCCTTCGCGGATGCCACCGCCAGAATAGCTGGCCGTTAGGAGATCTTCCGCCTGGGAGTATTGAAATCTTGTGGCGGCGTTGACTTCACCGTTGGGAAAATTCACGACAGGCCGAAAGACTTTGCCTTCGTAGTTGATCACCTGGCCAGCGCCTCGGCGATAGCCTTTTCGATAACCGGAGTCATCTCGGCGTAGCCGACGGCGTTCGGGATCAAGCCATCTGTGGTGAGTTCTTTCCGCATGTTGCGGCCCTGTCCGAGGACGGCATAGAGATCTGCATACACAGAGCCGCTCTGCCGGGCGTAACCTTTGAGCCAACCGTTGAAACCGAGGATCTTGCCGGGAGGCCGACGTTCGCTTAGGATCTTGACGCAATCACAGATGGGCGTCACTGAAGCCAGGACAACGCGGATGCCATGGAGTTTGGCCAGCTCCACCATGGTGACGATGTTTTCGCTAATGGTGCCTTCTGTGGCCGGGCCTGCATAGCCAGCGAAGTCGTTCGTGCCGCCCATAATGACAACCACTTTTGGCTTGAGCGCGACGACATCCTGGCGGAAGCGGACCAGCATTTGGGGTGTCGCCTGATTCGAGATGCCGCGATTCAGGTACTCCTTCTTGTCTGGGAAGAAGTCTGGCCATTGCTCGAAGACGTCGTCTCCAAAGAAGACCACCCGATTCTCGCCGGGCTTGGGAGCGCGAAGTTCGGCATTCTCGCTGCCGTACTTCGTCAGTTTTCCCCAGTCGCTGAGCAGCCGGATGTAAGCGGTGTTTTCCTTTTCGAGTTCCTCGATGAGTTTCGCTGGGTCCGATTGCAGACCCAGCAGCAACAACCACGGGAGCACTACTGTTTCAACCCGAAGCAGTACAACTCGCCATCGAACGTATTGATGTAAATGCGTCCGTTGGCGACGGCGATGCCCGACCAGTGATTCCACTTGGAGATCTGTTTGCCAGAGTTCCAGAGTTCCTTGCCGGTCTGGGCATCGAGCGCGTAAAGCACAGCGTGAGTGGACTTTTCTGCGCGCCGTTCGAGGCGGAAGTCGAGGCCCACATCGGGGAAGGCCTGGGCGGTATTCTCACCGCTGCCATAGGCGAAGATCACGCCATTGGCAAACACGGGTGGCTCGGCCTGATCCATGTCGCGCGAGATCCAGGCAGGCTGCAGCGTCGGCTTGCCGTTCTTGCCGTCGACGACCTTGAATGCCGCGATGGCGCCCTTCTTCACGAGACCGTTCTCGATCGGAGCCTTGTACTTGGAATGCTTCGGGCCCCAGAACGGAGTCAGCACCCAGCGTTGGCCTTGAGTGTCTTCATAGGAGGTGAGAGAGCCCCAGATACCGGCTTCGGCGAAGTCCACAATTTCATTGCAGATCAGGGGTGTGCGTTCAAGCGGTGTGCGATGGTCGTCGCCGCCGATTGATTCCGTATCCATGAAGTAGAGGCGGCATTCCTTGCTGGCATCCACCATGTACTCGCGCCCCTTGTAGCTGAAGATCGTTGGCGTCACTTGCATGTCGAGATCACGCTTGACGAGCCACTCGGCGTTTGATGGGCCGTAGTAGTCGACCAAGTCGAGAGATTTGGTTTGCTTGTTCTGACGAACGCCGATCATACCGTTGCCATAGACGCCGTTTTCCGGATCCCAGCGGCCGTCGCCAGTACCCGTGTACATCGTGTCATGGACAGCACTGATGGCCGGGCCAGAGCGACCCCACATACCACCACCGGCTGGCCCCCAGCTGCCAACCTTGTGCGTTGCGAGATCGTAGGTGTAAGCAACGTTGGGATTACCACCGCAGCCTTGCGCAGAGTGGGTGTAGATCACGTTCTTCCAAAGGTTCATCGCGTAGGGCTTGCCGTTGGGCGGCATGAACTTGGTGGGAGGCATGATGTGCTTGCCATCTGCGGCGTTGATTTGATGAAGGCGACCGTCCCAGGAAGCCGCATAAATGGTGAACTTGCCAGCGCCCGCCGGGCCGATCGTGACGTTAGCCGTCATGCCACCGGGGCAAAGAACTGTGGGGCCACGAAAGTTTTCGGGATCTTTGTAGGTGCTTTCAAACTTGGTGTGCCAGAACAACTTGCCAGTTGCGACGTCAATGGCGTAGACGTTGTCGGAGACACCGGCCTGGATTGCGAGCAGTTTTTTGCCAGATGGAGTGTCCACGCTGCCGATCACGAGGGGTGGCAGCAAGTTGTGCATGGCGCGGGTTTCGTTCTCCAGCTTGATCTTCCAAAGCAGCTGAATATCCTTGACAGTCGAGACACTCAGAAGCTTCTCGTTTTTCTGCCAATTGTTGCGTTGTGGATCGCCGCCGTCGGTAAGCCAGTCAGCTGGCTGCGCTGCCAGCACCGTACCCATCAGGAAAATGAAAATGCTCTTCATAAAGATCTCTACGAAACTACCAATATACAACAAACTCCCCCTATCAAAGGGCTTTCGGGATATGATCTTGTATCGATGATTTCATTTTCAGGAGCCCCGTCGATGACCCGTGTTCTGAAGACGACCGCTTGCACGCTGCTTTCACTGACCCTTTTGCAGGCGCAGCGTGGCGGCAATGATTGGATGACCGTTGGCAACGATGTCCAGCGTTCGCATTGGCTTCGTTTCGACGGTAAGATTTCCGAGCAGACCATGCGCAAGCCCGGCTTCGAATTGCAATGGAAGATGAAGCCGAAAAACACGCCGCGGCAGCAGAATGCCTTGACCTCTCCCGCGCTGCTTGACTTCTACATCAGCTACCGCGGGTTCAGGACGCTGGGCTTCTTTGGCGGCTCTGGCGATACGACGATTGGCATCGACACCGATCTGGCGCGCCTCGAATGGCAAAATGGCGCGGGCACGTCGATGGCAAAGCCTGGCACTCCCGCCTGCCCTGGCGGAATGACTTCCACCATTACCCGGCCTACACAAGTGCCCTATCCACTAAATGTGGGACGCGGGCAAGGCAGAGCCAATCCTGCGAGGTCTGGAGTTGGCGAACCGTATGAAGGCGCAGTGACGCTGCAGCAACGGATGGCCCCGCGCCCTGCTCCACCGCCCGCTCCGGCGCCCGCTGGGGCGGCTCCTGCCCGTCGTGTGGCAACGCCGCCGAATCCATTTGGCCGGACTCCCTTGTTTGTCAATGCAATCACCAGCGATGGCATGTTGCATGCCATGTATGTGTCCAATGGCGAAGAGCCGAAGCTGCCATTGCAATTCCTGCCAGCTGGCGCTCATGCCCTCGGCTTAACCACGTTTGACGGCAATTCCTACGTCGCGACGATTAATGGCTGCAATGGAGTTGCGAACGGAATCTGGGGCATCAACCTCGAATCCAAAAAGGTTTCGCACTGGAAGGCAACCGGCAAGAACATAGAAGGATCCCCGGGCTTTGCCGTGGGACCTGAAGGGGAGCTGTACGCAACCAGCGGCAATCAACTGGTAGCACTTAAGGAAGGGACGCTCGAGCAGCGCGCCGCCTACGAAGCAGGGGCGAGCAGCTTTACCTCGTCGCCAGTTGTGTTCGACTTCAAGGGTAAGAACTATATTGCTGCCTCCACAGCAGACGGGAGCGTTCACGTCGTAAACGCCGAGACCATGGCGTTGGTCACGAAATCGAACGCGATTGCCGGAAACAAAGCGACGGCGCTGGCAAGTTGGGAAGACGAAGGCAAGACACGTTGGGTGCTTGTGCCAACAGCGACCAATGTCACTGCCTTGAAATTGACCGACAAAGGCTTCGAGGCGGGCTGGACTTCGCGGGAGATTCCCAGTGCGATCACGCCGACGATTGTGAACGGTGTAGTTTTTGCTGCGGCACCTGGCAACGCAAAAGGCGGCAAAGCCGTCCTTTATGCCATGGAAGGAACGACCGGTAAGGAGCTCTACAACAGCGGCACCACCTTGCAAAGCTACGTCAGCTCAGGCGGCTTGGCTGCCGGAGGGGGTCGGGTCTATATCAGCACAGCCGATGGCACACAGTACGCCTTTGGCTTCTACATGGAGCACTAGATAAAATGATGAATATGCGTTATCTGATTCTTCTTGCACCGCTGGCACTCTCGGCCCAACTGGTTGAAGGGCCCGGCATGACGGAGACCGACAAGAACTGCAAAGCTTGCCACGAAATTGAACGTTCCATTTCGCTGCGGCAGGACATCAATGGTTGGAATAATACGATTGCCAAGATGGTTGGCTTCGGGATGAAGTCCAAAGAATCAGATCTGGCGATCGTGGCCGAGTATCTGGCAAAGCACTACCCGGCTGATGCGATGCCCCCGATCAACGTCAATACGGCATCCGCCATTGAACTGGAAAGCCGCTTCAGCCTAAAACGTTCGCAGTCGTCGGCGTTCCTTGCGCATCGCGAGAAGGTTGGCAAGCTGAAGACCTTTGCCGACCTTAAGAAGTCCCCGGGAATGGACCCCGAAAGGATCGAAGCCAAGAAGGCCCAGATCGTTTTTTAACTTTTTATTCAGCCGATTCACAATTCCCTCCAAAGACGATAGACTAAGTGCACTTGCATAACTTTATGTAATTTTCACAAACGTTTTTGGGAGGAATTCCATGTTGCGCCTCGCAATTTTGCTTCTTTCAGCAACTTGTTTTGTCTGGTCTCAGAACTCGTCTTCTGTCACAGGCACAATTACCGATAAATCAGCCGCTGCGGTGAGTGCGGCAAAGGTCACGGTACAAAACCTTGAAACGCAAGTATCAAGGGATGTGATCACCGATGAAAATGGCCTGTTCACGGTCCCCCTGTTGCCGCCGGGGCCGTACAAGGTGAGCGCGAGCAAGTCGGGATTCCGGCCTGTATTCCAAGACATCAGCCTCGAAGTCAATCAGACGGCTCGCTTTGATTTTCAGTTGGAAGTGGGCAACGTAACCGAGTCGGTTGAGGTGCGTGCCTCGAACCCGCTCATTGAAAGTGACACGTCTTCAATCGGTCAGGTCGTCGAACAGCGGCAAGTCGCAGAATTGCCTTTGAACGGGCGCAACTTCGTTCAGCTTGCCACGCTTGGCCCGGGTGTCACGGGCGTCGGGTTTGGCAGCCGCGGCACGATCATGTCAGGCAATCGTCCTGACGACTTGCGGCCGGGTAGCGAAATCTTTGCCAACGGCAACCGCGAAGGCTCGAACAACTTCTTGTGGGACGGTATCGACAACAATGAACGACTGACGCTGTCGATCGTTCTGCGGCCGTCGGTTGAGGCGGTGCGAGAATTCAAAATTCAAACGAATCTGTTTAGCGCTGACCAGGGACGCAACTCGGGCGCAACCGTGAACGTGATCACCAAGTCAGGCTCGAATCAGTTTCACGGCAGCGCGTACAACTTCTTACGCAATGACGCGACGGACGCAAGGAACTTCTTCTCTCCTGTGAAGCCGAAGCTGCGTCAGAACCAGTTTGGAGCCTCGCTCGGTGGGCCGGTGATCAAGAACAAACTGTTCTTCTTCGCCAACTATGAAGGCTACCGCCGGAGCCAGGAGCGCACCTTCGTGAACACAGTGCCAACGGCACTGATGCGGCAGGGGAATTTCTCTGAATTGCGCGACATCTTTGACCCGGCCACCTTGCGCGCCGATTCGACAGCGGCGACCGGATTTACCCGGCAGCCCTTCGCGAACCGCACGATTCCGGCCAACCGATTCGACCCAATCATGGCTCGCCTGATCAACGCATACCCGATCGCGCAGCGCCCTGGTGTGGTGAATAATCACGTCACCAACCCTGGTGAAAAGCAGCAGTGGGATCAAGGCGACATGCGTGGCGACTGGAACTGGAACGAAAAGAATACG
The DNA here is from genome assembly GCA_016870995.1 of Acidobacteriota bacterium. GTDB lineage: Bacteria > Acidobacteriota > Terriglobia > Bryobacterales > Bryobacteraceae > Bryobacter. The sequence goes on from VFZU01000033.1 coordinate 47,551, forward strand.
GTTTTCGGGCGCTACTCGCAGCAGAATACAACCACAACCCGGCCTTCGACGTTTGCACCGGTCACTCTGGCTGGCATCAGCGAACCAGTGAGCCTTGGCAACGAAGATACCTTTGCAGGCGCCTCGGCGCTGAAGGCTTATCACTCGGTTCTCAACTGGGTGCGCACCATCAACCCGACCTTCATCATGGAAGCACGCATGGGCTTCAATCGGTTCGCTTTGAACTTCCGTCAGGAAGGGGCGACTCCGGGTGCTCAGCTTGGCGAAAAGCTGGGTGTGCGCGGATCGAATCAGGGACCGAATTCGGACGGTATTCCGATCTTCTCTCCCGCCGGTTACACCGGGATCGGGCAGACGCGATCGCTGCCGATTATCCGCATCGAGAACACCTATCACCCGGGTGTGAATTTCACGAATCTTCGCGGTCGGCACACCTTGAAGTTTGGCGCCGACTTCCGCCGCCGGCAGGTGACGCAGTACCAAACCAACCGCGGCAATGGCCGCTTCAACTTCTCGCGAACCTTTACGGATAACCCGAACAACGTGGCCACAACTGGCGACGCCATCGCAGGGTTGCTTCTTGGAACAGCGAGCACCATCGAGCAGGACTTCACGTTGTTTGCTCCTGGCATTCGCATCTGGGAATCGAACTACTTCTTCCAGGACGACTGGCGCGTCAATGATCGGCTGACACTGAACTACGGCGTACGTTATGAGTACGACACGCCTTCGGTGGAAGTGACGAATCGTTGGACGAATTACGACGTGGTCCAGGCTCAGCTTCTGATCTCGGGCTTCAACACGGATGCTCGCACCGGCGTGAATGGCGACAAGAATAACTGGGCGCCTCGCGTTGGCTTTGCTTACAAGCTGCGGCCTGGCACGATTCTTCGCGGCGGCGCTGGGATCTTCTACAACCCCGCTGGTAGCGAATCGGTGATGTTGCGTCGGCACCGGCAGTTGCCCTTCGGCCCGATCAACACGATCGACATCAATCAGTTCGTGGCGAATCCGCGGCGCGTCAGCGATGGCCTGCCTCCCATCCCGAGCCTCAACTTTGCGGCGGCAGTAGCCAACCCGGTTGGCAACTTCCTCGGTGTGGATACGAACTTCCGTTCGGGCATCGCTCAGCAGTACAACCTGCAATTGCAGCAGCAATTGCCGAAAGAACTGGTGTTCAAGGTTGGCTATGTCGGCAACATGGGCCGCAGACTGGACAACGTCTTCAACTTCAATCAGCCGGTTCCTGGCGCCGGAGCTCCGGCGCCGCGGCGTCCGCTGTTTTCGCGAGCACCTGGCATTGTGAACATCGACTACAACGTGTCGGACGGGCTGAGCTCCTACCACTCGTTGCAGTCGACGATCGAACGCCGCTTCTCGAACGGCCTCGGGTTCCTCACCGCCTACACCTGGGCGCATTCGATCGATAACGTGGCCAATCAATTTGGCGGTGCCGACAACGGACCGCTCCCGCAGGATCGCCGCTTCCGCAACGCGGACAGAGGCACCTCGGGCCACGACATCACGCATCGTTTGGTCTACTCGATGAACTATGAACTGCCTTTCGGCAAAGGCCGCAAGTTTTCCACCGGCAATAAGCTGATGGACAACCTGATCGGCAACTGGGATACGAACATGATCGTCGCGGCGCAGAGTGGGTTGCCTTTCACTCCAGTGCTGGCCGCTTCGGTATCAAACGCCGGTGGCAGCCGCCCGGATCGCTTTAAGTCAGGCGAGCTTGAGAACCCAACGATTGCTCGCTGGTTCGACACTTCGCTTGGCACGGCAGCCAGCGGAGCGGCCTTCGGCACTCCCGCAGTGTTCACCTTCGGCAACAGCGCCCGCAATATCCTGCGTGGCCCAGGCCGCACCAACGTGGATTTCTCGATGTTCAAGAACTTCCTGTTCACCGAAAGCCTCAAGCTGCAGTTCCGCGCGGAGTTCTTCAACCTGTTGAACCATGCGCAGTTTGACTTGCCGAATCCTGCTGTGGGCAACCCGAACGCTGGCATCATCAACAGCATTGTGGGCACGCCGCGGCAAGTGCAGTTCGCGTTGCGGCTGTCGTTCTAACGGCTGAATCAGTAATGTGAAAGGGGGCGATCTCACGAGATCGCCCCTTTCACTTTTCAGAAAACCGATAGTGGCAGTACAGCTGTCTTGGTCACTCCGCGCCCCGTACAAGAAATAGTGAGGGGACTTTGCCCGATCGAGGCAAGTGGACCAACGGTAACGAGGATCTTGATTGGCCAGTCTCGCGGACGAGAGGGCATGCGGTCAAAAACAGCTGCGATGCCGGTCCTATCAGGAGAGAGTGTGCAGGACAAATTGTTTTCGAAGCCTGCAATTGCTTCCACCTCAAAGAAAAACTCTTCCGTCCGCGAAAGGGCGCGTGATATTGCCAAACGAGTGGGATCCGTAAACTGTGCCGAGAGTTCGAAGGCGGGAGTGGGGTTTTCAAAGTCTGCACTGCGGTATGGCTCCGAGCGCACAATTGACTCAAGTTGTGTATGTCAAGTTCTGCAATTACGAATTTGGCCAATGCTGCCTTTCTGGGCTTTTAGGGGAGGAGTGCAGAGGAGGGGATGTGCCCCTCCTTTGCATCCAGTAATGTAGAGTCCCACCGCCGTCAGGCGGCTTGTTCGAGTTTTCTCAACTGCTCCTTTCTGTGGTCTGAGAGTTGCGTCATATTGAGATACCGGATTGCCTCGACCCAGT
>VFZU01000034.1 GCA_016870995.1 Acidobacteriota bacterium
GCCGTCAAGGCGACCCTACGGGCAAGCTGCGCTTGGCCTTGACCGCTGCGCGCCTTGGGCAAAGCAACCTTATATCGAGGCGAAGGGCTTAACTGAAGGTCGAGATACTATGAATCCGCTGGACGAAGTTTGGACGTCTTGACAGCACTACGGAGCCTTAGGAATCATCCGCAATTTGCGCGAAACTTAGACTGAGGCCGCCTAGCTCGACGGAGCGAACGCGCGTGAACCTGACGCGCTGGCGGCTACACCAACTCAGGTCATCGGAAAGGAACCGATGCACGCTCGATCCACAGAGAAGGTTGCCTCATTCCGTGGCGCAGAATACGTAGAAAATAACGAACTTCAAGAATGGCAAGCGGAGGTTCTGGAGACGTTTTTTAAGGAATGCCCAAAAGCGTTTGAGGAATTCAAGGGGCATGTATTCCAGGAGTTTCTCGATCTAAAGTCTCTTGCAGATAATTGGCCGGACTTGCAGCCGTTTCGTGACGTGTTTCTGAAGTGGCTTCGGCGATATAGGTTTGACCAGTGCGAATGGATTGTTGATGCTTTACTCGATTCTCTGGGCGACCTCGATCAATTCCCAGAGTTGTTCAAGGATGAATATCGTGCTGACCGTAATCGAGCGGGATGGCTTGTGACATCAGAACCATTCCGTTTCGAGTTTCGGGGCTTCGAGTTGAACGGGGAATCGCGCGAGAAATATCAAGTCCAACTTGAACAACACCTCAAAGCTGCAATCGAGCAGCACTTCACAAAAGCTCAACAACTGGCCGCAGAGCGTGGATTGAAGGTGGCGAAGGATCGAGATCCTGTTCATTTCAAATGGCTCATCCAATATTTATGTCGCAACTGGACGTATAAGGATATCGGCTCAAAGGGGAGACCTCGCGCAACTGCCGACGCCGTCAGAAAGGCGATCAGGCGACTTGCTGAGGAGCTAGCCATCCCCCTGCCAGAGGCACCCAAGGGCAGGCCACGCGGTTCATAATTCGGACTTTTACGCCACAAGGTTCGCCGTCCTAATTACTCAGCCTACGATCAAATCACGGGAGCGATCAAGAGTTCTCGAATCTGATCCTAAAGGTTGAAAAATGCTGACTAGAGTAAACGACTTTTGCCGAAAGCATCCAAACGAATTCGGCACCCCACAGCGAGTTTATACGGCAGTGCGCGAAGGCGTACTACCCATTGGCGTAGCAGTTCGCCTAGGTCGCAAGATCCTCATTAACGAGACAAAGTATCAGGCGTGGATCGATGCTGGCGGTTCCGCATTGCCGGGCGGATGGCGTCGGGAGGCTGAATGACAGAGACCTCCATCGCTGAAGTACTCAGGCTCACCAGGCAACCCGCACCCAAAGGGCGGCGCTTCTCGCGCAGTTGGGTTGGAAGTAATGATCCCAATTGCACCGAAAGCGAAGACGGGACCAAGTTTTTTTGTCACTCAACTGGCACCGGGGGCGATGCGGCAACGCTATACAAAGAAATCACTGGCTGCAGCATTGGCGAAGCCTTGACCGCGCTAGAGGCGGCGGGCGTTCGGCAACCATCGCAACGCGTAAGCACGCAGAAGCCAGCGAAGCCAAAGGGCGAACCCAAACCCGTCGCCTATTACAACTACGAAGACGAAAGCGGAAAGGTTCTCTACCGCGCCGTCCGCAAAGAACCGGGTTACGAGGGACGCGATAAGACCTTCGTCATGGAGCGACCCACCGCGCGCGGCGGATGGGCCACTGGCGTCGGGGATATCGAGCGCGTACCGTACCATTTGCCCAGACTGTTAGCCGCTGATCCGAACGAACCTGTCTACATCGTCGAGGGCGAAAAAGACGTCTTAACGGTCGAGAGATTGGGATTCGTTGCGACTTGTAAAGCTGGCGGCGCGTCGGGGGCTAACCAGTTTGCCGAGTGGCTGAATTGCTTCGCGAACCGCGATGTTGTTCTCCTCCCAGACAACGACACGGCGGGCCGGAAATTCTCGGCCGAGGTGGCGGAGATCCTGCAGCCCATTGCGGCGTCGGTGCGAGTGGTTGCGCTTCCCGGCTTGCTGGAGAAAGGCGACGTGTCCGACTATATAGCGGCTGGCGGTACGCGGGCCGAGCTTGAGCAGTTGGTGGCTGCAGCGCCGAACTGGGCACCATCAACCGCACTGGCAAAGGTCGAAGAGCCACAAGGCAAAATTGCCGAATTTACCGAGCTAGACTTCACCGACGCTGGGATAGCGGAGCTAGTGGCGAAGCTTCACGGCGACGGGATACGGCGAGCATTGGACACTGGCGAGTTTCTTGCATTCGACGGGCGGCGCTGGATTCGCGGCGAGGCGGCTAACAAAATCGTCGAGCGCTTCATTCTGGATGTGGGCCGCGATATCTACGAGCGAGCACCGGGGATGTCTGCCGGGCTCTCGAAACACGCCATGAAGGCGGGCTGGCGCGTGCAACAAGACCCAGGTACGAAGGCCGTGTTGTCGAGGCTGGCGGCGGTGGAAGCCATCGGTACTACGTTCGATACATTCGACACCGACGGCGAGCTTCTCAACGTCGCGAATGGTACGTTGAACCTTCGCACTGGCGAACTTCACCCGCATCGGGCCGGGGACCTCATAACGCGGCTCATCGACATCCTTTATTCGGCATCGGCACCCGCGCGGGTCTGGGTCAGTACCATCGGCCAGATTTTCGCACCGAATCCCGAGTTGGTTGAGTATCTTCAGCGAATGGTGGGCTACGCTTCGACGGGCTTAATCCGCGAGCACGTTTTTCACATGCTGATTGGCACAGGGCGCAACGGTAAGAGTCTCATCGTGGAGGCATTGGCCGAGGTTTTCGGCGAGTATGGTTTGGCAATCGGGGCCGATACCCTAGCAAGGGCTCATGACCTACAACGGCCGCGTCCTGATGTGGCGTTAATGCGGGGCAAGCGCTTCGTCTTCAGTCAAGAGGCTAACCGTAACACGCCATTCGATGAGGCTCTGGTTAAGCGTGTGAGCGGCGGCGACACAATCTCAGCGCGCGTATTGCACCAGAACCCTATTACATTCCGAAGCACAGCGAAGCTGTTCTTGAGTACAAATCACGCACCGGAAATTAGCGGCACCGAGACGGCCATCTGGCGGCGGATGCGGCTGATACCGTTCCGCGTGAGCTTTGCAGGCCGCGAAGACGTGACACTCCCGCAAAGGCTCAAGGCCGAGCGCGAAGGAATTCTGGCGTGGGTCATCGAGGGAGCGAGGCGCTACTTCGAAATTGGACTTGAGGCGCCGGAAGTTGTAACCGAGGCCACCGACGAATACAGGCGGCAGTCCGACCAGTTGGGCCGATTCGTCGAGGATCGTCTCATGTTCATCGACGGCGCAACCGTTGCGGCGAAGCGGATTCAGGATGCTTACCGGGCGTGGTGTGCAGAATCCGGCGAGAGGGAACAACGGTCCGCAGCGTTGTCTGAGTACCTCGCCGCGAAGGGCATCGAAAAGAAGAGAATCACCGAAGGGAATCGTTATTTGGGCGTCAGTGTGAGGCCAGAAATGGGGGAGCAGGATGAATTTTGATGCACTTTATGTAGGGCATGTACCCTCTCCCACTTATTCCCATAATTCAATTCCTATACAAACTTGTGAAAGTGCCTACATAGAGTGCATAACCAACATTTTCTCCCCATTCAGACAAACTCAAAGGAACTCAACTGCAATGGGTAAAGGAGCTACGCTTGAGCGGTCGAAAGCGCTAGCTGGGGAGGTGGCCGCTTGAACGCGAAGGCCAAAGGCACACGAAACGAACATCGCTCTATGCGCTTGCTCGAATCGGCGGGCTACTCCTGCACCCGAGCGGCGGCATCGCTGGGCGCTTGGGACATCGTCGGCATCGGCTCAACTGACGTTGTTCTGGTGCAGGTCAAAACGAACGCATGGCCGGGGAGCGTCGAGACGGACACCATGAAGAGCTTCCCCGCACCTGCAAACGCGCGGAAGCTGATCCACCGATGGAGAGACAGGCAACGAATGCCAGATGTGAGAGAGCTTTGATGGTCCTTGGCATCGCCAGAGAGCGACTTTTGGGCATCGCGGCGGGCGGATGGATACATAGGCTGGGCAGCTTATGCAATGCACCTGCGTTCCATTGTGCGCGAAGGCGGGGCATCTGCAAGGGTGTCCCTGCCAGCGCTGGAAAGTTCACGACCCTCCGGTGGGAACCGCGCGATGAAGCCGGAAAACGCCGCCGCAGTTACATAGACTTCCCCTCAATCGGTTAGGGGTGTGAGGATTCTCTAGGGATGCGAAGCCTTTACCACTTGTGCAAGCTCATGTATTCGTAACCAAAATAGGCAATTCGATTAGAGGCTTGACATCGGTGGGGAGTGGCGGTATCGTGACGGGCGTGGCTGGTGTTACTAGCACCGAGCCACTACCCTAAACCAATCCGCGAGGTAACCGCGAAATGGCCTTTAGCTATTCTCCCATTCACCCTGCCCAATCGGGCAAGCATACCCCACAAGTTTTCAGCCTCAGCAACCGCACCACACGCGGCTAGGCGACCCGCTTCTCACGTCCTGCCGCACAGCACTCGGACCGGGCGTGGCGGCGCATATCAACCCAGACACGAAAAAGGAGAACCTCATGAAGCCCACATTGAGCACCGCATTAGGCAGGCTCGAAGCCGACCTGGCTAGCGAACACACATCACCCGAGGCGGAATTTATTCAGTGCGTCTTGAGCCTATACGACAGTGGCTTGCTCGACCCTGCAAGGGCTGAGCTTGCGCTTCAAGACTGGCGCGATGAACTGGCCGTGATGCAGCACCACGTCAACGCAGCGGCAAGGTGCCAGCCTGAAATGCTTGCCAGCGCACTGGAGGCCGTTTAATGGCCGGGCAAATTGTCAACAGGGGCGAGCGTACATGGCTAGTTCGCGTATTCGTCGGCAGGGATGGCAACGGCAAACGCTGCTACCAAAACCGGACGATTCACGGCGCGCGGCGGGACGCTGAAAAGGCGTTGGCCGACATGCTCACCAAGCGAAGCCTAGGGCCGCAACTCATCGACATAGACCGCGTACTCGTCAGTGAATTGCTGGATGACTTGGAGCGCGACTATCGGCTCAATGGCAAGGATGCCAAATGGTGCAACGAGAAATGCAGGTTGCATCTTCGGCCATTCTTCGGGGCGATGCGGGCGGCGCGAGTTACGTCTGCCACCATTGCGAATTATTGCGACACGCGGCTAGAGGCGGGCGCGGCGCTGGCGACGATCAACAGGGAGTTGAGTCTGCTCAAGCGGTCCTTCAATTTGGCGGCGCGGGCTACTCCGGCAAAGGTTCATGCGGTGCCGCATATCAAGTTGTTTCGGGAATCTAACATAAGGGTGGGTTTCTTTGAGCATGGTGAATACCTCGCGATGCGGGCGGCGCTGCCAGACCACTTGAAACCTGTGCTTGTCGTTGGCTACTACACCGGATGCCGTCGAGGGGAAATTCTCTCGATGCGGTGGGAGCAAGTAGACTTGATGGCGGGCTGTATCCGCCTTGAGGTCAACACCACGAAAAACGGCGAGGCCCGCGTTATCCACTTGGCACCCGAGGCGCTAGAAGTGCTGAAGCTGCAAAGGGAACGCACCTTACAGGCGCACCCTGGCTGCCCTTGGGTATTCCACTACAACGGCGACAAGCTGGATTGGTTCTACAAATCGTGGAATGAAGCCTGCAAGCGTGCTGGGCTGGTGGATGAGGGCGGGAAACCTACCAAGCTCTTCCATGACCTTCGCAGATCCGCCGTGCGCAATTTAGTGCGGGCGGGTACTCCCGAATCTGTTGCAATGCGGATAAGCGGCCACAAATCACGAAGCGTTTTTGAACGGTACAACGTGGTCTCCGAAGCCGATATCAGGCAGGGGGCGGCGCGGCTGGCGGAATACCTTCAGGGCGTCGAGCGGCACACAGCGGAGCAGGAGCGGCACACTATAGGCACACAAGGCCAGTTGGAGATGGTCCAATAGAGGGCCGCTGAAGGCTGGCAAGCAATTGCATGGATAGGATTTATGTGTGGTGGGCCCTGTTGGATTCGAACCAACAACCAACGGATTATGAGTCCGCTGCACTAACCGTTGTGCTAAGGGCCCTCGCTCTCAAATTGTCGCAACAATCCCCACCCGAAAGCTACTTCCCCCGCTGCGCCGCACTCTGAAACGGTGTCTCCAACTTCCCAATCCCCTCGATCTCAATCGTCACCATATCTCCCGCCTTCAAAAACTCCTGCCGCTCCATCCCCGTCCCCGACGGCGTCCCCGTCGCAATCACATCCCCCGGATACAGCGTCAGAATCGACGTCAGATACATCAGCATGTGATGCTCCTTCCACAATAGCTCCGCCGTCGTGCCATCCTGCTTCACCACCCCATTCACCCGCGTCACAATCTTCAGCCGGTCATAATTCGGCAGAAACTCCTTCGGCACAATCACGGGCCCGAAGGGAGCTCCGCGATCCGTGCTCTTGCCCTCAAACCAGTTCGCTCCGGGGAACATATTCTGCTCACGCCGCCGCCCGCCACGATCGCTCAAATCGAACAGAATGCTATACCCGAACACCGCATCGTGCGAGTTCTCTTTCGTCAGTTGGTAAGAAGTCTTCCCCATCACGATCGCCATCTCACCTTCCCAGTCCACCCGCCCACGACCTTCCGCGATGAAATACGGCGAGCCGGGATCAATGATGCAAGACCGCGGCGACTTGGCAAAAAATATTGGCGCATCGCGGTCCGGATCGATCAGCGCAGCCGCAGCCGCGTTGAACCCACCGCCACCGCCGCCCTTGGCCGCCGCCGCTGACATCGGCCTCGCGCCCATCCCCTCGGCATGCGCCCGATAATTCGCCGCCGCGGCCAGCAGGTTCCACGGATACTTCACCGGCGCCAGATACTTCACCTTCGTCGATTCATGAGCAAACGCCGGCTTGCCTTCACGCTTCAGATAATTCGCGATCTGATACAGCCTGCCCCGCACGGAAGGATACTGTTCGATCAGATCCCGCATCTCCCCCGGAAACTTCACCGCCTTAAGTTTTGCGGCCCGCGTAACATAGGCATTCGCGGTCGCGATTTCAACAATCACCCGATCCTGATCGAGCAACATTGCGAGCACTGGCCCCTTGCCACCCACTTCAATCGTCGCCAGTTTGAAAGGGGTCTCCGGCGTCTCTGGCACAGCCGCCATCAACGCCGCGCTCAACATCAAGATCGCATTCATAGCTGCCAGTTTACTGAAAGCCAATCCACGCAATCCGTCAAATCAGGCGTGAATCCCCGGCGCCTCATGCCCCAGAGCTTCGACATACTCGATGTAGCTCCCCGGGTACAGCCGCGGCTCCCGCTCCTGACCCGTCTCCCCACCCAACTCCAGCACTCGCGAAGCCAGCCCACGCAAGAACATGCGGTCGTGCGACACAAAGATCATCGTTCCTTCGAAGTCCTTCAGCGCCTCCACCAGCATTTCCTTCGTCGCTAGATCGAGGTGGTTCGTGGGCTCGTCGAGCACCAGAAAATTCGGTGGATGATACAGCATCCTCGCCATCGCCAGCCGCGACTTCTCGCCCCCCGACAACGACCGGATCTTCTTGTCGGACTCTTCACCCGAAAACTGAAAAGCCCCCGCCAGCGTCCGCAACGACCCAATTGCATCCTTTGGAAAATCCTTCTGCAACTGCTCAATCACGGTCAAATCCGGGTCCAGAATATCCAGTGCCTGCTGCGCGAAGTACCCCATCGAAAGGCTCGCTCCCAGCTTCACAATCCCGCGGTCCGGCTCACTCGCCCCCGCAATAATCTTCAACAGCGTGCTCTTCCCCGCGCCATTGCGCCCCATCACCGCCCATCGCTCCCCACGCCGGATCGTGAAGTTGAATCCCTGATAGATCACCCTCTGCCCGTACGCCTTATCCATGCCTTCCACAACAGCCACCAGATCCCCGCTCCGCGGTGGCACCCGGAAATCAAACTTCACCACCTGCCGCTTCTTCGGCAATTCGATCTTCTCGATCTTGTCTAGCGCCTTGATGCGGCTCTGCACCTGCGCCGCCTTCGCCGCATGCGTCTTAAACCTCTCGATAAACCGCTGCTCCTTGGCCAGCATCGCCTGCTGCCGCGCAAACGCCGCCTGCTGATTCGTCTCTCGAATCGCCCGCTCTCGCTCGTAGAAATCGTAGTTCCCCGAGTAAGTAATGATCTCGCCCTCGTCGATTTCAATGATCTTGTTCACGATCCGATTCATAAACTCCCGGTCGTGCGACGTCATCAACAACGTCCCCTCATACTCTTTCAAGAACTGTTCGAGCCACACGATCGATTCGATATCCAAGTGGTTCGTCGGTTCGTCCATCAGCAATACATCGGGCCGCCCCAGCAACACCCGCGCCAGTGCCACGCGCATCTTCCACCCACCCGATAGCGCCCCCACATCTCCGTCCACCTGATCGTCGGCAAATCCCAGCCCCGCCAACACTTCGCGCGCCTGTGCCTCCAGCGTGTACCCACCCAGGTGCTCATACTCTTCCTGCACCTCGCCAAACCGATCGAGAATCTTGTCCATTTCATCGGCCCGCGCCGGGTCTTCCATCGCATTCTGCAACTCAGTCAGCTCATGATGCAGATCCCCAACACGCCCACTGCCCGCAATCGCTTCATCGATCACCGGCCGACCGGCCATCTCGCCCACATCCTGGCGAAAATAACCCAGCGTCATCTTCTTCGGAACAGAGATGTCCCCGTCATCCGCCGTTTCCTCGCTCATAATCATGCGGAACAGCGTTGTCTTGCCCGCTCCATTCGGGCCCACCAGCCCCACCTTCTCGCCAGGGTTTAACTGAAACGACGCCTCGACAAAAATCAACTGCTTGCCGTACTGCTTTTGAATATTGGAAAAAGAGATCATCCGCTCTCTTAAGCTAGCATCCCCGCTGCTATTTCTGGCCGATTTCCCTGACCTTCATCCACGCAAAGGTGAGTGCCGAATAGCCCAGATAAAGCCAATGCAGCGGCACCGCTCTCAACGCAAACCAGAGTCCTCGTTTTCTCACGAGAAACCAGTGCCAATCCCCTCGCAATCCCGTCGCCGCCAACAGCAACCCCAACCCCTCCACCCGCCAGCACAACAAGGCACCGCTCAAGACCAACGCCGCACACACCCGGTCTCGCCAGCGTGTATTCAAATCATTCCGCAGGCCCTTCCGCGACTGCATCAACTCAATCCAGGGGATCGCCCTGCCAAGCACGTCCGTCCTCACCATACTCCGCAACGTCCAATACTTGCGGTGCTTCACCTGTATGGCTGGATCCAACTCGATCTTCCCTCCGGCGTCGCTCAGCCGCAGCCCCAGGTCCACATCTTCGAGCCATCTCCGTGCAGGGTCGAATCCACCAGCCTTCTCAAACGCAGCCCGGCTCATCGCCCCGCATCCCGTCCAGAAGGTAATGGCCACTCTGTCTCCGGTCTGGTGCGTATAGTGATGAAACAGATTGCGGAATTCCGAAACCAGCGTTTTCACATAGGGCTCATCGTCATAAGACCCCATCACCGCGTCCACATCGCCTTGCTCCACCCGCGCCACCAGTTGCTCCACCGCTCCGGCATGCACTTCAACATCCGCGTCGAAGAACACCAGCACGCTTCCGCTTGATTCCGCCACCGCCCGGTTCCGTGCTGCCGCCGGCCCTTCGTTCTGAAGATTGCGAAACACTCGCGCTCCAGCCCGCTCGGCGATCTTGCCAGTTCCATCGCTCGATCCGTCGTCCACCAGCACAACCTCTCCACCCTCTGGCCAACTCGCCACGATCGAACCAACCGCCGCCTCCACATCGTTTGCCGCATCTTTGGCGGCAATGATCACGCTATATCGTGGCATTCACCTTCTCGGGCGTCGATGGCTGCATTGCTTCCATCGAGTCGATTTCTTCCTGGCTCAAATGAAACCCATCTTCGTGATAGTGCTCGTCAGCGTTCACATGCCAGAGATCATGCTTTCCCAGTTCCATGATGTTCCGCGATGCCAGCACGCCCGTCAGCATCGAGTGATCCTGATTGTTGTACCGGTGCATGCCGTTGCGACCGACACACTGCAGATTGCTCGCCTCTTCCCGCAAAAACCGCTTCACCGCATCCACCGCTACCGCGTAGTTGTCGTCATAGATCGGGTACGCTTTCGGCTCCCGGATCACGCAGCCATCCTCAAAGTCTCCCTTTTTGGCCAGACCGAGCTTCACCACCTCCGCCCTTGCCAGCGAGATCAACTCTTTGTCCGACATCGACCACAGAGCATCCCCTTCAAACACGAAATACTCCATCCCAAGGCAAGTCGAGGTTTCATTCGGTACCATCTCAGGGCTCCAGTTCCTGAAGTTCTGAATCCGCCCCACCTTTACTCCCTCGTCATGCACATAAATCCAGTTATCAGCAAATGGGTTCGCTACCTTCAAAATCAACGCAACGGTCAAGAAGTCCAGGTAGCGCAGCTTTTGCACCGCATTCAAATACTCAGGCCCTGCTGGCTCCAGACTTTCTACCAACGTTCGCATCGGCATGGAACTAATAAAGTGCTCTCCGCGCCAGGTCTTCCCGCCAGCAACCACTGCGTTCACTTTGCCGCCACCCCACTCGATGGCGGTAACGTCGGCGTTGTACTCCACGCCACCCACCATCTCTGCCGCCTTTTCCCACATCATCCCGGGGCCCAGCCTTGGATACTCGAAGCTGTCAATCAGGGTCTTCAAACCAGGTCCTTTGGCTCCTGGAATCATCTTTGCCAGCACAGACCAGATCAAGGCCGGTATCGAAAGACCACGAATGCGCTGTGCCGCCCACTCCGCACCAATCTCCGTGCACTTCATGCCCCACACTTTTTCTGTATAGGTCTTGAAGAATCTGCGGTACAACCGCCTCCCAAAACGATTGATCAGCCAGCCCTCAAGATCCCTTTCATCTTTGGCCGGAAACAACTGCGCTTTGATGTAAGACAGAAGACTCAGCGTCGATTCGAAGATGCCCAGCTTAAACACCGTTTCCAGTGGCTCGAGCGGATAAGAATAAAAAACGCCGCCGTAATAAATGCGCGACAGCTGAGGCCGCACCAGCATATCGTTGCCCAGGATCTCCCGCCACATCCGCTTCACTAACGCTACTTTGGTAAAAAACCGGTGTCCCCCGATGTCGAACAAGAATCCTCGATACTCGACCGTACGAGACAACCCACCCGCTTGCATTCCCTTTTCCAACACAACGGAAGAAAAGCCATGCCGCATCAATTCATAAGCCGCGGACAACCCAGCCGGCCCTGCACCAATAATCACTGTTTTGACAGACGTCCCCTTTACTTCCTGCTTCAACAGTCCCTCCAGACGTGAAACTATTAGGATAAGCGCAACTGCCAATGCAATCCAAGTTAGTTGTTTACTGCCTTTGTCTGTTTGCTGCCGTGATTCTAGTACCTGTGTACTGGCTCGGTGGCTTTCATGCGGAATTCGCAGGCGCGGATGAGGCTTCTCACCTCGTCAGCGGCATCATGGTCTATCAGTATCTTGCTCAAGGTCTGCTGCAAGGTCAATCTCCGATGGCATTTGCTCGGGACTACTACGAACACTACCCAAGGGTTGCCATCGGCCATTGGCCGCCAGTCTTCTACTTTGTGCAGGCCTTCTGGTTTTTGATTGTTGGACTGTCGCGAACTTCCGTGATGCTGCTATCGGTCTTGATTACCGCTGCTCTTGGTACTGCAACGGTTTGGTTTTGTCGTCTTCACAGCGTCAATCTGCCAGCTGCACTTGCTGCCGGTCTCCTCGTTGTTCTCTCGCCGCAAGCACTGGCTTCAACCATTGAGTTTGGTTCCGACCCTTTGGTAGCGCTTCTCGTTTTTCTCGCTGCATTCGCCGCCTGTGAATGGTTTCAATCGCAATCAACACGATCCGGTCTGCTCTTCGCTCTCCTTGCCGCTACTGCCTGCCTCACCAAAGGCAACGCATTTCCCTTGCTGCTCATGCCCTTCTTTCTTCTTGTGTTTCGACGCGATTTGGGCTTGTTGCGGCCGATGCTTCTGATCCTTCTGTTGGTCCTGCCTTGGTACTGGATTCAGCGAGACCTGATGGTCCATGAAGTGGTTCCCGGCGGAACCTCTGACCTCCCCGGCAGGGTTCAGTACTCCGCCATCAAGAATGCGCGCCTCATCGCGCTAGCCGCTGGCCCCATCGTCTTCCTGTTTGCCATTTCTTCTTGGCGGCAAATCAAATCCCTCTCGACCCTTCCGATGATCCTCTTGCCGTTGACTCATTGGCTCTTTCTCAGCTTTATTTCGCCTCATGCCGAAACACGTTTGATGATGGTGGTCATTCCGATTTTCTGCTTCTTGGCCGCAGTACTGATCAAGTCATGGAAGCCGCTGCCACTGATCGGATTCTGTTTGCTTTCCCTTACCTTTGCTCATCTTCTTCAGCCACTCAGACCCAAACCGCAAACTGGGTTTGTCCCTGCAGTTGCGGCGACCCTGAGCATGCCATGTCCGGTCTCCTTAATCACCTCCAACTTCTTTGGCGAAGGTCCATGGCTTGGGGAGATCGCCATCCACCAGCCATCCCCACATCTTGTTGTCCGCAGGGGTTCCAAACTGTTCCAAAGCTCCAGATGGATGGGTGAAGATTACCGGGTACTCGCAGAATCTGCAGCAGCCGTAACCCAGATTCTTGATACTCAGCACATCGATTGCCTGATTGAGCACACCCGAGCGAGCGTCGCTCCGCTTCCCTATAAGGGCTTTATGGACACCGCACTGGCGAATTGGCAGCCCACTCAACTCACCAAGGAGATTCGCTTGTACCGCAGGCCGGCTGGCAATCCAGCTAACGCAGCAATCCTTCCAGTCGCAGATAATCCGCCGTCGACTTCACAATCTCCCTCGCGCTAAATTGGGGCTGATAGCCCAACTCCCGCCGCGCCTTGGAGATATTGAAAGTTCGATCGCCCAGAAAAAAATCCAGCCGATCCGACTTCGGCACGCGCAGCCCGAACGAGCGAACCGTCAGTCGATTGATCCAGTTATAGATCCGCAGCGGAGCTTCCGGGATGCCGTCGCGGATCGGCGCCGCGCCAGTCTCCTCAGCCATCATCTGCATCAGTTTACGCAGAGCAACCGCTTCATGCCCTGTCATCACGTACACCTGTCGCTCAACTCCAGGCGTCGAGCCGCATCGTACTAAGCCAGCTGAAAGGTCGTCGATGTGCGTCAGCGTATGCATCCCGCTTCCCGCTCCAGCCATGCGAAACCGGTTATCCGCCACCACTCGAAACAACTCCGCCCAGGCCTGCATCCCTGGCCCCCACACCGTCACAGTGCGCACGATTACGACGGGGAGATCCGGAAACTCAAGTAATACTCTCTCGCCCTGCAGCTTCGACTCCCCATAAGGAGAATCTGGCTGAACAGGCGTCTCCTCGTCGATATCATGGCGTGAAACTGCCCGGCCATACACGGCACCAGTGCTTGTATATACAACTCTCCTCACTTTGTTTGCCAGCGCTGCCTTGGCCACATTCCGTGAGCCCTCTACATTCACTGCAAACAAGGTGGCCAGGGAGTCATGAGCACCATGAGTCGAAGCGGCGCAATGATAGACCCAGCTACAATCCTGCGTAGCCTTTATTACCGCCTCCTCGTCCCGTAGGTCAGCGAAGACTACGGTCGCCCCCTTCGGCGCAGCCCTTCGTGTCCCCGGGCGCACCATGGCCCGGACCTCTACCCCTTGAGCCAGCAAATCCTCAACCAGTTTGCGCCCAACAAGACCATTCGCTCCCGTTACCAGCGCCAGCACTAAACCGACTCCGCCCAACGCGCCATCGACTCAGGCCGCAGCATCGTCGAGTACATACCTAGCACTTCTGTCGCGCGTGCTGTTGTTGAAAGAGCAACAAGAAAGGGCAGCAGCATCCATGCCTTCCAGCTCGCAATCTCCCTTGCCCTACAGAATCGAAACCACCTCGGCACATCGAGCAAGATATGCCAGGCCATCGTTACCAGCGGTTCAAAAATTCCCGTCTTGCCAATCCACGGATTGGGAAAATGCTGATCAAGACGTCGCAATCGATAAACCTCGTAGCCGTAGCGGAAGTGGAGTTTCTGCAGCCAGTAAAACCAACCAAAATGATGCACCACTGCTTGCTTGCCCGCAAAACGAATCTTGCATCCCTGCCGCTGAAGCTCTCGGAACAACAGTGGCGACGCTAGCACCCTCCCGAAATCTGTCCTGTATTTTTGTTGTTCCAGTACCTCAGCTTTCATCTCCACGTTGTGGTCCATAAAGCCTCTCACCACAACTCCTTCGCCATGGTCGGGCCCCAAAATATAGCCGAACGTACAGGAGACTGCCATCTGTCGAAAGATAGATTTCGCAGTCCAGCCGCCCTCATCCTGGAACAAACTCAACCCCACCGACACATCACCGCCGCCTCTCATATTGGCAACAATCGACGAGATCCAGCTCCGTTCGGGAAACACGTCAGAGTCTGTAAAGGCAATGATCTCCCCCGTCGCCTCGCTCGCTCCTTTGTTCTTCAACTCGTAGTAAGTCGCACCATCGGCGGCAATCGCCTTCACCGCGCAAAACGGCTGCGGGTTCTCGCACAGCGGTGCCCACTCTTCGGTCTGATGCGCCGATCCCACCAGGATCAACTCCACTTCACCGAGAGGAAAATCCTGTTGGCGCAACGCCCCAATCGTGTTGTCCGAAGTGCCGCGCTCCCGGCTTTCATTGAACCCTTCAAGAACAATCGATATGGTCGGTCTTCGAATCAAACTGCATCCCTCCGCTTCTTCTGTCTCAAATTCTCATACAGTTTCGCAAACTGCGCTACCCAGGTGGCCTCGCTGAAAAGACGCAAGGCCCGCTCCCTCCCGGCGGCTCCCATTCGCTCACACTGGTCTCTGTTTCCTAAAGTGCTTGCCAGTGCTTGCGCCCATGCGTCCACATTCGCCGGTGGAACCAGTATTCCCGTTTCACCATGCTCTACGACCTCTGGCAGACCACCGACATGGCTCGCGATCACTGCGGCGCCTCGCATCATGGCCTCGGCAGCAACAATGCCAAATGGCTCCGCCCATTGCGAGGGAATCACCTGCACCCATGCCCCCGCGAAGCGTCGCCTCAATGCCTCCGGCGCAAGCTGGCCATCGAAAGTGACACGGTTCCCCACCCCGAGTTCGATCGCCAACGCCTTCAGGTTTTGTTCCTCCGGGCCAGAGCCCGCCAGGATCAACCGCCCCTCAGGCACTTGCGCAAATGCCCGCAACAGAACGTCAACGCCCTTCTCTTTCACCAGCCGCCCGGCAAAAACGGCGAGTGGCTTTGTCGTCATCGCGACAGGTTCATCTCCTACGGGCACGCCGTTCCAGATCACCTCCACAGGCGCGATGCCCGCCTCTTCCAGCTTCGCCTTCACCGCGTTGCTATTCACCACCACCGCGTCGAAGCTACTCCGCCAAGCTGCGAGCATTCGCATTTGGACCATCAAGACCGGCCAATCCCAAAGCGGCAGGCAGCCATGCTCCAGGCAAGCGAGGCCGGCCGGCTTGTCGCATTCCCGGCCACCCGGCAATACCTTGGTGCCTGTTGGGCAAATCGCGCGATACCAAACCGCATGATAAAGACAAGGGAATTCTTTGAGTAGCGGCAGGATCAGCGGAGACAGCTGAGTGAGAAACATCCTCACGTGAACAACATCGGGCTTCCATTCGCGAAGCAGCTTTCGCAGTTCAAGCCACGCCGACGGGTTGGCAGTTTGCAGCAAGGTTCGAAAGCTGCCCTTAGTGCCAAAGCACAGGTGATCGGCGATCTCATTGGTGCCCGTGTTCGCCGCAAATACCCTCGCCTCAATTCCGATTTCCTTGAGTCCGCGCTGCAACGTCCGCGTGCCGGCCTCAGCCCCGCCGTCTAGCGAACAGTAGTCGTGAATCAGAAGGACCTTCAAAGGGAAACCACATCTTCGCTGCGACCACTATCCATGGATCGCTTCGCCGCTTCAATCACAAGGTGCGTTCTGAATCCATCCTCAAAACTGGGTCTGGACTGCTGGCCCGATCTCACCGCATCAAGGAAGTGTTTGACGGATCCCAAAAAACCCGGCTCGTTCCAGGGCGATTGCAACTTCTCCAGGATCAGTCCCACTTCGCCCACTGCACCCCACAAGTCTTGGAGCAGTCGCCCAGGCCCCGCCTTCTTCGCTTGAAAGGTCAGCCCTGGCGTCCGCGTCAGGTCGCAGGTCAGTTTTCCTTCCGTGCCATAGAACATGACACAGTGTTCCTCGATGCAGTTAGAAGACACCAGTGACTTCACCAGCATCCCGCTGTCCATCTCCATCTCGAGCGATAGAGTGTCGTTCGCGCCAAGCACGCTGCGCGGGCGCGCAAAGACGCGGCGGACTTCATCCCCTGTCAGAAACCTCGCCAGATCGATTTCGTGGGGCCCAAGATCGAACAACGCACCAAATTCCCCATGGCGCGTAATCGACCAGTTCACTCCCCCATGTGGCGCAAACGAAAAAGAGGTGTTGAGGCAAACTGGCTTCCCTGTCTGGCCAGCAAGAACCGCCGCGTGCAGTCTTGAGATCAACGGATTAAATCTGTAATTGAACCCCATCGATCCAACCAAACCAGAATTCTTCCAGGCATCACGAACCCGAACCGCTTCGTCGAGAGTGATAGTGAACGGCTTCTCCAGATAGACATGCTTGCCTGCTGCCAGTGCCGCCAGCGTGGCTTCCGCATGCTCCTGATATGGCACCGAAATGATCACAGCATCAATCGTAGAATCCTCGAGTAAAGCCTCATACCGGGCATGAGCTTCCACTTCAGGTGCCAGCTGCTTGGCACGCTGCAGTCGCTTCTCGTCGGTTTCGGCGAGCGCGACAACCTTTGCTCCCCGAAACCGGTTTCGGTTTTCCAGGTGCACAGCCAGAGCCACAAGGCCACACCCGAGCAGCCCAACCCGAATTTCATTGCCGTTGTTCTCCACTCAACGCTCCTCCGCCAGCAAATTATACCCATCCCATTCTCTTGCGATCTCGTTTGTGTGCTATGCCTAGGCTTTGTCCCCGATCTTGATTTTGGGTGCCGGCTACACCGGCTCCTGCACCGCCGCCATCCTCAGCCGCCAGGGCAGAGAAGTCCTCGCATTACATCGAACCGACATCGACTTCACCAAACCCGATGCCGCCAGCATGCTCCAGCAGCTTGCCCCGTCCAACTGTCTGGTACTGCATTCCATCCCTTCCTTGCCAGACAATGCCGACGCAACTCTCCTCAGTGGGCTCCACCAAAAAGCAGCGCGAGTAGTCTACATCTCAACAACCGGTGTTTACGGCGATGCGCATCTGGTCGACGAGAACACACCCATCAATCCCAATCATCCACGGGTGATCACTGAAACCGCCGTCTCACGCGGCCCTTGGCAATCCTTGATCCTCCGCCCTGCCGCCATCTACGGCCCAGACCGCGGCGTCCACATTTCCATGGCAAGCGGCAAGTACACCCTCCTCGGCGACGGCTCCAACTACATCAGCCGCATCCACGTCGAAGACCTCGCCAACCTGGCCGCCCACGCACTCCTCTCCGACATCACCGGTGCCTACCCCGTCGCGGACCTCCACCCATGCACCTCCCGCGAGATCGCCGACTACTGCGCCACCCGCTTCAACCTCCCACCTCCCGTCGCAACGCAGCCCGATCAAGTCCCCGAGTCCCGCCGCAACAACCGCAAGGTGGACGGCCGCGCCATCTTCGCAAAACTCGGCCTCACCCTCCAATATCCGTCCTACATCGAAGGCCTGGCTGGCCTCTAAAACAAGTACTTCAAACCGAACTGCATCTCCCGCATCGGTCGTGCTGTCAGCACCCTTCCAAACATCGCCGCATTCCTCACATCCGCCGACGGCACGTTCCAGTTTGGATGATTCGAGATGTTAAACGACTCCCACCGGAACTGCAGTGTATGTCCTTCCACCGGCAACCGGAACGTCTTCAGCAGCGACGCATCGAGCTGCCCATACCCAGGCCCGATCAGCGTATTCCGCCCTGAATTGCCAAACCGGAACCGCAATTCCGGGCTCGTGTTGTCGAACGCATTGATGTTCCAGAACCGGTCCACCGTCCCCGCTCCAGCCGTCGCGCTCAACCCGGTCGCATCCGGATCATTCCCCTCGCCACCAATCGCGTTCGTATCTCCGATCACGCCCACCCGCTGCGGATTCCCCGTCGAAAACGTCAGAATCCCGCTCACCTGCCACCCGCCAAAGACACTCTTCGCCAACCGCGGCGCACCCGCGAAGAACGGCACTTCATACAGCACGCTCGACACAAACCGGTGCCCCGTGTGGAACTGGCTCAACCCTCTCTCGTCCCGCAAATTCCAGTCGTACTTCGCGATCGATTGATCTCCTCCCGACGTCCGTATGCCGCTCCCGTCGTCGATCGCCTTCGACCACGTATACCCGCCCAGCAACGACAACCCCTTTGCGAACCGCTGCTGCACCTTCAAATTGAACGCATGATAGTTCGCATTCACGACATTCTCCACCTGCTGGATGATCCCGTAGATCGGGAACGGCCTCCGGCTCTGCACGCTGCTCGTATCCGTCAATCCTGTCCGCAGGAAGGGCTCATTGGTCGACCGCAACCGCTCCAGCCGCCGCCCCACATTGCCCATGTATCCCGTCTCAAACACCAGGCTGTCGCCGATCTGCCGCTGCAAATTCACCAGCCACTGCGCCACATAGGGCGTCTTGCGGTCGTTGCCATTACCCAGCACAAACGGCTGGCCCACACAGTTCCCATTCCAGTTCCAACAAGTAAACGTCTGCCGCTCGTTCCGCCACGGATCGTCCAGCGGCGAGTTCGGCCTTTGGTCGCTCGACGTGAAGTCCCCGCGCCCCGCCACGTTCCTCACAATGTCAAACCTCGGGTTCCCTTGGTCCTGCGTATAAAACAAACCAGCCCCGGTTCGGATCGTCCACTTCGGCGTCGGCGACCAGGCCACTCCAATGCGCGGCGCAAAGTCATTCCGGTCCGTCTTCACCGTCGCCCGCCCCATCTTGTCGTCGCCCACCTGCGTCGGAATCACATCCGCGAAGCGGAACAGCAATCCTTCGTTAAAGTCGCCGTCGCCAGGCCGCGTCATGATCGGCGTCCGCGATCCTGGTCCCCATCCGAACATCTGTATGTTCATGATTTTCCGGTTCGGTTCGATCCACGGTGGCGTCAGCTCGTATCGCATGCCCAGCGTTAACGTCAGCTTCGGCGTCACCTTCCACGCGTCTTCCACATAGCCGAACCACGAGATCGATCGCAGATCCCCCGCCGCCAGCCCCAGCGCCCGCTCCGAGCGTTGGTTCAACCCCATCGCGAAATCCGCCCACAGGTTCGCCGCCTGCGCCCGTCCTCCCGGCGCGATCGATAACAGCCCGTTGTAATAGAACCGCCCCCGCGCCACCGTATTGCCTTCTGCGTTGTAGATATCCCGTCGCGACTCGATCCCGAACCGCAGCGTATGCTTGCCCAGAATCACGCTCGTGTTATTCAAAAACTGCATCGTGCGATTCCGGTAAATCCACGGCCCGTTCCCGCTCTCCCCAAACCCACTTAGCCCGCTGCCCAACTGAATTGCCGGCGTCCCCCACGCATTCGAACTTGGTGACACCAACCCGCGAATCCCCAGCTCCTTCGTCACATCCCGCTCATACGCATACCGCAGGATCAAATCGTTATCGAACCGGTTATACCCAAACCGCGTCTCGTTCACCACATTCGGTGCCAGCGTCCGCGTATTGGCCGCCATCACCTGCCACACTTTCACCTGCACCCCACCCTCCTGCTGAGGAAAATTCTCGATCCGCCGCTCAAACTCATCCGCCACGCTGAACCGCCCAAACCACGCCGACTTCGCGCTCTCGTTAAAATCGAACCGCTGCGTGAACTGATCGTTGCGCAAGGGCCGCTTCCTCTGCCGCACATAATTCTGCACAATGTCCTGCCCGCTCCGCGTTGCCTCCGGGTAGAACTCAAGCAACTTCACGTACACCGGATGTATCCGGTTCGCGGGGATTCGATTGCCCGGAAACGGCGTCGCGCTCACCGCCCGCTCCTGCCCGTTCACAGTCTGAAACACCCGCGTTTCCGGATCGAAGATCACCGCGCTCTGCCCGCTGAAGTCTCCCGTCCTCCACGGCGTCGGCGCGACATTCGCCGTTCCCTGAATCGTCCTCACATCCCGCGTCCCCTCAAAGTTCGACAAGAAGAACAGCTTGTCCGCAATCACCTTGCCGTTCCACACGAACCCATACTGGTTCCGCCGAAACGGGTTCTTGTTCCCCAGCTGCTGCCACTCTTTCGCGTCCAGCGCGTCGTTGCGCAAGAAGTGAAACACAGCTCCGTGATGCCGGTTCCCGCCCGTCTTCGTCGTTGCGTTGATCTGCGACACCGCCCGCCCATACTCCGCCGAATAGATCCCCGTCTGCACCTTGAATTCCTCGAGCGCCTCGATTGATGGCCTCACCACATACGTGTTGTAGTTCACATCCGTGTTCTCGACCCCATCGAGCGTATAGCGGTTAAAGAATTGCCTTTGTCCCGCGATCGAAATCGATTGCCGCCCTCGCTCTCCCCCCTGCCGCGAATCCACATGCCCGCTCGCCCTCTGCTCCGAGCTCACATTGGGCGATAGCGCCACCATTTGCAACCAGTTCCGCCCATTCAACGGCAACTCGATAATCCGCCGGTTCTCGATCACCGTTCCCACCGCCGCATTCTCGCTATTCAGCAGCGGCACGGTTCCACTCACCTCCACGCTCTCGCTCACCTGCCCCACCGCCATCGCGACATCGAGCTTCGTCGCATTGTCCACCTGCACCTGTACATCCTTGCGCACACTGCTCTTGAATCCCGCCAGTGTAAACGTCACCTGATACAAGCCCGGCTTTAGAAAACCCACGCTGTAAGCGCCAGCCCCTGTCGACACAGTCTTCCGGGCAAATCCCGACTAGGGGTTCTCCACCGAAATCTCCGTCCCCGCCAGCACCGCTCCGCTCGGGTCAAATACCGTCCCCTAGATCTCCCCATACGTCTGTGCCATCAATCCATAAGCCAGCCCCAACAAGGCAACAATAATGCGATTCATCCTCGCAGGGTAGCGGCCTGACGTGTCAACCGAATGAAATCGAAGTTACGTCTTGATGAGTATCCCCGAGCAACTCCCGTCTGCCTGGCGATTTGTGAAATCCCCACACCGCAACAATCGAAAGGTCCATTTTCGAAAGGTCAGGCCTCACCCTCCAATACCCTTCATACATCGAGGGTCTGGCTGGCCTTGAATCATCCGAATGCCAGCAAAGCTCTAACCAGCTTGCGCCTCAAATCAATTGGCTCCGTTACCAGCGCCAGCCTACCCTTGTTCCGCCCAGTTCGTCATCGGCTCCGGCCAGAAAATAGTCGAGTACATACCCAGCATCTCTTCGCCACGCGCCGTTGTCGACAATAAAACAAGGCAGGGTAGCGGCAGCCATGCCTTCCAGGTCGCGATCTCTCGCGCCTTGCAGAATCGCAACCACCTTGGCACATCCAGCAAGATATGCCAGAACATGGTTACCAGCGGTTCGAAAATTCCTGTCTTGCCGATCCACGGATTGGGATAGTGCTTGTCGAGGCGGCGCAATTGATAAACCTCGTATCCAAAGCGGAAGTGGAGGTTTTCCAGCCAGTAATACCAACTGAAATGGTGCACGGCTGCTTGCGTACCAGTGAATCGGATCTTGAACCCCTCTTGCTGAAGACTCCGGAATAACAGCGCTGATGCGAGCAATCTCCCGAAGTCCGTCCGGTACTTTTGACGCTCCACGATCTCCGCCTTCATCGCGACGTTGTGTCCTGTAAAGCCTCTCAATTCAACGCCCTCGCCATGGTCGGGTCCCAAGATGTAACCAAACGTGCACGAGGCTGCCATCTGCCGGAATATTGAAGTCGCTGTCCACCCGCCGCGATCCTTAAATAGCGTCAACCCCACCGACACATCGCTGCCGCTTTTGATGTTGGCCACAATCGATGAGATCCAGCGCGATTCGGTAAACACGTCAGAGTCAGTAAATGCAATGATCTCGCCCGTCGCCGCAAGCGCTCCCTTGTTCTTCAATTCGTAGTAGTTGGCACCATCGGCAGTGATCGCCTGCACGGCGAAAAACGGCTGCGGGTTTTGGCACAACGGAGCCCACTCCTCCATTTGTTTAGCCGATCCAGCTACTATCAACTCAACCCCACCGAGAGGAAAGTCCTGTAGGCGCAATGCGCTGATCGTGTTGTCAAAAGCACCACGCTCTTGGCTTTCATTCAACCCTTCAATGACAATCGAAATGGTCGGTCGCGGCTTCATGCGGCATTCCTCTCGTTCTTCTCTACAAAGTTGCTGCTCATCTTCCAAACCCAATAAACTCTACGGTGAGTATACGGTCTCGATCTCTCCACTCCCCAGCAACTCCCGCCTGCCCAGCGATTTCTGAAATCCCCACGCCGCAACACCTAAAACCAACCCCGCTGCCAGCAACCCATTCGGTGCCCACCAAACTTTGAGATTCAACCCCAGGCTACTGTTGCCGATCACATTCAACATAAACATCGTCGTCATTGTCGCCACCACACCCAATCGCAACATGATGAACAACAGCACAGAGTACACCACCACATACAGCAGAAAAATTGGCAACAGGTTCGTCGCATTCATCACACCGCTTTCAATCAGCGGAAACAACAGCGCCCCGCCATCGCCGCCAACCAATCACGCCGCAACAATACCTTTGCGCCAAACAAAAAGAAAAACCCTAGCAGCCCCAGGCTCAAACACTCTTTCAATCGCGTAAACAAAGATGCAGACAGCCCCCGCACGCTGTCCATAGAAATCAAAGAGCCGCCCACCGAAGGTCCATAGGTGTCAAACGTCAACCACACCCTTACCGTGAACAAGGTCCACAACGCACACCCCGCAGCGCATCCGATCAACACATGCGCTGCCACCTGAGAGTCTCGCCAATTGCCCGCCAGCACCCGGTTCCAGGTCACGATCGAGTGCGGCCACTTCGCCCGCAACGCCGGCTCCAACGCCAGATACAACACCCACAGCATCCCCGCCTGCAGCATCTCTAGCCCCACCATGTTCAAGAACTGTTCCAGCAATCCAGACGTCGGTGTCGCATGCACCATCGAAACCCAGTACCCCACGCCCACCACAAATCGCGCCATCGCCACAACAAGCGCTCCTTTGCGATCCGCCCGTCCCTTCTTCCAATTCCGCAGAGCCAGCAACGGCACAAATACCACTCCTGCTCCAATCGCGACGATACCCAAAATGTCTCTCGCCACCGCCACTATGGATTTCTCTTTCGGCACCTCGCTCTTAAGGTTCGGTTTCGCTGTCCATGGCCCGGTCACTCGGGCGTGAATCAATTGACCCTTGTATCGCGCCACCTCCAGGTTCAACTGGACACCGCTCAACTCGGGATGCGGCCCTCGAAACGCCAATCGCTCGTCGAAGCCAAACCGCGGAGAAAACTCAGCCGGCACTTCCTCAAAGCTCTTCTTCTCCAGTCCCGCTAGGCGAAACACAACCTCCACATCCACCGGCTCCCGGCTCGCATCCACACGGGGCACAATCGAAAAACTCCGCAACTGCCCAAGTCCATTCAGCATCACATCCGTCATGCCAGGCACGGTCGGCGGTGGATTCTCGTCCCCAATCTCCGTTCCCGTTGGCCTCGTTATCAACCACTCCGGGCTCTCCCGGTACCATCCCTCCAGCAAGGGTTCGGCGCTCAACCACTTCTCCCATTCCTTGGCCCCCTGCCGTCCGTTCCAAAAGCTCATGTAGCCGGTTCGCCGCATCAGATAGATCCGCCGGTCCTGCGGCTCCTCGCTGTATCCCAAGGCCTTCACAATCTCTCGGCCCTTTTGCTCAAGTACCGCTGGTGGCAGAATCACCGGCGCCACATTGGCTGAATTCAGCTGTTGCTTCAACACCAAAGAGCCCATCACATACACCACCACTACACCCAAACACAACAACGCCCATTTCCTGTCTAGGCCCTCATGCCGCCCCGCCGCCGCCACGAGTTCCGGAGAAGGAGTCTCCCCCGCCGCCAAAGCCGCCGCCAGAGCATCTCCTCCCGGCAGCGCCGCTGCCACGCTCAACGCCGATCCCGGTCTCCGTGCGGCATCCGGTTGCAGGCAAGCCCTCACCACCCTCTCGACATCTGGCGAAAACTCCCCGCCCAACTGCGTCGTCTCCTGCGCTTCGATCAACTGCGCGATCGACTTCGCCTGAAACGGCTTCTTCCCCGTAAACAACTCATAGAGGATCAGCCCCAGCGAATAGATATCGCTCTTGGCTGTCACCTCAATCCCTTTCAGTTGTTCCGGCGACATATACGCCGGCGTCCCATTCCGCGCCTCGGCTCCCGACAATTGATCTGCGATCGCCGCAAGGCCGAAGTCCATAATCAGAACCTCGCCACGCTTGTTCAGCATGATGTTCTGAGGCTTCAAATCCCGGTGAATCACGCCCCGTGAATGCGCCGCCGCTAGCCCCGCACAGAGCTTCCGCGCAATTTCGATTGCCTTCTCCTCTGGCAGTCGCCCGATCCTTTCAAGCAGTGCCCCCAGATCATCCCCATCCACATATTCCATGGAGATGTACGGCATCCCCTCGGCCTCGCCGATGTCATAAACCCGGCAAACATTCGGATGCGACACCTGCCGCGCCACCCGCACCTTGCCATGAAACCGCTCAAGCAACCCCGGATTCGCCGCCGCCTCCGCCGGCAGAAACTTCAACGCCACACTCTGCCCCAGCGTCAAATCCGTCGTCTATTAAACCTCCCCCATCCCACCCTCACCCAACAGATTCAGGATCCGGTACCGCCCGCCCAACAGTGTCCCCGAGACAAACCGCCCCTCGTCCGCGCCCGTCTGCGACGAGCTCGAACCCATCACTACCGTTTCATCGGCTCCACTGCTCATGCGAAGAGTCTAATGCAAAACGCCTGCCTAGTAACGCCTCTCCACCAGCCTCCCAATCAGAAACCCCATCCCCGCCCCCACCGCCACATCCGACACATAACGCTTCCGCGCCGCCACTCGCGACGCACTCATCACAGTCGCAAACCCATACATCAACCACGGCACATACTTCTTCCCCTTGTAGTGATGCGCCACTGCCGAAGCCACCGCCCAACTCCCCATCGAGTGCCCTGACGGAAAACTATTATTCCCAGTTGCCACCTCTTCAAAGCCCGAGAAGAAGTGCCCTCTCCCCGATCTAGTGCGCGGCCGCTCCCTCGTCGTCGCCATCTTCAACAAATAGGTCACCGCGATCGCATGCACACCCGCCTCTCCTGCCATCCATCCAACCCTTTCTTTTCAACTTGCTATCGCCCCGCGCCGCTCCAATCGCCAGCATCCCCGCACTGATCCCCAACGTCCCGTAAGACCCGCCAAAGTGCGACAACCGTTTCCCTCAATCAAGCTGCTTGGAACCGTTCGGCAACCCCTCGGAGATCCGCACATCCGCCAGGATCAACCCAGCCGTCCCCGCAGCTGCCAGCGTCACCCACCCCCACTCTGGGCCTGCCCCGCCACACTCAAGAACAAAAGGGCCGCCGCGGATCTTCCCAAGCAACCAATCATGAACTCGAATCTACCACCGCAAGATCGGTTTCGGCCGAAGGA
The DNA here is from genome assembly GCA_016870995.1 of Acidobacteriota bacterium. Taxonomy (GTDB): domain Bacteria; phylum Acidobacteriota; class Terriglobia; order Bryobacterales; family Bryobacteraceae; genus Bryobacter. The sequence continues at coordinate 25,770 of VFZU01000034.1, forward strand.
TAAGTTATTTTCATCCCCACAAGAACCGTGTCGATCGCTACCCTGCTGCCACCACCTCGCATTGACTCCCTCGGGACTCCCATGGGCGCACCACATCGGCTCTCGAAAACTCCTAGCCTAAGTCAGCGCGATCTCATCTCCCATGCTTCCCTCCGCAACCACATCGATATCCCATCAACAATACTCGGCGGCAAAGCGGTTCCCACATCGCCCGCTTCGCCTCCGCAATTGTGGCTCGCTACCAACGGAATTTTACGTTGGCACTCAAATCAAAAGGCCGTCCCGGATAAACCAGAAAATCATTGACACTGGCCACCAGGTATCTCTCCTTGTTGAACAGATTGTTCACGTTCACGCTATAGTCAACCCGCCGCGTCTTGTAGTAAACGGCGGCATCCCAAACGGTGTACCCACCCAAAAAATAGTAGTTGAAGTTATTCACCGGAGCCCGCGCAATGTAGCGCGGCCCAAGTGCCACAGCCCAGCCCTTGGCTAGATCCTGCACAGCCCACAGCCGCGCCGTGTGCCTTGGCACAAACGAAGGCGTCCGGCCCCGCAGGTTCCGCGTCACGCCGTCTCCGTCTTCCAGTTCAAAGTCCTGAAACTGCGACTGCGTAAAGCCATAACTGCCCAGTAGCTGCAAGGTACGCGTCACGCGTCCCCGCAGGTCTGCTTCCCAGCCCTTGGCGCGCACTTTACCCGCTTGGTCAAAAACACCATTCGCCCGGCTCACCGTCACGTTTTCTTTATTGATCCAAAACAGGCTCGTGTTCAAAGTCATCCGCCCCTGCAGTAAATCAAAGCGCTGTCCTACTTCAAACTGATCACCCGTCTCGGGCTTCAGTTGCTTGCCATCAGCCGACAGCGATGTCTGCGGCCGGAAGCTCGTTCCGTAGCTCGCATAAACGCTCATCCAGTTCGTCACCTGCCCATTCAATGCCCCGCGCCACGTAAACGGGTTCTGCTCAACTTTCGTTACGGCACCCTGTCCCTCCACGCCGTTCACAACAGGGTTGCGGAAGGCCGTCCGACGGAATCCGTCAAACCGGCCACTCACCAGTGCAGTCACCCGCGAGTTAAACCGCATGAAGTCCGGAAAGAAAAACGCATTCACGTTGTGCGTAAAGTAATCAAACCGGCTCGGCGTAAAGTTCGTCAGCTTCTGCGTAAACGTTTCCACCGGGTTGAGCAGGGCAACGGGTGGCAGCGCCGTCCCCACCGTCGATCTCGAACGTTCCGTCTGGTTCTGGTAATGCAAGAAGTCATACCCCACCAGAATCTGGTGCTCCACCTTCCCCGTCTTCACAATCGCCAGCAAATCCGACTGGTTCTGCAAAGGTCTCCGGTGATGGAAGAAGTAGAAAAACTCACGGTCAACCAGATTCGGCGTCTTCACCGGATCCACGCTCAAAGTCTCCGTCACCAGATACTGGTCATCAAACTTCCGGTGGGTAAACGCATTGCGGAACCGCAAGTTGTCACTGAAAGTGTGCGTGTAGTAAAGCTGCGGAATGATATCTCGCGTCGCCTGAAAATCGGCAGGAGGCGTATACCGTGTCGAAAAAGGAACGTTCGGAATGATGTTCGCTCGGAATGGGTTCGGCTCATTGGCCGGGCGCAACAGCGGAATCCCCGCGTCCCCATCAAACCGGTCCTCGTTGTAAGTCACATAAAAGTTCAACTGGTCCCGGTTCGTCATCCGGTAGTGCAACGCCGGCGTGACGTTGAATCACTTCCAGCCTGCATCCCGAAATCCATCAGCCCGGTCAAACGATGCATCCAGCCGGTGCAACAGGCGGTCGCTCTTGATCGGTCCCGTCGCCCCAAACTCCGCCCCAAACAAACCCCATCGCCCACCACGCACAATCGCTTCATACGCCGGCGTCGAAACCGGCTTCTTCCTCACCAGGTTGATCGTTCCGCCCGTCGATTCCGTGCCGTACAACATCGACGCCGGTCCCTTCAGTACCTCAACGCTTTGAATGCTGTTGAGCTGCGTGTTCATCCGGTTCCCTTCGAGTCGCAACCCATCCAGCAATACCGAAGACCCCACCACGTTGTCAAACCCAAATCCACGAAACACGTAATACTCATACATCCCGTACAGCGTGAACGAATTCGTGTTCGGGATATTCTCCACCGCATCCACCAGGTTGGTCACACCCTGTTGCTGCAACACTTCGGCGCTCACCGTCTGCACCGTCACCGGCAGTTGCCGCAGAGGCACTTCCGTTCGGCTCGCCACAAGCCGGTCATTGTCAGCAAGCACGGTAACGTCCGCGTAAACCGTCGCCGGTGCCATCGTCACGCTTACCTCTTCGCCCGCCTTCAGAACATCGCTTTCCTTCGGCTCGAATCCTGCGCGAACAATACGTACCTTGTAAGTCCCACTTTGAGGCAACTGAAATCGAAATGCACCCGTCGCATCGCTGTTAGTGGAAGCCACCCGCTTGCCACCATCCCCCCGCAACTCCACATAAGCTTCCGAGATGGCCAACCCCTGCGGGTCTACCACGCGCCCGCTCACACTTGGCCCAGTTTGCGCCCCTCCGATTCCCAATCCAACAACAAGCAACAGCAAGATTCGTAGCAACATGTTCAATAAAAGGCACGCATACCACCTGACCTGCCACTTGTTTCCTATGAGCGGGCGAATTGCGATGTTGAGCGGAGTAAAAATCCTTTATTCCGCCCCGCCAAATTCTCAGCCGCCCCCGCCTCGTGCGGATCCAAATACACAACGGGCCGCGCTGCTGGTAACAGGCGGCCCGTTATGAGTTACTACAAGGAGTAAGTGTTTAGAAGAAAAGGCGGACGCGCAGTTCGATCTGACGAGGATCAAAAGTGCGCATGCCCCAGGTACCGAAGTTGTCGTTCAACACCATGCCGCGCTGGATGCCGGCTGCCGTTTGAGCGGCATTGGGGTTAACCGCATAGCCGCCCAGTCCCGCGTTCATGGCGGGCCAGAACTGGGTGTTGTTGAAGACATTGCTCGCCTCAGCGGAAAGCTGCATGTTCAGCTTGTCCGTGATTTGCACATTCTTCTGCAGGCTCATATTCACGTTCCAGCGGCCGTTACCTCGGATGTCACCGTATCGGGCTGCGGAGTTGCCGAACCAGAAAATGTCCTGGCCGAAGTTACCATTGGCGAACTGCGCCGTCCGGCCCTGGAAGGCGTCGGAACTATAGCCAAGGAAGCAATAGCGGCAAACGGTAATCGCGCGGCCCGAGGGCAGTCGCACGGTACGATCAGCCGGGTTCGGGCTGTCATACCAGCGGCGGAGATTCGCGGGCACTACAACCGCCGCGCCAGAGACGCGGTCGCCGGCACCGTTGATCGCCTCACCAGTCGTGAAGCCCTGCTGGGGCTGGCCAGACTGGGCGGTGAAGATACCACCCAGGTTCCAGCCGCCGAGGAAGCGGTTGGCCCACTTGTTGCCGCCGAAGTCAAACTTGCCGTTCTTGCCGAAGGGCAGGTTGTAGACCCAGCTGGCGACCAGGCGATGCGGCACGTCATTCGGGGAAATGAAGTAGTTGTTCGAGAAGTTGCGACGGTCGATGTTGAAGGTCGCCAGACCCGCATTTTCGCCGTAGTTATTGTTCTGCGCTTCCGAGCCCCAGAACTCGATCGTGCGGCTCCACACGTAGTTCACGTTGAACTGCAGGCCGTTTGAGAAGTTCTTCGAAACCTGGGCGACAAGCGAGTTGTAGGTGTACCAGCCCGCCGGGCGGCCCATCAGATTATTCGGGAGCAGGGTGAAGGGGAACTGCGCGTTGATGGCCGGAATCGTGCGGCCGCCAAAGACGCCGTTAAAGGGTATCAACTGGTTAGGGTTGGTCTGGAACGGATTGGGCACCTGAGCGTTATCCGGACGGAAGCCGTTACCAGCGATGTACTGCTGGCGCCATGCGTTCAACTGCGAGTCAGGTAGGTCCTGAGCCTGATTGACGCCGAAGCGGCCGGTCTGCAGGTGGTAGCCGCGGGCTGCCATGTAGCCGAGCTGCACATTGTAGTCCTTGCCGACCTTGCGCTCGACGAAGAAGTTCCACTGCGCGATCTTGCCGTTGCGCATACCATCGACATCGAAGCGGGGTTCATTGCCGCCGAAGCCGTAGTAGCGCGGGTCCTGATTGCCACCGATGATGGGGATCAGTCCGTTGGAAGCGTTGTACGGGGCCACGAGAGCGCCAGCGGGATTCGCGCCGTACTGGAAGACCGTGGGGTCCGTGGTGCGGGGCGCGAAGTTCTGGTTGCCGTAGTAGTAAGGGCCGCCAAAGTAACCAGTGTTCGACGGCACAAAGGTGATGCCGAAGCCGGAACGAATAACAGTCTTGTCGTTGAGCCGGTAAGCGACACCGACGCGAGGCTGCCAATTGTCCATCGGCGTGTTGTAAAGGTTCCGCGAACGGCCATTGACGCCGGGGAAGGCGAGCGCACCACGGGCACCGAAGACGGAATCGTTAAAGCTCATCGCGCTCATACGGTTGTAGCGCTCCGTCGGGCCAGGCTGGATGTCATAGCGCAGGCCGAGGTTCACCGTCAGACGGTTGTTCACGCGCCAGTCGCTCTGCTGGAAGAAACCCATGTACTTGGCCGAAAGAGCCATCAGCACAGCGTTTTCGCCAGCTTGGATGTCCCCCGCGCCGAGCAGGTAGCTCGCAAGGCCCGAACCCGTCAGTTCGCTCGAAACCTGGCTCTGGATCTGACCTTGGGGCCCGATGATTTGTCCACCCGTGAAGTTCTGGTTCGAGCGGAGCCAGAAGGCACCGCGCGCGTCGGAGTAGTTGGAAAGGAAGTTGCGGTATTCTCCGCCCCACTTGTGCGTCCAGCGGCCCTTGATCCAGGTCGCGGAACCATTGAAGTTCAAGTTCGTCTGCCGCTCGATCTTGGCGAGGTAAGCAGTTTGATTCAGTGCACTGATGCGCGACCAGCCGCCACCGAAGCTGGTGATTTCCGGGATGGCACCATTGAGACCGATCGCACTGTCGAGCCCAGCCGGGATACCGTAGGCGCGGTAGTCGATGTCGGAGAAGGTCTGGGCGCGATTGTCAGCCGCGACGCGGGTCAGGCCGGCGCGGAAGTCGGCAATCACGTTCGGCGAGATCACCCAGGTATCGCCAACCATGGCGTAGTAGTTACGGTGGCCATTCACAGCGCCGATAAACCCGCCCTGTTGGACGAAGTTACGATTCCCCTCACCCCAGCCGTTGGGCGAGGTAATAGCACCAATGTTCGAGCCGAAGGTGCCATAGATGGAGTGGCCCTTCACGCGATGGTCCAGGCGGCCATTGATCGAGTTGCGATCGAAGGGACGCACCATGCGGTTGTAGTAGTTGTTAACGCCAGTCGGGTCGTCAGGCGTACGGTTAGGCAGCGGGAACTGTCCAGCGACGTTACGCATCGCCGGGTTGACGCGGCTGGCGGGGATGATCGAGTTGGGGAAGATCTCGCGCTGAAAGCCGCCAGTCACAGTCCGGACGTTGAAGGGGTCAAACACCTGCACCGGCACCAGGTTCGCGCCGACAAAGGTGCGCGTGTCAGAAAAGTTACCGACGCGCTCAAGCGCGGTGGGAACCGTACGGAAGTAGTCGAGAGCCTGATTGAACCGGAAGCCTTCGTAAGAAACGAAGAAGAACGTCTTGTTCTTACCGTTATAGACTTTCGGAATGATCACCGGGCCGCCGAAGGTGGCCGAGTAACCCTGCTGCTTGAAGGGCGGGCGCGACACGAACGGCTGCAGCGCGTTGTTTTCAAAACGATTGGCATTCAACGCTTCGTTACGGAGGCGGAACTGGGCCGAGCCGTGGAACTGGTTGGTGCCGCTCTTGGTCGTAAAGAGAACGGTGCCCTGGGAGCGGCCATACTCGGCGCTCATGTTGTTGATCGTCGTGCGAACTTCCTGAATGCCTTCCGTGTTGGGAAGGATGGCGACTTCGTTCCACGCGGAGGCCTGAATCGAAACACCGTCGAGCTGGATGTCGTTGCCGAACGCAGCGCCACCAGAGACCGAGAAGTTCGAAAGAGCGCGGCGGCCTTCAGTGCCGATACCGAAGCTCTGCGGTGACTGGCTTTCGCCCATCGAGCCGCGAGCGACCACGCCAGGCTGGAGAGTCGCGTAATTCAAAGGATTGTTATTGATATTGGGAATCGCCTTGATGATCCGTTCATCGACGCCATTGATGACGCGGGCCGATTCGGTTTGCAGCTCTACGCCCGAGGCTTCGACAACGACGGACGATTCGACCATGCCGACTTCAAGAAGGATGTCGGCGCGCACGGTCTGGGCCGTGGCGAGGTTGATGCCGCGGGTCGTAGAGGCCTTGAAGCCCTGTTTCTTGACGATAACTTCGTAGGTGCCGAAAGGTAGGTAGGGTTGGGTAAACTCACCCGTATCGGATGTGGCAATCGGGTAAGACTGGTTGGTATTGACATCACGGACGATAATCTCCGCTTTCGGCACAGCGGCACCGGAGGAATCGGTGACTTTGCCCACAATCGTGCCGGAACGAATTTGTCCGAACACGCTTGTGGCCAGGAGAAGCAGAAATAGAATGTTTCGCATCGGGGAGAACACAAAAGACTCCTATTCATTAATTAAGTTATTTGCACAACTTCACACAAATAATATTTAATCCTGCTTTACCTGTCAGGTAAATGAAACGATCCATTCATCGCTCACCCCCCCGATTGCATCCGCGCCAACCCCGTTGGCTTAGCCGCCTCTCGAACTCTCACAAATTCCTCATCAATCTTCTTCCACTGCTTCTCCATCCGCGCCACGACATCCCCATTTTTCCCAGCCAGATTCTTCTGCTCGCTGCGATCCTTCTTGAGGTCATACAGCTCCCAGGGCCCCTTCTCGCCGATCGCCACCAGCTTCTCCGACCCCACCCGCAGCGCGCGATTTTTGTTGTGATGAAAGTACAAAAATTCTCGCTTCAAATCCACATCCCCGCCAAACACCGGCTTCAAGCTCTTCCCGGCAAAACGCGGCGCCTCCGCCGGCAGGCTCCCAGAGCTACCGCCCCCCGCCAGGTCCACCATCTCGGCACAATATCCACCAAATGACACGGCGTATGTCGCAGCTTGCCCTTCGCCGCAATCCCTGCCGGCCAATGCATAATCCACGGCGACGCAATCCCACCCTCATGCACCCACGACTTATGCAATCGAAACGGCGCATTCGCCGCACTCGACCACCCCGGCCCCAAACACAAATGCGATAACGCCGACCCCGGCCGCGCCTGCGGATCATGGCCCTCCCCGCGAATCATCTGCTCCGCGCTCGCCCCATTATCCGAAGCAAACAGAATCACCGTATTCTCATACTCCCCCATCGCCTTCAACTGCCCAATCACCCGGCCGATCTCCTGATCCATCCGGTCCACCATCGCCGCATGGATCGCCATCTTCGTCCTCTGAAACTCCTGCTGCGTCCGCGTCAAACTCTTCCACGGCACCGCCCGTGACACCTCACCCTCGCCCACCCTCTTCACCAACTCCTCCGTCTTCAAATTCCAATCCGGCCACACCCCTTCCTCAAGCGGTGCCAGATCACAGTTCACCAGCCCCATCCCCCTCATCCGCTCATGCCGCTTGGCCCGAGCCACATCCCACCCTTCCCCAAACCGGTCGTTGTACTTCGCAATGTCCTCTTCCAGCGCATGCAGCGGAAAGTGCGGCGAAGTAAACGGCAAATACAAGAAGAACGGTTCCTTCCCATGCCCCTTCAAAAACTCGATGCCATGCGTCGCAATCCCCGTCGTCGCATAAAACGGCTCCCCGCCCTTCACGGGCTTCTCATCCATCAAATTCCCCTTCTCCGTAAAGAAGCCAAACTGCGCCATCTGCGTATAGGAATGTTCAAACCCAGCCGCACTCACCGGCTTGAACTTCATGTGCCACTTCCCGGAGTGATAACTCCGGTACCCCAAATCCTTCAAGTGCTGCGGCGCGAATCGAACCCAATCCGGCGTCTTCCCCGGCGTCATCACATCGCTCGCCGTCTGCTGCGCATAATGTCCCGTCAGCAAGCAAGACCGCGAAGGCCCACACCGCGCCGTCGTATACCCTTGCGTAAATCGCAACCCACCCTTTGCCAACGCATCCAGATTCGGCGTATCGATATCGCCCCCACAACAGCCCGCATCGCTGTAGCCCATATCATCAGCCAGAATCACCACAAAATTCGGCTTCTTCTTCGCCACAGCCGGAGCCATCAGGCTCCCCAGAAAATGTCGTCGATTCATCGTTCTCATACTATGCCAACAATTCGCTGCCGTAAAATTAAAAGGCCGAATGCAACGCCGCTCCCTATTGCTCGCCCTCCTCGCTCAATCCACCCCGCCCCGCCAGATCAGCGGCATTTACCCCCACCTCGCCATGTTCAACTCGCAAAACGAATGTGGCACCGGTGCCGTCGTCCCCTTCGCCGGCAAGCTCTGGGTCGTCACTTACTCACCCCACCAACCCCAAGGCTCCGACGACAAGCTCTACGAAATCGACTCGCAACTCAACCAAACCATCCGGCCAGAATCCATCGGCGGCACCCCCGCCAATCGCATGCTCCACGCTGAATCGAACCAGCTCTTCATCGGCCCCTACATCATCAACACAAACGGCCAAGTCCGCGCCATCCCCTACACCAAAGCCTTCGGCCGCCCCACTGGCAACGCCCGCCACCTTACCAACCCGGCCAACAAAATCTACCTCGCCACCATGGAAGAAGGCTTCTACGAGATCGACGTTCACTCCCTCGCCGTCACCCAGCTCTACGAAGATGCCAACGCTCCGCAACTCCGCAAAGAAACCAAAGACGTCAGCGGCCCGCTCCTCCCCGGCTACCACGGCAAAGGCTTCTACTCCGGCCAGGGTCGCACCGTCTATTCCAACAACGGTGAGATCGGCGGCGGCAACCTGCCGCCCGACACTCCTGCCGGCTGTCTCGCCGAATGGGACGGCAAAAACTGGCACGTCGTCCGCCGCAACCAGTTCACCGAAGTCACCGGCCCCGGTGGCATCTCGGGCAATCCCCATGCAGCAACGGACCCCATCTGGGCCGTCGGCTGGGATCACCGCTCGCTCATCCTGATGCTGCTCGACAAAGGCACCTGGCACTCCTACCGTCTCCCCAAAGCCACCCACACCTACGACGGCGCACACGGCTGGAACACCGAATGGCCCCGCATCCGCGACATCGGCGAGCGTGACCTCCTCATGACCATGCACGGCATGTTCTGGCACTTCCCCAAAACTTTCTCCGCCGCCAACTCCGCCGGCATCTCCCCCCGCTCCACCTACCTCCGCGTCATCGGCGACTTCACCTCCTGGCAAGGCCGCGTCGTCCTCGGCTGCGACGACACCGCAGTCAACGAGTTCTTCAACACCCGCCTCGTCAAAGGCAAAATCGCCGGCCCCGGCCAATCCCAATCAAACCTCTGGTTCCTTCCTCCCGCCAGGCTCGACCAGCTCGGCACCCCTATCGGCCGCGGTGCCGTCTGGGTCAACGACAACATCGTTGCCAACCAACCCTCAGAGCCCTTCCTGTTCCATGGCTTCGATCACCGCATGCTCCACCTCACCCACCAATCCCCCACACCCCTCACCGTCGAACTCGAAATCGACAAATCCGGCAACAACCACTGGACTCCCCTGCGCTCCATCACCCTCCCTCCCAAGTCCACCACCCACACCCACTTCAAATCCTCCGAGCACGCCACCTGGATCCGCCTCAAGCCCAGCCAGGCCGCAACGAAAGCTACCGCCTACTTCCAGTACGCCAACAACGACCGTCGTCAGCCCGCCCCCGCGCGTCTCACCACTTCCACCCCCACCCTCATCTGGGCTCGCGGCGAAAAAAAAGGCACTCTGCTCGCCGCCACTCCCACCGCCCTCTACGAACTCGACGCCAATCTCAATCTGAAGCCTCTCCCCGACGCAGATCTCCTCAACTGGATGCAACAAAAACTGGCCCCACCCGTCGGCCTCACGCAGTCCGATAACGCTTCCGTCATCTACACCGATGAAGCCGGCAAGCGCTGGCGTCTCCCCAAGTCCACCACCATCGCCCAGCCCTCCCGCATCGCCCGCGAAGTCTCGACCGAGCGCGATCTCCTCCACCTCGACGGCACATTCTACGAACTCCCCTCCAACAACTGCGGCGGCATCGCCATGGTCCGCCCCGTTACCACTCACAAGCTACCCGTTCGCGACTTCTGCTCCTGGCGCGGCTTCACCGTCCTCGCCGGCCTCGAAAAACAAAAGCTTCTTGCTGGTGAGTTCATCACTTCCACCGACGGCAAGCTCCACCTCTGGCTCGGCGCCTCCGACGACCTCTGGCAATTCGGCAAGCCCGCCGGCACCGGCGGCCCCTGCCTCAACTCCCCCATCAAGGGCGACACGCCCAGCGACCCCTACCTAATGACAGGCTTCGACAACAAGCTACTCACCCTGGCCCAAGCCACCCCCGCGCCTCTCAACATCGAAGTCCAAATCGACCTCACCGGCTTCGGCCTCTGGGTCCCCTACAAGACCTTCGAAGTCCCGGCCCGCAAACCGATCTCCTCCAAATTCGAGACCGGTTTCCACGCCTACTGGTTCCGCGTCATCGCCGACCACGACGCCACCATCACCGCCCAACTCACTTACAGCTAGAACCGCCAATCCAAGCCAATATTCGGGAAAATCCCCAACTGCTCATTCACCAGTTGGTTATTCGTCCGGCGGTTCCACCCGAACCCGGCCACATTCCGCCGGTTCGTGACATTCTGCGCTCCAAAAAACAGCAGCAGCGGCTTGCCCCAAACCTTCAAATTACGATCCACCCTCACATCAAGGCGGAAGTAATCCGGTAGCCGCTGCGCATTCACCTGGTTCAAATCAAAAATCGGTCGCCGCTGCCGCGTACTCTCCGCCACGTTGAACGGCGTAAACGGCCGCCCCATCAAATAAGCCGCCCGCACGCTGAACTCCCACTTCGGGTTCAACCGATACCCGCCCACCGCGTTAAAGATATACGGATACTCAAAGCTCGCCGGACGCCGAATCCCATCAAGTCCGCCCTGCCGCGCCTGCTGCCGCGCAAAGTTCGCCTGTCCAAACCACTTCTCGCTGAACCGCTTCTCGACAAACACTTCAAATCCACGAACTCGCCCACGCCCAGCGCTCGTCAACGGGAACAGAATACTCGACACATCAAACGTATCGCCCACGTTCGCCAAACTTAACGTCGGGAACTGGCTCGACACCGGATAATCCTTATAGTCTTTCTGATACACCTCTACGGTCATCCGCACCGTCGGGCTCAAAGTCGCGTTAAACCCACCAACGAAGTGATCCGCCCGCCACGGCACCAGCCCGCGGTTCTGCGGAAACACTGCCAGGAACTGAAAGAACGGCTGCTGATAGTAAGTCCCATAGCTACCCCGCAAACTCATCCGGTCATTCAACCGGTAGCTCACGCCCGCCCTTGGGCTGAACCGCGTGCTGCCCAGATACTGATAGTTATCAAACCGCCCGCCCCATGTCACGTTCAACCGCTTGCCCACATTCCGCGTGTTTTGAAAGTAAGCCCCACTCTGATACGCATTAAACGAAGTCCGCACGTCGAACCGATTCACCCCCGGCACCACCGAAAACGGCGTATCCTCGCCCAGCGGCGAAGCCGTCTGGTAACTCAACCGGAAGATCTTATAGCTCCCCCCTAACTGCACCTTATCGAGCCCAGCCACATAAGCCGTCAAATCGTACTTAATCGTCGATTCCCCTTCGCTCGAATTCTCACTAAATACCGTCGGCGCCCCAGCAATCTGCTGCGCTGCACTCTGGCTCGCCGGCGGAATCCCCAGGCGAACTAAATCCTTCACCGTCGACCGGATCCGCGCCTCAGAATTCGTCACACCCAACAAACCCACGCCGCGCTCGCCAAACAAGCGCTGCCAGTTGAATCCCGTCGCCGCCCGCCAGCCGTTATACCGGATATCAAGGTTGTTAAGCTCCCCATTAGAGCTATCGTTCCCTTCCGCCGCGCCCAGTCGAATCCGATCGTTGCCGCTGAGATTCGCCACCCAAACCCGGTCCCGCGGGCTCAAATCATAAACGGCCTTCGCGTTATACGTGTAAGCCACCGGCACGCCGCCAAACCCGATGTTATCCGTGAACAAATCGAGAAAGCTGCGCCGCGCACTCACAATCCAACTACCCTTGCCCTTATTGATCGGCCCCTCCAGAATCGTGCCCGCCCCGGCAAACCCTAGCGTCGCCCGTCCGCGAAACTTCTCACGATCACCTTCACGCTGCGCAATCTGCAACACGCCGCTCGTGCGGTTGATAAACGGCGCCGGATACCCACCCGTCAAAAACGTCACATCCTGAATCAACGCCGCATCAAGCAAGCTCACCGTACCACCCGCCGATGCAAAGTTCGCAAACGCATTGATATTCGGGATCTCGATGTTATCGACGATGAACAAGTTCTCGAGCGGCGACCCGCCACGCACGATGATGTCGTTCCGGAAGTCATCGCTTCCGATCGCAATGCCCGGCAGCGTCTGGATGTATCGCGACACATCCTGCAACGCCCCCGCGCTCTTGAAGATCTCCCGCTGCCCCACCAGATAACCCGAGTTCTTCACTTCCTCCGGTGGCAGAAACACCGCATCACTCACCGTAATCGACTGTTCCACGCCGTCAATCTTCGGCAGCGTCACCACTAAACTCGATTCCACACCAGCCCGCGCCTCTACCTGCGTCGCCTTCAGCTGTACCTGGTTCGCCATCGTCACCACCAGCGTGTAGAGCCCCGACCTCACATCAACGATCCGAAACGTCCCGTCTTCCTTCGTCGTATCGCATCGGTTCACTTCCTGCGCACAAACCTTCAGCCCACTAGCCGCCGACAAATCCGCCTGCAGCACCCTTCCCGTAATCGTTGCAATGCCAGTAGTATCTTGCGCTGTAACAAGCGCAACCAAAATTAAGAACAGTGATAAAAACCGATTCACAACCTACCAGAGACTCTCCTAAACCTCAGCGATGTAAATTTTCTGAACGCGTGTTCAAGTTTTAGACCCAGTCGAAAACCGAGCCCATCCAACCAACCAGTGGACCTCCGTCACGAACCTCGCCACCACCGCAAGTTCGAACAGCAAAAAAAAACCCTCCTTGCCTCAGCCAACCAGCTCTTCGCGCTCGAGGGCTTCAACTCTGTTACGGTCCGTCGCATCGCCGAACAAACCGGTCTATCCCCGGGCACCTTCTACACCTACTTCCAGGACAAGACCGACGTCCTCAAGCATCTCTGCGAAGAGACCTTCGCCGGCCTCAACCAATCTCTCGACGAAGTGGAATCCTGCAACTTGTCTCCAGTCGACACCCTCGTCGAATCATCCCGCGCCTTCTGCCGCTTCGGTACAGCCAACCCCCACCACTTCAAAGTCTTCCTGATGGCCTCGAGCGATTTCGGCGACCTCCGCGCCGTTGAGTTCATCGGCGAAATGGGCATGGCCAGTTTCATGCGTCTCAACCGCATCCACGCAGCGGCGGGCTTCCCCAACCCCTCACCACTCGGCGGCATCCTCTGGTGGAACTCCCTCCAGGGCGTCATCGACTTCATCAACCTCCACGCCCACGCTCCCTGGTTTGACGCCGCTCAACTCATCGAAACAACCATCGCCACCCTCCTTAAGGGCAGCCAGCGCTAATTCGCACTCTGTCTTCTCGCTTCCCCTCCTCAATCCAGGCCCCATCGCACCTCGCAGCAAAATCTTATATGCTTTGCTAAGCTGTACAACCCAATCCAGAATTCCCAGGTTGGTATTCGAGGAGTTTAAGAGCATGCGATTGCACTCTTTGTTGCTTTTGGTGGCCATGTCGCCCCTTGCCCTTGCACAGACCATCACAGGCACCATTACCGGAGTCGTAACCGACTCAAGTGGCGCCGTAATTCCCGACGCGGATGTCACCGCACTCAACCTGGAGACCAGTGTCCGCGCCACGGCCAAAACCGATACCAGCGGAAACTATTTGATGTCCAACCTTCCGCGCGGCTCCTACCGCGTCGAAGTCAGCGCCTCTGGATTCCGTCGCTTTGTCCAGGCTGGCATCACCCTGCAGATCCAGCAGACCGCACGCGTCGACATCCGTCTCACCGTCGGCGAGGTCTCCGAATCGATTCAAGTCACCGCAGACGCCGCCAGAATTGAGACAGAAAACGCCACCCTGGCCAAAGTCGTCGACAACCGCTCGATCGTCAATCTTCCACTCAACACGCGAAACGTCTACTCGCTCGTCTTCCTCACGCCAGGCGTCACTGGCTCAGTGGGCAACAATTACGGCGACATGCGCTACTCAGTCAACGGGGCCAGGCAACGCACCATGGACACGCTGATCGATGGCGTTTCCGCGGCGCACCCAACAGTGAATGGATTTGCCGGCATCAGCGTCTTCCCATCCGTCGACGCCATCGAAGAATTCAAACTCCTCGGCGCAACCTACCCCGCCGAATTCGGCCGCAGCTTGGGCAGCGTATTAAACATCGTCTTCAAGTCCGGAACCAACAAATGGCATGGTTCGGCCTACGAGTTCTTGCGCAATTCCAGGCTGGATGCAAACAACTTCTTCGACAATTCCCGCAGTCGCCAGTTAGGCAGCTTCAAGCGCTCTCAGTTCGGCGGTGTCTTCAACGGCCCCATCGTCAAGGACAAAGCATTCTTCATGGTTTCCTTCGAAGCGCTTCGGCAGCGAAATTTCGCAACCACCGTCTTCAGCGTCCCCACACAGTTAGAGCGCTCCGGGAACTTCACCGAAACACGCGCGGCATCCGGTGCACTCATCCAGATTTTCGATCCGTTCACCACTCGCCCCAATCCCGCCGGAGCTGGCTTTATCAGAACGCAGTTCCCAGGCAACGTCATTCCTGCCAGCCGGATCAATCGTGTCGCCACGAATGTAAGTCGCTTCTATCCCTTGCCCAACACGCCGCCGACCGGAGTGACCAATCAAAACAACTTCGCCAATTCCGGATCCGCTCTCACCGACGTCACCCAGTCCGACTATCGCTTCGACTACAACATCTCCCCGACGCAGAGAATTTTTGCTCGCTATTCGACCCGCTTGACCGGTGATGGGCCCGCCGTCTTCTTTCCCAAAGAGCTCACAATTGCCGAGGGCCGCATCGTCCAAGAAGATCACGTTCACGGCGGAGTCGTGGACTATACCAACACCCTCAGCAGCGGCACAGTTTTCAATGCCCGCGTCGGCGTCGCCAGAACACTCTACGTCTTCAACAACCAGGGCCTCGGCTTCGTGCCTTCCTCTTTGGGCCTGCCCACCTACATCGATACAGCGGTAGACCGTGTCATGTTCCCTTCCTTCGGCGTCACTGGCTACCGTAGCCTCGGTGGCGGCGACCACAGAAACAACGGCTTCATGAGCTACACCGCCGTGGCAAGTCTCAGCAAGATCGTCGGCAAGCACTCCCTCAAATTCGGCACGGATCTCCGCATGATGCGCGTCAACACTTTTGAGGCCCGTTCGGCCGGCAGCTTCAGCTTCGGCAACGGCCAGACCCAGGGCCCCGATCCAAACCGCGCAACGGCCACCGCGGGCAATGGCTACGCTTCCCTGCTGGTCGGCTTCGGCAGCGGTGGATCTTTGATCCAGAACTTTAAGAACGTCGCCACCCAAAGCTTCTATCTCGCGGGACACTTCCAGGACGATTGGCGCCTCACGCGGAACCTCAGTCTGAATCTTGGCCTCCGCTGGGACGTCGATACCCCACGAACGGAACGCTATGACCGCACCAACTACTTTGATCCCAACGCGCCGCTCACTGCCTCATCCGCGCTTCCCGGCATCACCGGCGGACTCATCTTCGTCGGTACTGGTGGCATCCCTCGAACTCAGTTCGGCCCTGATCTCAACAACTGGGCACCCAGAATTGGCCTCAGTTGGCAGATGTTGCCCAAGACCGTCCTTCGCATGGGCTACGCCCACATCTACGGGCCCTCACAGCAGGCCGCCGCGGGCACAATCGGAACCATGGGCTTCAGCTCTTCCTCAACTTGGGTCAATTCTCTGGACGGCATCACTCCAAACCACTTGATCAACGACCCATTCCCCAATGGCCTCACCCCGATGCTGGGCGCAGGGCTCGGAACAATGACTCAGTTCGGCAACCAGATCCAGGCCACCACCAGGGATATCGTGAGTCCACGCACGCAACAAATGAATGTCAACATCCAGCGCTCCCTGCCCTTCGATTCAGTCCTCGAAGTTGCCTACGTGATGACTCGAGGCTTCCAGCTCCATCGCAATGCCGAAGGTGGTTTGAGCCTGAATCAGTTGGATCCCGTTCACTTGTCGCTCGGCGCCGCGCTCAATCAGTCGGTCCCCAATCCGTTCTTCGGCAAATTCTCAGGCGGCATTCTCTCCCAGTCAACGGTTCGCCGGGCGCAGTTGCTCCGTCCCTATCCCCAGTTTGATGGCGTGATCCCGATCTACTCGGTGGGCGCCAGCAATTCCTACAATTCGCTTCAAGTAACACTCACCAAAAATCTGTCACGAGGTCTCCAGTTCAATGCTGCTTACACTTGGGCCAAGAACCTCGATCAAGGCATGAGCCACCAGAACAGCTACGACATTCGCAGCTCCCGCGCGTTGGCGGATATCGATGTTCTAAGCCGCCTTGTGGTTGGCTATGTTTACGATGTCCCAATCGGCCGGGGGCACCGCCTCGGCAGCGATTGGCCCAAATGGATGGACCTCGCTTTCGGCCGTTGGCAGCTCAATGGCATCACGACGCTTTCCACCGGCACGCCCCTCAACGTTTCGGCCTCCAATACTGCCGGCATCTTCAACATCACAACGTTGGCCGCAACCAATGGTGGTGAGCCTGGCCTCAAAGGGCCTGTCCAGGAACGCCTAACCCGTTTCTTCGACACCTCGGTTTTCTCCCAGCCCGACCCATTTCGATTTGGGTCCGTCAGCCCCCGCATCTCTGGGCTGAGAAACGACGGCACCTTCAACTGGGACATCTCCGGATTTAAGAACTTCCTGCTCACAGAGCGGTTAAAGCTCCAGTTCCGCGCCGAGTTCCTGAACAGCTTCAACACCCCAAGGTTTGGTTCCCCCAACACCGGCGTGACCTCAGCAACCTTCGGCGTCATCACAACCCAGGCGAACGCGCCCCGGCAAATCCAGTTCGGTCTTAAGCTCTTGTTTTGATGCCGCTCGCCGAACGATCCGCGCGCGGCAACCGGGCAGCGCAAAACACATCTCTCGAAAGCCTACATGAAGAGTTGTGTCGCTTGGCTGCTCCCGATATTTTTCGTGTTCGCCTGATTCCGGAATTTTAGAGATCCATCTCTGGTGTCTTCGCCGCGGGCGAGGGGAGCGTCGTCATCCAATTGGTGCACCACTTCTTCGGTGGCCTCTAGTTGGTTAGTAAACCCTCCGATCCAGATCAAGTAGACGAACAAGATGAGCCCAATTGCAAAGGATAAGATCCACTGCTCCCTTTTCATTTGAATTCAATACGCCAAAGGAAGAGCTTTAAGGCGTCAAGTTCCGCGAGAAGATTTACCAGTGGGTGGCGGAGTTGCAAGACGATCTCGATGACTATCTGGCCTTCTACAATTGCCAGCGTCCTCTTCATCGATACCGAACTCAGGGCCGCACTCCCTACCAGGCATTCCTCGATGGGAAACTCGCCCAGGCGCAAACTATGGCAGCATGAAGCAACCACTTCTTCGCTCGAGGCCCGCAATCCTAGTTATCGGGAGATTATCCGCTAAATACATCTCACTTAATTTGGACAACGCCTCCAAATCATCGCGCAATGTCTCCCCTGCCACCTGTTAGCCTGACGTCCTTGGAAAACTACATTCCCAATTGCAACGAGGACGCGCTGCCGTCCGAATCCCAGGCTGCTGATAGCCAGCCCAAACGTACCAAGACCATGACCGCAGTCGCCCTTGCTGCCAATCGCGCTAATGCACTAAAGTCCACTGGACCCCGCACCGAAAAAGGCAAACTGAAGGCCGCTTCGAACTCTCTCAAGCATGGCCTCTACTCCCTGAAGAACTTCGAAAACTTCGTGGCCGACTATGACGACGCCCTCGCCATCTCCACGAACTTCATCGAATAATTCAACCCTGTCACCCCGTCCGAGGTCGCCCTCGTCCATCAGCTCATCCACATGCAGCTCCGCTTCATGCAGATGGAATACCTCTACGGCCAGGCCATGCGCTTCCGCGTCGAAGACATTCTGAACAAACCCATCGCCCTCTTGCCCGCCATCCTCCGCGAGCTCGATCGGCTACCCACCAAAATCTAGCGTACTCTCAAATTGCTCCGCTCTGAGATCGCCCAGTGCGAAGCCTTCATCGGCAACGACGAAAATGTCGAAATCGAACCCATCGCCGATGCCGAGCCCCTGCCACCCAGGCCGGAACCGCAATACTACGACACCGCCGCCACCGCCAAAGGTGACGTCGCCGTCGACAAACTACCCCAACCACCGCAACCCGCACAAACGAATCTATCCCCGGCCGTCGCACTGGCCAAGGAAATTATCGCCGACTTCGTCGACAAGATGAACGCCAAACACGGCACGCCCCCGCAGCCGCCTGACCTCCCACTTTTATGTCGCGCAACCGTCGGCCGAGCACTATTTCGTGAATATGAACCACCGGGTTTGCTTGAGGCTCCAAATCCTGAGAAGGGGAAGCGATGAGCTCACGCACCTCCAAGTCGAGAAACTCTGTTTGACAGTGCCCACCCGCGCAGCCAATCTCTACCGCTCACCAGATTTTTTCACCATTGCGGCGATGATCGCATCGGATAGGCCTGCGCGCTTCAACTCGATCATCGCCAGCGTATCCAAAGCGTACTCGCCTGGGGCAGCGTTGATCCGGGCGATAATGATCTCGTCGGAGAAACCAGCCTTTTTCAAATCAAGTACATCTGCGTTCTTCATTGCCGAAGGACTGGTCCCCGCGGGTCGTGTGGGCGATGTTTTCAAAGAGAACTCGACGTCGGTGAATACCTCGTAAACTGCCCCTTTGTTGAAAACGGTTTCTTTGCCCTTT
Source organism: Acidobacteriota bacterium (assembly GCA_016870995.1). Lineage (GTDB taxonomy): Bacteria > Acidobacteriota > Terriglobia > Bryobacterales > Bryobacteraceae > Bryobacter. The sequence continues at coordinate 44,859 of VFZU01000034.1, forward strand.
CGCAACAATACAAACGGTGCCGCCGGCCAGAACAGAACTGCAACGCCAGCTGTGACGACACCGGTGCTAGTCGCTTTGCTTCCGCCTTCCTTCTTTACAACCGAGTAACGTAAGGGTATCCGACCGTTGGGTACAAGGATTTTGTCAATCGAGAAATCGAGTTTTCCGGTTCGGCCCATTCGCCTCTTGGGTACCGCTTGTACGACTGTACCGATGACGACTGTGTCTCTGGGTATAACGACCACATCGCCCACCTTCACGTCGTCTGACACCGACAACTGGATGGGCTGCCCCTCCTCGGCGGTGGCAGATGAGAGGGACTGCTCGAGCCGCACACGCACCTTCGTAGCTTCTGGGATTACCTGCGCACCGGCGCAGCCTGTCAACAACAGGCAGGCCAGCACTGCTCGGCAATACCAAATCTCAACAAGCCGTCGCTTTCGTCCAATCTTCAAAATTGTGCAATTCACGCCAGTGTCCTCTCGGTGAGAAAAAATGCTCATCATCCTTACGGTTTCAGTCTCAAAAGCAAACACTAAATTGATGGATCTCATGTGGCAGCTGCCCGTGTCAATACTTGGGTGTAATTTTTTCGCCGCGAGTAGCGGATGGGTTTAAAATGACAAGATCTGAGCGGAGGATAGGGCAAAGCTGGAAAACGAGTGCGCCGGGATAAACCGGCATGTTGTCGGAGATGAAAGAGCCCTACGGGAAAGGAGTAGCGACTCTATTCCGACCTTGAGTCTTGCGGCTCTGGTGCAAATCCCGGGTCGAGCCAGATTCGGTAACGGCCGATGTTTCGTATCGAACTCGACTGCTATCACGCTGCCAACGCGGCCGACCAGATCTCCGGCATTGTCGCCCCTGGACCGCCTAGTTTGCCAAATTTAAATTGCCCTTTCTTGATCTTCTTCGCCAGCTCGATACCGCTGATCACAATGGTCGCCGACTCAAAACTCTTGAGTCCCAGCATCGGCCGCAATCGCTGCTTGATCCTGCGATGATCTTGCTCGATCAAATTGTTCAAGTACTTGCTGCTGCGAACTACCAGTTCCTCCGGCAACTCGCCGGTTTTCTTCAGATCAGCTACCGTGCGATGGGAGGCCGCGTACGCGTCTAGCGTCACCTTGGCCGGCACCCGTCGCCCCTTCATCGCTTTGCGTAGAAACGCCTTGGCCACATTGACATCCCAGTGTCGGCTCAAATAGAAGTCTACCGTCTTGCCCGCTTTGTCAACCGCTCGGTAAAGGTACATCCATTCACCGCGTACCTTCACGTAGGTCTCATCCATCCGCCACGAGTCACCCACCGAGCGGGCGTACCGCTTCCAGCGCTTCTCGAACTCCGGCATGTAATGCTGCACCCAGCGCAGAATCGTCGTGTGCGCAAGCTTGATGCCCCGTTCGCTCATCATGCTGACCAAATCCCGGTAGCTCAACTTGAAGCTCAGGTACCACCGCACGCACAACACCACAATCTCCGCGTCGAAATGGCGGCCAGCGAACAGCTCTTCAACCGGAACAAAGGAGGGTATTGCGGCATTCTCTCTCATCTCGGCAGGTTTGCACCAGAGCCCAGCCATGGCAACCAAGAAAACAGGCAAACGCGGCAACTCTGAAGGGTCAATCCGCCTGCGTGAAGACGGCAGATGGGAAGCTCGATTACGCTACCGCGATGCCAACGGCATCAGCCGCCGGAAGTCATTCTTCGGCCAGACGCAACGGGAAGTGATTACGAAACCTGCCGAAGCCCGCCAGCAACAGACGAAGGGCATTCAGCCGACAGACGACCGCCTCACCTTCGGCAAGTACCTTGCCGGATGGCTTGAGAACGTGGCGGCACCGGCGCTAAAGCCATCGACTCTCGCCAGCTACGAGTTCCTTTGCCGGAAGCACATCGTCCCAAGCCTCGGCCATCTGCCAATGAGCAAGATCGACCCGCAAACTCTCAGACGGTTTCTCGCGTCGAAGGTCGATTCCGGGCTTAGCGGTCGAAGCGCTCAATACATCCACGCCATCGTCCGCAAGAGCCTATCCGATGCCCTCAGGGATGGCCTTGTGGTCCGCAACGTGGCAAGCCTTGTAAGAGCCCCACGGGTGCAAGCCAAGCCAGTTGACCCCCTCACCCCCGATCAAGTCCGCCTCATGCTCACAGCGATCCAAGGGGATCGCCTTGAAGCTCTATTCACCGTTGCCGTCGCCCTCGGCCTCAGGCAAGGCGAGTGCTTTGCCCTCCAGTGGTGTGATATCGACTTCGAAACGCGCGTTCTGCATGTCAGACACGGCCTCACCCGGTCGAAGGGCAGGGTAATTCTCGACACCCCTAAGACGAAGAAAGCGGTCCGCGCGGTAAGCCTACCCGCCGTTGCCGCCGCCGCCCTTCAGGCGCATCGGCACCGTCAGGAACTGGAGAGAGAGTTTGCCGGTTCGCGTTGGGTCCCTGCAATGGCCGAAAAGAACGGTAAACTCATCGAACTGGATCTAGTGTTTCGAAGCAGCACCGGCACGCCGCTTGATAGCCGCAACGTCACACAGCGATTCCAAGCCATCCTCAAGGGTTGCGGTCTACCCAGGCATAGGTTTCATGATTTGCGGCACAGCGCCGCCACGCTGCTACTGGTCCAAGGGGTCCACCCTCGGGCCATCCAGCAGATTTTGGGTTGGGATCAAGGCGTGATGTTGGAGCGTTATACCCATCTGGTGGATGAGATCAGAATGGACGCAGCAAACAAAATGGATGCCATCCTGAAGCCAGTGGGGGTCAAGTTGGGGGTCAAAAACGAAAAACCCGCCGGTAGCGGGTCTGTAAGTCATTGATGTTAATGGTGAACGCGGAAGGAATCGAACCTTCAACCTATTGATTAAGAGTCCTATCCTCTGTTGCTTGAGTTTTTCTGAGTTGCTTAGAGCTTGTCGAAATCACCAATAAAAACAGGCTCACCGTGATTCACCCAAACTCAGCGATGCTCACCGCTAGTGTTGTGTTTGGCTGATTTGGCACACTGCTGGCACACAACAATGTGTTACTTACTAGGCCCTGCCGGGGGAAGTATTCAGCTGGCTTATTACAGCATGCATAGAGATGTTTCCATTATCCGAATCAATCGACTCGATAAAAACAAAGCATTGGGTTTGAAATAAGGCAGTTGCTTGGATTTGGGCAATTCGACGGACTATAATCGAGCATCGGCCCTGTGCCGAGGTTTGTCTATGGTTGGGTTTCCGAACCCGGGTTCTGAGTCTCCGTTGACTCGCCGTCCGCTCAACAGCCAGCATCCTATCTACTCAATCGAGGGAATGAATGTCGAACGAATTGCGTAATTTTTTATCGCTCTCCTATGGGGAGTTAGAAGACCTCAATCTGATGGCCAAAGAGCAGCGCAAGAATCGCGTCTCGCCTGATGTGATCCAGGAGGAGCGTCTCAAGTATCTGACCGACGAGAAGCGCATCAAAGCCGTTACCGTCTTGTTTAGCGACCTGGAAGGCCGCCTGCACATGCTCGACTATGACAAGAAGTTCTTGATCAATAGCTGGGACAACCTGACTTTCGATGGTTCTTCGATCCGTGGTTTTACTGCCCAGCGCGAAAGCGATCTGCGCCTGGCGATGGACTGGAGCGCATTTTATTGGGGTCCGGCCGATATCTTCGGTTCTGGCAAGGTGCTTTTGTTCAGCGAAGTGATCGATAAGGACGGTTCGCCCTATGGAGCCGATATCCGTGGCGTGTTGAAGCAGTATGCCAAGGGCCAGTTCCAGAAGAATGGCTACACGCTGAACGCGGCGAACGAAATTGAAGGGTTCCTGTTTGAAGGTACCGACGCGGAGCGCAAGTTCCACGAGACGGGCAGCTTTAAGTATGTGAACACGGGCGGTTATTATCACTCGCTGCCTGGAGATCCACTGCGGACTTTTATCGACACCTGCGCCGAAGTGCAGCGTGCGATGGGCTTCCAGAACGAGAAGGATCACCCGGAAGTTGCGCCGTCACAGTTTGAGATCAACTACATGTACGGCGACGTGGTGGCGGCGGCGGATCAGATTCAGATCTACAAGCTGATCGCGCGTCAGGTGGCGACGAAGATGGGGCTGACGGCGAGCTTCTTGCCGAAGCCGGTTGTGGGCGTGAACGGAAACGGCATGCACACGAACGTGTCGATTACCAAGGGCGGAAAGAACATCTTCTACGACGTCAAAGGCGAAGAGAAGATGAGCAAGACCGCGTGGCAGTTTATCGACCGCATTCTGACGCATGGCAACGACATTTGCCTGCCGCTCAATGCGAGCGTGAATGCGTATCGGCGTCTTGACCCGCACTTCGAAGCTCCGAACCAGATCAAGGCTTCGGCGACGGATCGCGGCTCGATGGTGCGCATCCCGATCGGCAACGAGAAGAGCGCACGCGTTGAAGTTCGCTCGGTGGGCCCGGACGCTAACCCGTACATGGTGCTTTACACCGTGTTCAAGACCGGTCTTGACGGCGAGATCGCCAAGGTGAAGAACCTGCGTCAGGCGGACCGCTATCTGCCGGACAACATCTACACGGCGATCGAGAACTTCCGTGCAGCAAGCTGGACGACGGAGCTGTTCGGAGCGGATGTGAAGGGCCGGTTCGCCGACCTGAAGCAGGCTTCGGCGGATCGTTGCCCGAGGTTGCTGGGCACGGTTGTGAAGGCGCCGGAAGTGCAGTATCACCACGAGGTCTACAACCAATACTTGTGGAACCAGTTCTAAACTGGATTCGTGAAAAGGCCCCGGCTTACGCCGGGGCCTTTTTTGTTTTCGGTTGGTTGGTGACTAGAGGGCGCTGGCGCCGCGGTCGCCATTGCGGATGCGGATGGCTTCCGCGACATCGTAGACGAAGATCTTACCGTCGCCGATCTTGCCAGTGCGGGCGGCTTTGATGATGGCATCGAGGACTTCGTCGAGGCGCTCGGCGGGGATGACGACTTCGATCTTGATCTTAGCGAGCAGGTCGACCTTGTACTCTTGGCCGCGGTAGACCTCGGTGTGGCCCTTTTGGCGGCCATGGCCGCGGACTTCGGTGATCGTCATGCCGTCGACGCCAATGCTCTTGAGGGCCTCCTTCACTTCTTCGAGCTTGAAGGGTTGGATGACTGCTTCGAGTTTTTTCATGATGTGCTTCCTGTCTATTTTCAGCCTTCCAGCGAGTAGCCTTCTTCA
>VFZU01000035.1 GCA_016870995.1 Acidobacteriota bacterium
CCGCTTTCGCGCTATTCTGCTTTCGGGTCATCTGCCTTTCCTCTTTCTCCGCCGCTAACGGATTTGTGAAAGGTTTAGCATGACCCATTTCCTTTTTGCAAAACTCTTAATACTTAACCGCATCATGGAGGCATGCGCAATGGTTCTCAGGGCTTTTCGCTAACCATCGAGTACGAGCGGGAGGACGATGGCCGATGGTTGGCGGACATTCCTGCGTTGCCCGGTGTGACGGCCTACGGCCGGTCGAAAACAAAAGCGACTGCGGCGGTGCAAGCGCTGGCCCTAAGGGTGATCGCGGATCGCTTGGAGCATGAGAAGGCAATTGCTGGTTCGATGAGCGTGATTTTCATTGGCGCCTAGTCATTGTGCATGGCCGTCATGCTGGCGCTAGGTTGAGAGTGCGGTGCCTGAAATCAGTCGCTTGTTTGGAATTGTCGTTCAAATATATTAAGCGGATCATGATCCGCAGCATTTTCATGTGCGGCATGGCGGGCAAAAGGCGCTGATCGAAGTCGAGAAGCTCTCAGTGCTGCGCGGGAGCCGTTCACCTAGGGCGATGTCGCTCGTAACCGAATGGGCAGGCTTGCACCAAGCCGAATTGATGGAGGATTGGAAGTTGGCAAGGCAAGAGGAAGAACTCAAGCTGATCGCGCCTTTGGAGTAAACACCATGCTGAAAGATATCGTCTTTGCAAGTCCGGTTGAAGGGTATCGACTCAAGATCCGCTACGAGGATGGCGTCGAGGGGATTGTGGATCTTGGCGAAATGCTGAGCTTTCGCGGAGTGTTTGCTCCGCTGCAGGAGCCAGATTACTTTGCACAGGTTCGAGTCGATCCCGAGTTAGGCACCGTTTCGTGGCCGAACGGGGCAGATCTGGACCCGGATGTTTTGTACAACATGCTGGTTCCGCAAAGCGATGAGCTTTTCTCGGTTTGATTGCTGGACTCAAAGGGTGTGGCCGAATGAATGATGACGGTGTGGTGGTTTCGAATCCCAAGGTGATGCTGGGGAAGCCTGTGATTCGTGGCACCAGGATCACGGTGGAGTTGATCCTTGAGGAGTTTGCAGCGGGGCAAACGGAGGCCGATATTCTACTGGCTTACCCGCATCTCACTCAAGAAGGCGTTCGTGCAGCGCTGACCTTTGCGGCTAAGGAAGCAAGGCTGCCGATGCAGCGGCGAGCTTTGCCTTGTGGCGGCGAATGATGGATTCTGAGAAATCGTGCAGTTCTGGGATTGAGGCGACTAAGGCGTCGAGGCGGGCGACATCCTTGGATTTGAGTTTGAGAATTTTGGCCAATTCCTCTGGGATTACTCGCGGACCGGGAATCACGACTGGCATGCATTTGTTGCGTGCCATGCCTTGACTGTAGCTGGCGGCTAGACGCCCCAGCTGTAGTCTTTGAGGGCGGCGTCGAGTTCTTCGGTGGAGTCGTGGAGGCGCATCAGCTCGAGGCGTAATGCGTCGCACATGGCTCGCCAGCTGGCTTCGATGATGTTTTCACTGACGCCGACCGTGGCCCAGGTGCGCTTGAAGTCGCTCCATTCCACCAAGACTCTCACCTTGGCGGCGGTGCCGGGTTTGGCGTCTAATACACGGACTTTGTAGTCGGTGAGGCGGACTTGGGCGATCTCGGGGTAGCGCTGGCTGAGGCATTGCCTGAGCGAGAGGTCGAGGGAGTTCACCGGGCCGTCGCCGAGGGCGGAGGCCGAAAGGATGCTGCCGTCGCCGAGCTTGACGATGACGCTGGCGGTTGTAGTCGACTTGCCGCCGGGGGTGGAGCGGGTGGCGACTTCGTAGTTCACGACATCGAAGAAATGTACGCCAGGGTGGAGGGCTTCGCGCACCAACATCTCAAAGGTGCCTTCGGCGGCTTCGAGGTCGTAGCCTTCGTATTCGAGGTCTTTAATGCGCTCGAGAAGTTCGCGGCGGGCTTCCGGCGAGAGGCGGTCGCCGAGGCCGCGCTCTTCGAGCTTGTAGATGATGTTGCCGCGGCCGGAGAGGTCGCTCAGCAGCACGCGCTGGCGGTTGCCGGTGGCCTTGGGGATGATGTGCTCGTAGGTCGAAGAATCTTTGAGGATGGCGCTGACGTGGACTCCGCCTTTGTGGGCAAAGGCGCTCTTGCCGACGTAGGGTTGGTTGTTGGCCAGCGGCAGGTTGGCGAGTTCGGCCAGGTAGCGGCAGACGCTGGTGAGGTGTTCGAGCTTCTCGGGGCCAATGGTGGTGTGGCCGAGCTTTAATTCGAGATTCGCGATAACGCTCGCGAGATTGGCGTTACCGCAGCGTTCGCCATAACCGTTGAGGCAGCCCTGGACGTGGGTTGCGCCGCATTCGACGGCGGCGATGGTGTTGGCGACGGCGACGTCGGAATCGTTATGGCAGTGGATGCCGATGATCTTGTCGAAGCGCTTGCGGACTTCCGAGACGATTTCAGCGAGTTGGCCCGGGAGGGTTCCGCCGTTGGTGTCGCAAAGGACGAGGGCGTCGGCGCCGGCATTGGCGGCGGCTTCGAGGGTTTGGAGGGCATAGGTGGGGTTGGCCTTATAGCCGTCGAACCAGTGCTCGGCGTCGTAGATTACTTCGCGGCCGTGCTTCTTGAGGTAGCCGACGGTTTCGGCGATGAGCTTGAGGTTTTCGTCCTCGGTGATGCCGAGGGCGCGATGGACGTGGAGATCCCAGCTCTTGCCGAAGATGGCGACAGCGGGAGTTTCGCTTTCGACGAGGGCGTTGACGCTCGCGTCTTTCTCAACAGGGTTGCGCGCGAGGCGCGTCGCGCCAAAGGCCGTCAAGCGCGAGTGATGCAGCTTGAGGCCCTTGGCACGAGCAAAAAATTCCTTATCCTTCGGATTCGAACCCGGCCAACCGCCTTCAATGTAGTCAATGCCCAGCTCATCGAGTTTCATCGCAATGGCGAGCTTATCGTCGACACTGTAGCTGACGTTTTCCCCTTGGGTGCCGTCGCGGAGGGTCGTGTCGAAGGTAAGGATGCGCATGGTTACTCCTGAGGGACGCCGACTTCCTTCTTCTTCTTGAGGAAGGTCATCATTTCGCGGAGTTCCTTGCCGACGGTTTCAATGCGAGTGTTGGCACCCTTCTTGCGCATGGCGAGGAAGTTGCCGCGGCCGTTCTTGTTTTCAGCCATCCAGTTGCGGGCGAAGGTGCCTTCCTGGATCTCGGTGAGGACCTTTTTCATCTCGGCGCGAGTGGCGTCGGTGATGATGCGCGGGCCGGTGACGTAGTCGCCATATTCGGCCGTATCGGAGACCGAGTAGCGCATGTAGCCGAGGCCGCCCTCATAGATGAGGTCGACGATGAGCTTGAGCTCGTGGAGGCATTCGAAGTAGGCGATCTCGGGGGCGTAGCCGGCATCGACGAGGGTTTCAAAGCCCGCGTTGATGAGTTCGCTGACACCGCCGCAGAGGACAGCCTGTTCGCCGAAGAGATCGGATTCGGTTTCTTCACGGAAGTTGGTTTCGATCACGCCGGCCTTGAGGCAGCCGAGGCCGAGGGCGTAGGCGAGTGAGTTCTCGAGAGCCTTGCCGGTGGCGTTCTGGTGAACAGCAACGAGGGCCGGGACGCCGACACCTTCGGTGTACAGTTCGCGAACGCGATGGCCGGGAGCCTTGGGGGCGACCATGGTGACGTCAACGCCTTCGGGAGCGGTGATGAAGCCGAAGTGGATGTTGAAGCCGTGGGCAAACATGAGCGTCTTGCCAGCGGTGAGGTTGGGCTTGATCTCCTTCTCGTACAGGTCGGCCTGGATGTGGTCGCTGACGAGGATCATGAGGAAGTCGCTGGCCTTGGTGGCTTCGGCGACCGTCATGACCTTGAGACCGGCGGCTTCGGCCTTGGCCCAGGACTTGGAACCTTCATAGAGACCCACGACAACATTGAGGCCGGAATCCCGAAGGTTCAGCGAGTGGGCGTGGCCCTGGGAACCATATCCGACAATCCCGATGGTCTTGTCTTTGAGGAGGCCCAGATTGCCGTCTTTTTCGTAGTAGCGGTTTGGCATTTACTTGCTCAGTACCCTTTCTTGTTCTTCTTCTTCGGCAGCGCCCATGGGGACGGGCGTGGCGAGACGCAGTTTCTTCGGTTCCAGCGTTACAGCAACCAAACCGCTGCGGGTGACTTCGATTTCCCCGTAGCTGCGCATGAGGTCAATAAATTCGTCCAGTTTTTCGGGGTCGCCGGTGCACTCGATGGCGAAGCCTTCGACGGAGGAGTCGACGACGCGGGCCTGGAAGATTTCAGCTTCCTTGAGGATGGCGGTGCGATTGGACATTTCAGCGCGGACGCGGAGGAGAACCATCTCGCGAGCGACGCTGCGTTCTTCGGTGAGGTCGGCGGCCTGGAGGACGTTGACGAGCTTGTTGAGCTGCTTGACGACCTGGGCGCGGACTTTGTGCTCGACGTCGACGACGATCGTCATGCGGGACAGAGTGTCATCGAGGGTGCGGGCGACCGTAAGGCTCTCGACGTTGTAGTTGCGCGCGGCGAGGACGCCGACGACACGCATGAGAGCGCCCGGTTTATTTTCGACTAATAAGGAGAGGGTCTGGAGCATGATGATTTACCTAGCTGGCGACCGCGACGGGCTGGGGCTGGCCGAGGACCATTTCGTTGATGGCGCCGCCGGCGGGCACCATGGGGTAGACGTTTTCAAACGGCGTGACGCGCACGTTGAGGAAGTAGGGGCCGGGTTCGTTGACCGCTTCGAGCAGGGCAGGACGGAGTTTTTCGGGCTTGCTGATCGTCTTGCCCTTGAAGCCGTAGGCGCCGGCGAGGAGGTGGGCTTCAGGGAAGCTATCGAGAGTGACCTCGCTCAAGCGGTTGTTGTAGAACAGTTCCTGCCACTGACGGACCATGCCCAGGTAGCCATTGTTCATGACGATGATCTTGACGGGGAGCTTGTGGTTGGCGATGGTGGCGAATTCGGGGATGGACATCTGGAAGCCGCCGTCACCGCAGATGGAGAAGACGAGCTTGTCGGGGCAGGCGAACTGCGCGCCGATGGCCGAGGGGAGGCCGAAGCCCATGGTGCCGAGGCCACCGGAGTTGATCCAGAGGCGAGGATGATTGTACCGGATTAATTGCGCGGCCCACATCTGGTGCTGGCCGACGTCGGTGGTGACGATGGCTTCGCCGCCGGAGATGCTATCGATTTCGGCCATCAGGTGCTGCGGCTTGATTTCGTCGACAGAGAACTCAGGCTTGAGCGGGTGTTGCTCCATCCAGCCGCGGATGGTGTTCCACCATTCGGCGCGGGCGCTGGACTTTTGAGCGCGCATTTCGGGTTCGAGTTCGCGCATGACCTTATTGAGCTTGGTGAGGACTTTCTTGGCATCGCCGACGATGGGGAGTTCGGCGTTGCGGATCTTGGAGATTTCGCTGGGGTCGATGTCGACGTGGATGACCTTGGCGTGGGGGGCGAAGGCATTGAGGCGGCCCGTAACGCGGTCGTCGAAGCGGACGCCGAGAGCGATGATGAGGTCGGTGTTGTACATGCCCATGTTGGCGGCGTAGGAGCCGTGCATGCCGGGCATGGAGATGAAGTTGCGATGGTTGCCAGGGAGAGCGCCGAGGCCCATGAGGGTGTTGACGCAAGGCAGGTCGGCGAGCTCAACGAGTTCGCGGAGTTCGTTGTGGGCGTGGCTGTGGATGATGCCGCCGCCGGCGTAGACCATGGGGCGCTCGGCTTCCCAGATCATCTGGGCGGCGCGGCGGATCTGGCCGGTGTGGCCTTCGGTGTAGAGCTTGTAGCCGGGAAGGTGGATGGAATCAACGGGCTGGTATTGCGTGGAGCCCTGGAAGATGTCCTTCGGAATATCGACGAGGACGGGGCCGGGGCGGCCGGTGGTGGCGATGTAGAAGGCCTCATGGATGATGCGGGGCAGTTCGGAGACGTGCTTGACCATGAAGTTGTGCTTGGTGGCGGGGCGGGTGATGCCGAAGGTGTCGGCTTCCTGGAAGGCGTCGGTGCCGATGAGCTTGGAGGTGACCTGGCCGGTGATGGCGACGACGGGGATGGAATCCATCATGGCGTCGACGAGGCCGGTGACGAGGTTCATCGCGCCGGGGCCGGAGGTGGCGCAGCAGACACCCACTTTGCCGGTGGCGCGGGAATAACCCTGGGCGGCGAAGGCCGCGTTCTGTTCGTGACGGACGAGGACGTGCTGGATCTGGTGATCGTACATGGCGTCATAGAAGGGTAGGGTGACGCCACCGGGGTAACCAAAGATCAGGTCGACGCCTTCACGGACGAGGCACTCGAGCAGGATGTGAGAACCGCTCATGAGAGTGCCGGCGCCAGCGGGCGGGTTAATAGTGGATGCCATAAAACTTTTGAACTCCTAAACTGCGATAGACAAAGATAAAGGCCACTGGTAGGATTTTAGCTTCCCGCCAGTGGCCTAGAATTTAAGATTCCGGAGGCCGCTCAAGCGGGAGTGCAGGGTACTTGTACGACCCCAACTCCTACGAGGAGAATGCCAATGATAATGACAACGGCCCGAATGACGGGAATGACGGCAGGCCGTTGGTAGCGGGTTGCGCCAGTCAGATTCGTCATACTTCGTAGAATAAGCCAAAAGCGTGGCAAATGCAAGACGAGTTGAGCATAAATTTGGCTAATTATAAGATTTGGTGATTTGAGTCGTGGAGAGGGGCGCGGTTGGCTAGTGTTTGGGATGCTGGCCTGAGCGCAGTGTTGCGAACAGTGACATGATCTCCGGGGCTTCTTTTGCCTCTGCCAATGGGGCGAGATTGGTTTCGATGTATGCCCAGTCGAGGATATGACCGTGGCGGATGGCGATGCCTTCCGCATCGCGAATGTCGAGGGGACGGCTGGCAAAGAGCTTCATGATCATGAGGTCTTCGGCGGAACAGGTGCGGAGTGTGACATTCGGGGCAAATTCGAACCATGTGGAGCGGGAGATTGCGGATTGCTCGAAGGGTAGGGCGGACATTGAGATATCAATTCCATTTTTCTGACTGGATTCGAGTAGGAGCACCCTGTGGCGTAGGGCGAAGGCTTTTGCATCTGGCCGGCGAGGGGCGAAGGATTGCAACAGGGAGTCAATGAAATGCTCCTCGTTGCCAAAGCCGACGAAGAGAGACAGGTCGAGGTCGCGAGTGATCCTGGGTTCTGACCATCGCTGGACGGCAATTCCCCCGATGAAGCAATAGCTCCAAGCCTGTGCTTCGCAGAAGGACTGCAAAAGTACAGCGTCTTCGAGGAGATCGATCACCTGGGGCGCAGCCTGGCAAAGACGCGCTGCATTTCGACGAGGCCGGAATCCTGTCGAGGGGGGTGAGTGCGAGTGGCCTGGTTGAAGAGGGAGGCGAGCATTCGCAGAGACTGTGTGGTATCGGTGGAGCGAAGTTCCTCGAGACGGATGGATTCCAGTTCGAGGCCAGCTTGCTTCCAGGTGTTCACCCAGCGAAGGACATCGGGATCGGCCATGACTTCATTGTAGGCATTGGGGTTCGATTTCCGCTGACGTAAGAGAGCGGGGTGTGACAAGATTTGTCCAATGAAACAGCTCCTGGTTGGACTTATGTGTGGATTGACGTTGCTCGCGCAGGGTGGGAGGCCGCAGCAGCCGGAGGCGATGCGGCAGGCGATTGAGTTAGATCTGGCTGGGGATTATGCTGGGGCACGAGCGATTCTGGCGAAAGAAGTGGCGAATGCGCATCGGGCTATGGCGATGTCGTATGCATTCGAGGGGCATTGCGGCAAGACGGTGGAGTCTGAGGAGAAGGTGATTGCGTATTGGGTGACGCGTGAGAAGGAGGAGCCGAAGAATGCGTTCTATCAGCAGGGGGAGATGGCGAATGAGGCTGCGCGGGTTTGTATCGATGCGGGGGATTTGAAGACGGCGGAGAAGTGGTATCAGAAGGGGACTGAGTTGGGGTTGAAGGAGCCTGTTATCAGCGCGGATCGTCGTGCGTTGTGGGAGTACCGGCTGGAGCATGCGAAAGCCCGGTTGGCAGCGCGGAGGGGGAATCGGGCTTTGGCTGAGGAGTACGTGGCTTCGGCGAGGGTGGCGCTGGACGAGATGACGGAGTTGAAGAAGGCGCAGGAGTTGTTTTATCCGTATTTGACCGGGTATGTGAAGTTGTACACGGGGGATGCCTCGGGTGCTTTGGCGGATCTGGAAAAGGCGAATCAGAATGATGTGTTTATTCAATGTCTCAAGGCGGATGCGATGGAGAAGCTTGGGCGGAAGGCTGAGGCGATGGAGATTTACAAGAAGCTGGCGGGGACGCGGGGGCAAAATCCACCGGCGGCTTATGCGGTTCCGCTGGCGAAGAAAAAATTGCAATGAGGTTGCCATTGCCGGGGATCGCAATGGGGATTTGCTTTCAAATTTAGCTGCTGTCGCGGATGACGCGGCAGGTGTCGTCTTCGACGGTGACTTCGCCGAGGGTGTGGCGTTGGCGGTTGAGGAAGGTGGCGATGAAGTCGATGAGCTTTTGCGCGTCGGCGAAGTTGCTGGCGACACCGAGGGAGGCGCGGACGGCGCCGGCACTTTTGTTGGTGCCGTTCGCGTCCATGAGTTTGACGAAGTTGGGGAGGTTGAGTTCGGCGCCGAGAGAGATGCCGGCGCGGATGTCGTGATCGTTGAGACCTTCGGCGGATTCGTTGGCGCCGGGGTTGCAGAAGCAGCCGGTACGAAGGGAGAGGTTCTGCTGGCCAGCGAGTTCTTCGATGCGGCGATAGTCGAGGCGTTGGTTGGCGGGGTCGTAGAGGTTGAAGGTGATGGTGCCGCCGCGCATGTCGGTGGTGGCGGGGCCGTGGAGCTTGACGAGGGGTTGGTGGTTGTCGTGGCGGAGTTGGGATAGCTGCGTGAGGATATGGCTGGTGAGGCAGTGGATGCGAGTGCGGATGGTCTCGATGCCGATCTTTGTGAGGTGGTCGAGGCCGATCGCGATGGCGGGGATGCCGAGGTAGTTGATGGTGCCGTCTTCAAAGCCAGCTTCGCCGTGGGAGAGGATGTGGTGCTGTTGTTGGACCGTTGTAAAGTTGACGGTGCCACCGGCGAACCAGGGTCGACAGAGGATGTCGAGGGATGACTTCTTGATGAGGAGTGCGCCGAGGCCGGCAGGGTAGCCGAACATCTTGTAGAAGGAGATGCTGACGAAGTCGGGGTCGATTTCGCTGAGGTTGAGCGGGTTGGTGGGGACGTAGGCAGCGGCGTCGAGGAGGACGCGCCAGCCTTGTTGCTGGGCTTCTTTGATGAGGGAGAGCGGGTGCTTGACGCCGGAGTAGTTGGACTGGGCGGGGAAAGCGAAGAGCCGCTCTTTGGTTTTAGGTGTGGAGAGATTTTGATGGAGAGTGTTTTGATCGATGCGGAGGTCGGGGCTGGTGAGTGGGGAGTAAGTGACCTGTGCGCCCTTCTTGCGAGCGTATTCGCGAATGCCGTTGACGGAGTTGTGGTTGTCGCAGGTGGCGAGGAATTGGGAGCCGGGTTCGAAGGGGAAGGATTCGCCGATGAGCTTGAGGGCACCGGAGGCATTCTGGGTGAAGACGAGGTGGTAGTTGTCCTGGGCGTTGAAGTAGGCCAGAGTTTTCTGGCGGGTGGATTCGACCAGGCTTGTCATGGCGAGAGAGGTGGGGTTGGCGGAGTGAGGGTTGCCGAAGATGTTGGTGCGGAGGAGGTCGAGGTGTTTTTCGACTTGTGAGTCGGAGTAGAGGGATGCGCCGGTGTAGTCGAGGTAGACGTGGTTGGCCTGGTCGAGGCGTGCGTAGTCAGATTGGCGCAGAGCGTCGATGTGGGATGTGCTTGGGTAGTTGGGGTGCGCGGCCAGGAATTGGTTGTAGCGCGGGTCGGAAGTCACCCTATCAGTATCTCGCGTGAAGTGATATTAGTGAAAGTGTGAGATTTCTCGTTCTGATTCTGTTGGGGGCTTGCGCCTGGGCGCAGCGTGCGCCTTTGTTCAAGGATGAGATTCTGCCTGTCTTTGAGAAGAGCTGTGTGTCGTGTCACAGTGCGGATCGCAAGATGGGCGGGCTCGATTTGTCGTCGTTTTCGGGGTTGATGGCGGGTGGCGCGAGCGGGCCGGTGGTTGCGCCGGGGAAGCCCGAGCGGAGCTTGTTGTGGATGCAGATCGATGCGGGGCGGATGCCGATGGGGGGCAAGCTGACGAATGCCAATAAGCAGTTGATTCGAGCTTATCTGGAGCATGGGCGGTTTCCGCAGGAGGAGTTGGATCAGGCTGCGGCGGCGCGGGAGGCGGCGAAGATTACGCCGGAGGCGCGGAAGTGGTGGTCGTTTGTTGTGCCGCAGTCGCCGGCGGTGCCGCGAGTTCGTGGTTTTGTGAGGACGCCGATTAATGCGTTTGTGCAGGCGCGGCTTGAGGCGCGTGGGTGGGGAATGCAGAAGGAGGCTGAGCGGGTTCGGTTGATGCGGCGGCTGTATTTTGGGTTGACGGGATTGGGGCCGACTGCTTTGGAAGCGCAGGCGTTTTTGGAGGATCGAAGCGAGGGGGCCTATGAGAAGTTGGTGGACCGGTTGCTCGCTTCACCGCGGTATGGAGAGCATTGGGGGCGGCATTGGCTCGATGTGGCGGGGTATTCGGATACGCGCGGGGATGCGGGAGATGGCGAGCGCGAGGTTGCTTACAAGTATCGGGACTATGTGATTCGGGCGTTCAATGCGAATAAGCCGATTGACCGGTTTTTGCTCGAGCAGTTTGCCGGGGATCAATTGGTGAATTACAAGCCGGGGAGTGTGCCGACGGCGGAGCAGGTTGAGGCGTTGACGGCGACTGGTTTTTTGAGGACGATCGCCGACATTACGGACAACCAGACGATCTATGAGGTGGACAAGTATTTCGATGCGTTGCAGAAGACGGTGGAGACGAGTTTGTCTTCTGTGATGGGGCTGACGGTGGGGTGTGCGCGGTGTCATGACCATAAGTTTGATCCGCTGTTGCAGAGGGATTATTACAAGCTGACGGCGGTGTTTCAGGCGACGTGGGACCCGGAGAACTGGCTGGCGGCGAATCTGAATTTTGGACCGTGGCCGAGCCGGATGGTGCTCGATATGCCGGTGGCGCAGCGGGATGCCTGGATTGGGGATGTGACGAGCAATGACTCGAAGACGATCCGGCGGTTGGATGATTTGCTCGAGGCGACTTATGAGCGGTACCGGAAGGAGTTGCGGGCTGGGCGGGAGATGGGGGAGGCGCGGCGACTTGAGTTGCGGAAGTTGATTGAGGATGATCCGGATTTGGAGGTTGACCGGTCGGCGCCAAAAGATGTGATGACGGATGCGGAGATGGAGGCGAAGTTTGGGGAGTTGAAGCGGTGGAAGGCTGAGTTGCTTGAGAAGAAGGCTTCGCGGCGGAAGAAGCAGAGTACGGTGGAGCCGAATTACATCGAGGCGGCGTGGGATGTTTCTAAAACGCCATCGCCCACTTATGTTTTAACGCGTGGGAACTATCTGGCGCCGGGGGCGAAGGTGGAGCCGGGGTTGCCGGCAGTGCTGGATGATCCGGCGAAGCCGTTTGTGTTTCCGGATGCGAAGGTGCATGCGGATTGGAATCATACAGGGCGGCGGCTTGAGTTGGCGAAGTGGATGGTGTCGCCGAAGAATCCGCTGACGGCGCGGGTGTTTGTGAATCGCGTGTGGCAGTTCCATTTTGGGGAAGGGATTGTAAGGAGTGTCGATGACTTTGGACGGCAAGGGGAGAAGCCGTCGCATCCGGAGTTGCTTGATTATTTGGCGGTGGAGTTTCAGAAACACAACTGGGATCTGAAGTGGTTGACGAAGATGATTGTGATGTCGCAGGTGTACCGGCAGGATTCTGCGGAGAAAGCTGAGTGTTTGAAGGAGGATCCGTCGAATCACATGTTCTGGAGGAAGGCGCCATTGCGGCTGGAAGCGGAGGCGATTCGGGATTCGATGTTGCTTGTGTCGGGAGTGCTCGATTCGAAGATGTATGGACGGCAGGAGCCGTTGCGGCGTGGGGCGGATGGGCAATGGATGGAGGACGAGGAGAAAGGCAACGGGCGGCGGCGGAGTATTTATCTGAAGCAGTCGCGGACGAGGCCGGTGGCGTTCTTGCATTCGTTTGATGCGCCGACGATGAATACGGATCATGAGACGCAGCGGTTCCGGTCGGCCTTGCCGACGCAGTCGCTGGCGTTGTTGAATAGCCCGTTCGTGGAGAAGATGTCGAAGGCGTTTGCGGGGCAAATGCTCGAGCAGGCGAACCGGGATGTGGATGCGGCGGTGCGGCTGGCGGTGATGGCGGCGTATTCACGACCTGCGCGGGAGGGTGAGCTCGCTGTGGCCAGGGAGTTAATTCGGAGTAGTGGGACGCCGGAAGAGGGCTTGCGGTTGTTTGTGCAGGCGCTGTTCGGCGCGAACGATTTCTTATACAGTTACTGAAGCGAGGTCAGCATGTTTCGAACGCGTAGAGAAGCATTGAAAGAAGTGGCGCTAGGGTTTGGTGGCCTGGCGTTGAACTCGATGCTGGCCAGCGGGGCGAGCCTTACGCCGCGCAAGCCGCACTTTGCGCCGAAGGCGAAGAACGTGATCTTCCTCTATATCGGCGGGGGGCCGAGCACGATCGATATGTTCGATCCGAAGCCGCTGTTGCGTAAATATGACGGTAAGCCGGCGCCGTTTGAGATCAAGGGGCGGGCGCTGAATGGGTCGCAGCAGATCATGGCGAGCCCGTGGGAGTTTACGCGGAGCGGGAAGAGTGGGCGAGAGATTTCGAACCTGCTGCCGCACTTTCAGAAGGTTGTGGATCAGGTGACGTTTGTGCGGGGGATGCAGACGGACCGGATCGATCACTCGACGGCGCAGTTTACGTTTATCAGTGGGCGCGGGTTTACGGGGTTTCCGGCGATTGGGTCGTGGGTGAGTTATGCGCTGGGGACTGAGAATCAGAATCTGCCGGCTTACATTGCGTTGGGTGAGGGGGCGAGTATTGGGACGCGGGCGCACTCGTCGGCGTGGCTGCCGCCGGTGTATAGCGGTACGGCGATGAGGGCGGATGCGAAGGCTCCGATTTACAACATCAAGCCGCCGGAGGGGATGACGGATGAGAAGCAGCAGCGGTTGATTTCGGCGATCCAGAAGTTGAACCGGGAGCAGGCGGCGGATCGACCGCTCGACCAGGATCTTGAGGCTCGGATCGCGAATTATGAGCTAGCGGCGAAGATGCAACTTGCGGCGACGGAAGTTGCGGATTTGTCGAAGGAGAGCGTGGCGACGCGAGAGATGTATGGTGTGGATGCGCCTGTTTCGGGTGGGTTTGGGAAGTTGTGTTTGATGGCTCGGCGGTTGGTTGAGAGTGGTGTGCGATTTGTGCAGGTTTATGGCGGAGGCGGTGGGAATTGGGATACGCATAGCAACATCAAGGGGCAGTTGCCGGGATTGTGCCAGTACATCGATCAGGGGATGTCGGCTTTGCTTGCCGATCTGGATCAACGAGGGATGCTGGCCGAGACATTGGTGGTGTGGAGTGGTGAGTTTGGGAGGCTGCCGACGATTGAGGCAAATACGGCGACGCCGGGCCGGGATCATAATCCTTATGGCTTTGGCATGTGGATGGCTGGGGCGGGCGTAAAGCGTGGCTTTGATTTTGGCGCGACCGATGACCTTGGTTATGCGGCGCTGCCGGAGAATCGGGCCGGGCATAGCGATATCCATGCGACCGTGCAGCATTTGCTGGGGATTGATTATCAGAAGAACACGTTCCCTTATGAGGGGCGAGATGAAAGCCTGGTTGGAATCAACCCGGCGCGCGTGATTCGCGAGATTTTGAGTTAGGAGTTCGTTACATGCAACGTAGAAGCTTACTGACGGCCGCGCTGGGTGGCCCGCTGATGGCGGCGAGTGTGGTGGAGCGCAAGCGTGGGAGCCATGTGAAGATCGGGCTGAACGCTTATTCGTTCAACAAGGATCTGATGGCAGGGACGATGAAGATCTCAGACGTGCTCGACTTCTGCGCGGAGAACAATATTGATGGAGTGGACCTGACGGGTTATTATTTCCCGGGGTATCCGAAGGCACCGGCGGATGAGTTTGTTTTTGGCGTGAAGCGCTATGCCTGGATGAATGGGGTGACGATTGGCGGGACAGGGGTGCGCAATGATTTTGCGCTGCCGAGTGCAGCCGAGCGCGATGAGCAGATCCGACTGGTGAAGGATTGGGTGGATGTGTGCGCGAAGCTGGGTGGCACGATGGTTCGGGTGTTCTCTGGGAAGGCTGTCGCCAAGGGGTATACGTTCGATCAGACGCTGGAGTGGATGGTGCCGGCGTTTCAGGATTGCGCGAAGTATGCGGCGGCGCGTGGGGTGTTGCTGGGAATGCAGCATCACGATGATTTTTTGAAGACGGCGGCGGAGACGATTCGACTGGTGGAGGCGGTTAAGTCGGATTGGTTCACCGTGATTTTGGATGTGGGGAGCTTAAGGCAGGGGGACCCGTATGCGGAGATTGAGAAGCTGTTGCCTCATGCGAGTAAC
This sequence comes from Acidobacteriota bacterium, assembly GCA_016870995.1. Taxonomy (GTDB): domain Bacteria; phylum Acidobacteriota; class Terriglobia; order Bryobacterales; family Bryobacteraceae; genus Bryobacter. Next base: position 14,492 of record VFZU01000035.1, read on the forward strand.
TGGCAGGTGAAGGAGCAGGTTTGGTATGGGACGAAGAAGGTGGATATCGATTTGGCGAGGTTGAGGAAGATTGTGGACAAAGTTGGGTATCGCGGGTTTATGCCCATTGAGGCGCTAGGAGCGGGGGATTCTCGGCAGATTGTGAAGGGGTTTCTGGGGAGGGTGCGGGCGGCGTTCGCGTAGGGGCGGAGCGCTATGATTGAGTCGAGTATGGCTGAAGTGAGAGAAATTGACTGGTTAGCGTGTGAGCTGATTGAGCAGATTCCTGGCAAGGTGTCGGGTCGACCGATTGTGCGCGGGACTCGCATCTTGCCTGATGCCATTGTGAACAGCTTCGATGCGGGGGCGAGCATTGAGGAGATTCATGAGGACTATCCAGGGCTCACTGTTCCTCAGATCCTTCGGCTGGTCGAGTTTGCGCATGCCTTGAGGGAACAAGCTGTTTTGTGAAGGTGTTGCTGGATGAGAACCTGCCGCATCGATTGCGAAACGCGCTTGAAGGTCATGAAGTATTCACGGTGCGTTATCAGGGTTGGTCTGGGTTAAAGAATGGCGGGCTGTTGAGCGTGGCCGAAGCGGAGGGATTCGCGGTTTTTCTAACGGGAGATCAAACCTTGTCGTTTGAGCAGAATCTTGGCTCGCGGACGATTGCTGTAGTCGTGTTGACGGCGATCGAATGGCACATGCTTCGGGGGAGCGTTGGGGAGATTCAGGAAGTGATCGGGGCTGCTCAGCCGGGGTCGCTTCGGGTGGTTGAGGTGGGTAAGTTCTCACGGTAGAGGGGCGAAGGAGTCAGCCAGGCCGAAAGGAAACTAGTTCATTGTTGAATCCAGGGCGGCATTCGCGCAGGTGGGTGAGAATAGTGACGAGGATGAAGTCTTTAAGGGTACCGATGTAGAGTTCGGAGCGACGTTCCGTTTTGGAGACTTCGGCTTGGGAGACGCCGAGCAATTCGGCAACAGTTTCTTGAGTGAGGCCGCGAGCTTTGCGGAGCTGAGCGGGAGGAGGCACTTCTTACCGCTGCCTTGATTTCGACCCATGCTTGTCACTTCATGAAAACCACAACGGCTGGCAACCTCAATGAGTAAACGTATTGCAACTAACCGCGGCGGAACAGAATCGGATCGTCGTTCGGTTCATAGGTCACTTGGCTTCAGACCTTTGTGTTTTGCAATGCGAGCCATCATGCGGAGTCCGATTTCGTGCTGATCATGGAAGAAGAATCCATAGTCAGGGCGGCCCGGTTGCACCAACAGCCTGTTTGATCCACGCTGCCTCTTGACCTTCCAGCCGGTTCGCTCCAGTGCGGCAAGAACGCGCTTGGCTTTGGTGGCTGGCCAGTTGATCATCTGGGATTTAGAATGAAACGGCTAGAGCATTGGCTGGCATTTCGCCATGAGCGATGCGGTCCGTAATCACTTCGATTACCAAACGCTCGGTATTGCTGATGGCCTCGTGGCGCGTCGCGCCGTAGCACATCACACCGGGAAACTCGACTGCTTCGGCAATCCAGCGGCCGTCTTCTTCATGATCCAGTTCGATGGTGAGCTTCACTTTTTTCATCGTATCGTCCAAGGCAATCAGGAGCATCGGATTGGCAATGGTTGCGGTGCTTCGTGCTGGTGCGACCAGGATCTGATTCGATACCCAAACCGGCGCGAGGTGAAGAAGACTCTTCAGTCAAACCCTTTTCAGGCGCTGCTCGGCGTTCATGACGTTGGAAAGAATCGCATTGATGCGACTTAAGTGGCCGGGCCCCTTCGACTTTAGCCAGGTAAGGACGTCGTTTTGAACGCGAAAGGAGATGAGGGTGGTCTTCGATCGGAGCCGGTTGGGGACCATTTGCGCAAGCTGTTCATCGGTTAAGGGTGGTATGTCGGAGACGTCTATCGCCGCGTCTGATTTCCTGGCAAGTTTTGCAAGCCGCTCGCGTTGTGTTTTTGTGATCGGCTTACTGAAGATATGCTCGGCACTCACTCTTGAGAGCTTTTCTGGCCGAGATGATGCGGATGATTTCTTCGCCATCGTTTGCCTCCCTGTAAACATGCACTACCAACAAAATTGGATCCAAGCCGGCGACCTGACCAATTGCGTGTCAGCGGCGTTCGCCTGTCTCGTCGATTCGGTCTTGTCGTATCGTCAGACCTGGGTCCGCGAAAACTCGAGCCGCCAATTCGAAATCGATACCGTGTTTAGAAAGGTTTGCCCGGTTCTTCGCCGGATCCCATTCGAATTGCATCGGTCAATACAAGTGTATATACGTTTTCTATGAGAATGCGAGCCGGGGCAACGAAACAAAGGCTGCTCAGTTGCGGAAGCTGCGCTCGATTTTGTCTCAGACGTCGGTCGAGACGGGTTGGTCGCGCCAGAGCTTGCTCCGCCAATGCCGTGGTCGTCGGGGTTCGCCAAGCTGCTGCATTCCCTGGCGAACTGCTCTCGTTTCGGCAGAGTTAGCACACGAGTGCCCAGTTGTCAGGATTGCCGGGTTATGATTTTCCCAGGGACAAGTTGCGAAGAAACGAAAGGGAAAAGATAGCGACCAGGAAGGCAGAGCTTCAGGCTGTGAGGGCTGCCAGGATCGCGACTTTCGCCGTTCTCGCAGGCTGTCTTTTGGGAGTGTTGATTGGGGGCCTCGCGTTTGACAGATTGAACCTGATTTATGCGAAGGCACAAGGTGCTTCGAACCTGTTGATTCGACCACACCAGCTCACTTGGTTCATGATCATGGTTCCGATTGCGACTTCACTCTCGGTCTTAGCCTACGACCCAATCGTCTCGCGCCTCGCAGGGTCGGCTCCACCCAGATTTTCGATACTCTATTTCAACAATTCGGAGCAGCTCCCGAATTTCATTCGGATTGGCGCGATTCTAATTGGAGGGGTGTTCTCTGTAATCGCCTTGCTCCATGTTCCTTACCATGTTCGGCTTTCTGAAACCGGAATGTTCCTTTGCGAATTTGGTGAGTGGACCGAGCAGGAGCGGCCGTTCCAGTCAGTCCAGCAGATCTCGCTGGCGCACTATTTCAACTCAGGATCCAAGTACAGTGCCGCTGGACCATCTGCAACTCGAGCGGTGTTTGTGACAACAAAGGATGGGACAGTTTGGACGCCTGTGAATTCGATGCTGGCAAACAGTCCGGAGATCAGCCGTGAAGTGGCTCTGCATATTTCACGCAAGACCGGAATCGAGATCGTCTTTCCCGATCGAGTTGAGAGGCAGCCCTCAGAAGAAGAGCGGCAACGTCGTGATCGAAGATTTTGATCGGGTTGTCGTTCCTCTTTCTCGTGGCTTGTGGGGGGCTGTTCGCTCTTCGATGTTGGAAAACACGAACGAAACAAATCTAGTAAAGCTCCGAGATTGATCGAACTCAGCGTATCAGGGAGATTGGTGCCGAGAAGCAACTGGCGGTTAGTTGCGGAAGCTGCGTTCGAGTTTGTCGTTGACGTCAGTGGAGACGGGTTGGTCGCGCCAGAGCCAGCGCATCATGTCGGGGAAGATGGAGCCGCCGTGCTTTTGGCTGTGACGGCCAATCCCAAAGGTGTAGTTGAGGTCGTAGCCTTTGGCCGTCAGAGCGTCTTTGAGACGGACGTTCTGGAGGAACCAATCCCAGGTTGGATCATATTCGCCATTGCGGCGCTGGCCTCGGTTGTCGTTGCGGCCATCCTGCATAAAGATGCGGATCGGTTTCTTTTCGCTCTTGGCCACGATGTCCGCATAGGCGTGGCCTCCGCGGATGTTGGTGAAGCTTCCGATCAGGCTCAGGACTTTGCGGAAGTGGTTGGGCCGTTGCCAGGCGACCGTGAAGGCCGCGATTGCGCCAGAGCTGGCTCCGCCGATGCCGTGGTCGTCGGGGTTCTTTGAGATGCTGAATTCCTTGGTGAGGGCGGGCATGAGCTCGTCGACGATGACGCGAGCATACTTGTCGTCAAGGGCGTTGTATTCTTGCGGCCGATTCGTAGTGCGGTCACCCCATTCCTTCGAGTTTGGTTCGGGTTGCTCCGGGGTGCGGCCGGGATTGATGAAGACCGCGATCATGACCGGAATCTCGCGGCGGTGGATGAGATTGTCGATGACGTTGGTGGCGCGGACGTCACCTTCGGGATTCATGAAGGCGTGGCCGTCCTGGAAGACCATGAGGTTGGCGGGCTTGGCGGCATCGTATTGCGCGGGGGTGTAGACCAAATAGGTGTGCTGGGTGCCGGGATAGGCATTGCTAGGCAGCGTGTAGGGGCCGTGGAGCTTGCCCGTTGGGACGCCTTCCTGCTTCATCGAGTCCGGACCGAGCTTGTAGAACTGGTCGGGATTGGGTTCGTTCGGGGCTGGGGGTTGGGCCAGGGCGCAGAGGGCGAGCGGAAGGAACAGAGTCAATCTCATGTGCGTGAGCGCATCATATCGCGAGTGAGCGAGGATGGGGATAGGAACAGTTTGCTATTGATCGTTGCGCTGGGATTGGGCCAGCAGCATCACCATGACGTCGATGCGAAGGGGGACAAGGTGATGGGGTTCCCGCATGACAAGACGACGCATCATTTCCTGCTCTACAAGACCGGTGGGGCCATCGAGGTGGTGGCGAAGGATAACGAGAATCGCGACAAGATCCGGATGCACTTGCGGCACATCTCGCACATGTTTGCGGCGGGAGACTTCTCAGCGCCGATGCTGATTCATGGCAACGAGGTGCCTGGCAAAAACGTGATGACGGAGCGGAAGGCGCAGATCGCTTATCAGTTTGAAGAGCTACCGATGGGCGGACGGGTGAAGATTGTGACCAGCGACAAAAAGGCGCTGGCGGCGGTGCATGAATTTTTGCGATTTCAGATCAGCGAGCACCGCACGGGCGATAGCGGCAAGGTGCGGTAACTACCACTGCATGAGGAAGCCGGCCCAAGTGAGGCCGGCGCCAAAGCCGAGTACGAGAACGCGATTGCCGGTGTGGAAGTTGCCTTGCTCCATACCTTGGGCAAGGGCGAGAGGAATCGATGCGGCCACGGTGTTGCCGACGCCGCCGATGTTGGAGATCCAGCGGTCCGGCCCGATCCCACTGCGTTCAATGAGGGCTTGAATGATGCGTTGATTGGCTTGATGGACAATGACCCAATCGACATCACCAACGGTGAGTTTGGCTTTTTCGATCAAAGTGGCGATGGCTTCTGAGCCTTTTTCAACGGCGAAGCGGAAGAGGCTGCGGCCGTCCATAGCGACCGTCCAATCGTTTTCAGAATCTTGAATCGAGCCGGGGGGAAGTGCGCTGCCGCCGCCGGGAACGTGGAACATCTGCTTACCAGAGCCGTCGCTACCCCAGAGCCAGCTGAGGATGTGGGACTGACATTCGTCGGAGGTTTCGAGCACCATGGCGGCTGCGCCGTCACCCATCAGAATGCGAGTGTTGCGATCGGTCTGTTTGAGGTATTTCGTTGGGGTGTCGCTGCAAACCAGCAGGACGCGGCGGGAGAAGCCGGTAGCGAGGAAGTTGATCGCAGTGAGGAAGCCGATGGCTGCACCGCTGCAGGCGGCGTTGATGTCGAACGCGCCAATGGGTGGCATATCGAGTTCGCGAGCGATGGCTGGAGCCGTGGGGCAGAGCATGTACTGCGGCGTGAAGGTGGAGCAGAGGAGGAGATCCGGGTTGGGGGAAGGATCGAATGCGAGGGCGCGGCGGGAGGCTTCAACGGCAAGACTGAGGGTGGTCTCTTCGAGATTCGACTGGTAGCGCTGCTCAATACCGCAGCGGGCCATGATCCAACCTTCCTCGATCCCGAGCTCGCCGGCGAGGGTTTCGTTAGTCAAGGCGACGCTGGGCAGCGCCGTACCGCAACCGGCGATCCGGAAGCGGAAATTCGTGAGGGCTTCTGACATCTGCAAACTACTAGGGTAGCGGATATTCCACGCTGATCTGCGTGAGGCCCTGGGCGGGAGCGGAATAGGGGACCTTGGCGGGATGGCCTTTGAGCAGGTAGTGGAGGTCTTCGGGAAGGTGATTTTCTTTGCCCACCTCGAGAAGGAAGCCCATCATGTGGCGGACCATGTGCTTTAAAAAGCCGCTGCCGCGGACGCGAAAGTGGAGGATCTCCTCGTGGCGCCACATGCGAGCGTCAAAGATGCGGCGGACCTTGGATTTACCCAGAATGTCGGATTCGTCGGCGCTGGCGAAGGCGGTGAAATCGTGTTCGCCGATGAACATGTCGGCGGCGGCGATCATATCGACTTCATTGAGTGGATAGGGGTGGTGGTGAACGTAGCGCTGGAGGAAGGGGGGGCAGATTTCTTCGCGCCAGATGCGGTACTCGTAAGTTTTGGCGAGAGCGTTGAAGCGGGGCTGGAAGTCGAGTGGTCTCTCCGTTGCCTCCAGGATGCGGATGTCAGGAGGAAGCTGGCGATTGAGGGCGCGGCGGAGATTATCGGTAGGGATCGGGTTATCGAGATTGAAGGCGGCGCAGACGGCGAGGGCGTGAACGCCAGCGTCAGTGCGACCGCTGCCTTCGAGGTGGACGGATTTTCCATCGAGTGTGCTGAGGACCTGCTCGATGGTGCTCTGGATGGTGCGCAGGCCGGGCTGGACCTGCCAGCCATGATAGTCGGTGCCGTCGTAGCTGATCCGGATGCTGATGCGGCGCATTGGCTATGCGGTGGGTCGTGAGCCGGGCTTGACCAGAGGAACGCCCTGGGCGCAGAGGGGGCAGGAGGCGGGCTCGTAGGCGATGACCTCAAGGGTACCGAGGGCGACACGCGGGACGCCGACATCGGCACGGCCGCCGCTGCGATCGATGATCGAGGCGGCAGCGACGACGGTGGCGCCAGCAGCGTTGAGGAGTTCGACGACTTCGCGGGTGCTGCCGCCGGTAGTAATCACATCTTCGACAATGACGACGCGCTCGCCGGGGGTAATGGCAAAGCCGCGGCGGAGGGTCATGCGGCCTTCGCCGTCGCGTTCGGTGAAGATAAAGCGGACATTAAAGGCGCGGGCGACTTCATGACCGATGATGAGGCCGCCCATAGCCGGGGCGCAAACTGCATCGATTTGAAGGTGGGACAGAGCCTGACGGATCTGTAACCCGAAGCGCTGTGCGTGCGCCGGATATTGGAGCACCTTGGCGCATTGCAGGTATTCGGGGCTGTGAAGCCCGCTCGTAAGGCGAAAATGGCCGCTCAAATAAGCGCCAGTTTCACGAAATGCATCAAGGGTTGCCTGTGTGGAATCACTCATCTTTACATCAAAGAATACAACTGTCAGGGTAGGATAATAAAAGCTTCAAGAATCATTGGGAACAAAGTTCAGCGTTTGAACGTTTAACTCTCAGTACTCGTACAGCCCGGAATCGATCCATGAAAACACTTCGCGAGAGCCTCGCCGTTCTCTGTTTAACGCTGACCGTGTCGAGCACGGTGGGATTTGCCCAAAAGGCGCCTGTGATGACGACGAGCTTCGATAAGAATACTTATTGGCTCACCAAGAACTACCGCCCGATGGATTTCGATGGAATCCGGATGGGAAACTCCAACCGGCTGGAGCAATTGCTGCGGGCAGGCAAGCTGTATCTGTCGCTGCAGGATGCGATTGCCTTGACGCTTGAAAACAATATTGACATCGAACTGCAGCGCTACGGGCCGGAGCTGGCGAAGATTGATTTTGCGCGCGCGCAAGCGGGCGGGCAGATTCGCGGTGTTTCGACAAACGTGACGCAGGGCGCGAATTCGGCGGTGAATCTTGTAACGGGCGGATTTGGCACAGGTGCTGGCGGGCAGAACGCTGGCGGCGGAGGAAACGCGGGCAACAATACCGGTACGGTATTCCAGGTGACGGGTTCGGCGATTCCGAATCTCGACCCCGTATTCAACTCGAGCTATTTCCACAGCAAGAATTCGAACCCCCAGACAAACTCGTTTGCGCAAGGCACCACGGCGCTGGTGGTGAGTTCAGATCAGTTCAACACCGGCTTCCAACAGCAGTTCTTATCGGGTACGACGTTCAATGCGAGCTACGGAAGCACGGCTGTAAAAACGAATTCGCCAAACAGCGATTTGAACCCGTTTACGCGAAACAACATCCAGGTGGGTTTGCAACAGAGATTGCTGCAGGGCTTTGGCCGCGCGATCAACAACCGTAACATTCGCATCGCGAAGAACAACCTGAAGGTGTCGGATCTGACTTTCAAGCTGCAGGTGATCACGACGGTGGGCTCGACGATCAACCTCTATTGGGATCTGGTTTCGTTTAACCAGGACGTGGCCGTGAAACAGAAGGCCGTTGACCTGGCCGCAAAGCTTTACGAGGACAACAAGAAGCAGGTAGAGATTGGAACGCTGGCACCGATCGAGATCGTTCGCGCGGAAGCCGAAGTGGCCCGTACGCAGCAGGACCTGACCGTGAGCCAGACCCAGTTGCTGCAGCAGGAAGCGATCATCAAGAACTCACTGAGCCGCAATGGAATCGCGAGCCCGGCTGTGGCCGATGCGCGGATCATCGCGACCGATCAGATCCGTGTGCCGTCGAGCGAAGAAGCGATGCAGTTGAAGGAATTGGTGGACGAGGCGATCAGCAAGCGTCCTGAACTGGAACAGACGAAGATCAACATCACGAATACGAAGATCGGCATTCAAGGCTCGAAGAGCGCGTTGCTGCCTTCACTGGACGCGACGGCCAGCGCGACGAACAACGGCTTGGCCGGTTCGATCAACTCCAACCCTGCTCCCGGTGGGCGTCCGCGATTTGTCGACCCGTTCTTCGTCGGTGGCTATGGATCGACTTTGGCGCAGTTGGCGCGAAGGAACTTTCCGGACTACGCTGTCGGCTTCAACCTGACGGTGCCGATCCGCAACCGGGCGGCGCAGGCTGACTACGCAAACGACACTTTGCGGTTGCGGCAGCAAGAATTGCAGGAACAGCGGCAGATCAACTCGATCCGGCTCGAAATCACGAATTCAGTGATTGCATTGCAGCAGGCGCGTGCGCGGCACGAATCGGCTGTGAAGAGCCGGCGGTTGCAGGAACAGACGCTTGAAGCGGAACAGAAGAAGTATGCGCTGGGAAGCTCGACGATCTTTCTTGTGATTCAGGCGCAGCGCGATCTGGCAACGGCACAGGGTGTGGAAGTGACTGCTCTGGCTAACTACAGCCGGGCACGCAATTCGCTCGATGTGTCAACCGGACGATTGCTCGAAGTGAACTCGGTAAGCCTTGAGGAAGCGAGCAAGGGACTGGTTTCACGTGCTCCTAGCGCGCTTCCCTAATCGCGGCTAGAATTTGAGACCCATATCGGTAGGCGAGGTGATGAGTCTCGCCTATCAATGTTTTCAGGGTTGCGTTGGGGATGCGGCTGGCCAACCAGCGACTGCAAGCGGGGGGAATTTGTTTGTCCAAATCGCCGACCCAGATGCGGGTGGGGCACGCGATGGAAGCTGGATCGAAATCCCATGGTCGACGATAGAGATTTAGATCGGCGAGGAGGTGGCGGGACACCTTGCGCCATGGAGAGCTGATGGGAGTCGGCGAACCGATTGAGGATCTCGGGGGCATCGAGGATGGCCTGATCGGAAGGGTGGAACTGGCGCAACTGAAAGCGCTCAAAGCCTTGGCGATTGAGCTTGCGCCACACGTTCATGAGATGTAGACCACAGCTGACGAGGGTTGGTGTGTTGTCGAGAATCTACTTCTTGCCTCCGTGCCAGGGAGGATCGACCAGGACAGCATCCGGACCAAAGGGAGCAAGAGAAGCGACCAGGTGAAGGCTGAGGACACGATCTGGCAGGTGCGCGGCAATGGCTTGAGCGAATGGGCCACCGCCAGAAAAGCCCGAAACCTGAAAGCGGAAAATGTTTTAGCTATCGGCCCATTGGACGACGGTGCGGGACCAGTTGAGGAAGGTATGGGGTTGATCGAAGGTTGTATCGCCGTAGCCTGGACGATCCAGATTGAACCAGCGCAAACCGTGTTTGGCGATGAGTTCATCGGTTGCCATGTGTTGCAAGCGGGAACTCGGCCAACCATGGAAGTGAATGACGGGGAGACCTGAGGGATCTCCCCGTTCGAGCCAACTAACGGCCAAACAGTTTTCCCATCAGGCCGATGACGTCATCGGCTGCGCTGCCGTCCTTATCAAAATCGAGAAGCCCGGCAAGGCCTTCGAGCGGAGTCGCCGAGGACGCCGAGACATTGGATTGTTGTTTGGAGAGGGCGCCCATCGCCATAGAGGCAACTACGGGAAGCATCTGCTTGATGAGGGAGTCGCTGATGCCAGTGCTGCCGGAGACGTGTTGTGCCAGGGAGCGGCTGACGTCTTTGCTGCCCAGGAGGTGGCCCAGGATGCCATTGCCGTCGGCGATCGTGCTGGGATCGGCGAGGGAGGATGGATCGTCGATGTAGCGGCTGTGATTCCCGTTTGTCAGTGCGCCGAGGAGGCTTTCGAGGCCGCCCTGCTGAGCTGTGTTGCGGGCGAGACTCTGCGTCAAGGCAGGAAGCAATTGGCCGACCACGGAGCCGGCCTGATCGCCGGAAAGGCCAAATTGGCTCGCGAGAGCTTCGATATTCTGGCCGCCGTTGGCGGACTTGAGAATGTCCATGAGATCCATGTGGCGAAGAATAGCACGTCTGTTTTGGGGTGGAGCTAAGGAGTGGAGATGCCTTGTTTCTTGAGTTCCGCAGTGAGTTCGGCGAGAGGAAAGCGGCTGGAGAGGGAGGCAGCCTGACGGCGGAGTTCTTTCGCTTCCGCAGGTGGCGGCGGAGGCTTGAGCTGGCCGAGGAGATTGGCGAGATTGAGATAACTCCAGGCGAGAGTGTGTTGGACCGAAGCCGTGTCTGGCTGCGATTGAGAGAGTTTTTGCTGGAGACTGAGGACTCGGCGCTGCATCGCAACCGCCTCTTCTGGCTGGCCGGCTTCGGCGAGCGTGGCTGCGAGGCGGCTGAGGATGGATGCCAGGGAAGTGCTGGCGTGATTGTCACTGGGGTCGAGAGAGTGAGCGGATTCGCGCAAGGCGAGAGCTTCGCGATAGAGGGCGATGGCGGCGGGATAGGATTTTCTGCGGCGGTTGACGAGCGCGAGATCGGAGAGGGTGAAGCTGATATTCATCGGCGAGGCTTGGATTGAGCGCTCGATTGCGAGAGCTTCCTGATAGCGCTTTGCGCCTTCGTCGAGGCGGTTTTCGACTAGCAATATGGCGCCGAGGCGCTTGAGGGCCAAGGCGCGCTGTTGAGTGGTCCCTTTGCCGACCTGACTGTAAGTGTCGATCGCTTTCTCATAGAGCGGGATGGCGGCGCGACGATTGGTGGTGGCTTCGACGATGGCAAGGCCGGTGTAGGCGTTGGCAAGTGAGATGGAATTGCCGAAGGCCTCCAGAGCGAGGATCGCGGATTGCAATTGATTCTTGAGTTCGGCGACGCGATCGAGTTGATTGACGTGATGTTCGAGGATGGCGGTGCGGCCGAGCAAGTCGGCAAGCATCTCGATGGATTCGCGAGGAAGATCTGGGCGGGCGCGCTCGGCCAGCGCGATTGCTTTTTCAAAGCTGCGAAGAGCGCCTTTGGTATCGCCAAGATTCTTGGATGATGGCAGGCCCTGAATGTTGCCCAGCAAGCCCCATGCATTGGCAGCTTCGAGGAGGAGCTGGGGATTTTGTTGCTTCGGGATCGTTAGACCTTCGAGCATGGCGACGGTGTTCTTGACGATGGCGGCTTGTGCAGCGGCGGGCACGTTGTCGATGCCAGCCAGCAGGTTGCGGGTGAAGCGGCGGGTTTCTTCGAACTGGCGAATGTTTTCGAGGCGTTGGCGCTCGGCGCGGTAAGCCTGCCAGCTGGTGCCGGCTGCGCCGGCAATCAGCGCGAGAACGAGCGCTGCGCCGAAGGGAGATCGCCGGATCCATTTCGATGCTCGATAAGCGAGGGTGGGGGCCAGGACGCTGACGGGACGCTGGTCGAGCCAAGCGCGTAGATCGGCGACGATCATGCCGACGTTCGGGTAGCGATCAGACGGGTTTGGCTTAAGGCATCGCTCGACGATGGCTTCGAGTTCGCGATCACGAGCTTGCATGGAGTCGCGCAGCAGGAGCCCGAGCTGGTAGATGTCACTCGAGGCCGTGATGGCGCGGCCAGCCAGTTGTTCCGGACTGGCGTGGCTTGGAGTGAGCATGGGTAAATGGCCAGCGTCACTGGTGTTGAGTAGCCGACCGATGCCGAAGTCGAGAATTCGTGGCTCGTCATTGGGAGTGACAAGGATGTTGGTTGGCTTGAGATCGCCGTGGGCCACAAAATTCTGATGGGCGTAGCCGACGGCTTCGGCGATGGCGAGGATCAGCTGAACGCGCGCGCGAGGACCTGGATTGCGCTTTGCCAGCCATTTGTCGAGCGTGATGCCATCGACGAATTCCATGGCGAAATACGGCAACCCTTGAGGGGTGGTGCCGGTATCGTAAAGACGGCCGATAGCGGGATGCTCGAGGCGAGCAAGAATCGCGCGTTCCTGGAGGAATGATTCGAGCAGGTTGGGTGTGAAGCGTTCGGTGCCGATGATTTTGAGGGCAACGCGACGGCTTAGCGAAGGATCCTCGTGGACGGCTTCGAAGACACGGCCCATGCCACCTTTGGCGATTTCGCGGCCGATGACCCAGGGACCCGCCTTTGCCGGAACGTTGAGATTGAGATCGAGGAAATGCGGGTCTTTATCCCAGGTGGTGATCAGCTTGAGGACTTGAGCGCGGATGGCGGGGTCGGGTTCGTTGTGATCGAGGAAGGCCTGGCGACCTTCGGCAGGTTGCTCAAGTGCTTGCTCAAGCAGTTCGGTGACGCGGTCCCAATCGGCGGCGGGCTTCATGTGCGGCCATGCTCGAGAAAGTGGCGGATGAACATGCGAGCGGCGAGCCAGTCGCGCTTGAGCGTGGCGGTGGAGACACCGAGTATATTTGATGCCTCCTCGGCAGAGAAGCCGCCGAAGAAACGCAGGTCCACTTGGCGGGCCTGGCGTTCGCAGACGAGTTCGAGAGCTTCGAGGGCCTCGTTGATGCTGGGGAGATCGAACTCGGGGGAAGTAAAGGACTCAACGGGCCAGTCGCCAGAGTCGCGCCGCTTCTGGGCTCCTCGGTTGCGAGCGCGGTCGACCAGGACACGCCGCATGATCATGGCGGTGGCGGCGTAGAAGGCGTTGCGGTTCTCAAAGGACATGCCGGTGTTTTTGGCGATGCGGATCCAGGCTTCGTGGATGAGCTCGGTGGGGTGGATGGTGGAATTGCGGGCGAGGCCGCGGATGCGAGAGGAAGCCAGGCGGCGCAATTCTGGATAGATCGCATCGAACAGGGCACCTTGGGCGGATTGATCCCCGGCTCTCCAGATTTGCAACAACCCCGTTATGGGTGCAGGACTCGCACTGCCTTCCATTGGCCCATTAAAACATGAACCCATCGAGGCTCTGAGCCGTCGATGTTTATCATGAAGAGGACTCGAATTCGATGCGCTTGCTACTGATTGACGATGACCGCGAATTGGCTCAACTGGTGAGTGAGTATCTGATTGGGCATGGGTTTGGAGTGGAAGTGGCGTATGACGGCACGAGCGGGCTGGCGCGGGCGCTGGAGGCGAATTGCGATGTGGTGCTGCTCGATGGAATGTTGCCCGGGCTGGACGGGATTGAGGTGTTGCGGCAGTTGCGGCAGAGATCGAGCGTGGCGGTGATCATGCTGACGGCGCGGGGTGCGCCAGGGGACCGGATTACGGGGCTCAACACGGGGGCAGATGACTATCTGGCGAAGCCCTTTGCGCCGGACGAGTTGCTGGCGAGAATTCGAGCGGTGATGCGGCGGATGCAGCCAGCCGAGCCGAAGGCCGATGTGGTGTCGCTTGGAGGATTGACGCTGGATTCGAGCCAGCGGGAAGCGTGGCTGGGTGATGCGGCTTGCAATCTGACAGGAGTACAGTTTGAGATTCTGGGCTACCTGATGCGGAATCCGGGGCGGTCTGTGTCTCGCGACGAGTTCACTGCGTTGCTGCATCACAGGGAGTCGACTCCGTTTGAAAGATCGCTCGACGGGCCTATCAGCCAATTGCGAAAGAAGACCGAGGCGGATGGCAAGACGCGAATTCATACGGTGAGAGGTGTTGGATATATGTTCTCGGCACCAAAGGAAATCGGGGAGTGAAGAGCCTTTACTTCAAGTTGAGCTTGTGGTCTTTGTTGACGTTGATCACCTGAGTGGCGACGTTGCTGTTGACGGCGAATGCGCTGAACCGGAATTTCACCCAGCGCGGCGGGCCGTATGGGCGCACGATTCAATGGCAGGTGGAGAAGGCTCGGGAAGCTTATCTGCAGGGGGGAGCTGGCGCACTGAAAGTTTACCTGGAGGAGTTGAGGAGGTTTTTTCCTGAGCCGCACTTCGTTGTCGATTCAGGCGGCAAGGATCTGCTCACTGGCGAAGATCGGTCGAGTATTTTGCAGGATCCCGCGGCGAGGGGCTGGATTTACTCATTGCCGGGGCGCACCTTCCGCATTATCAGAGCCGCGTCTGCAGGCGATGTGATTTTGATTGTGGAGGTGGAGACACCGTTTGGCAACTCGGGACTGGTGCCATATTTAAGCGCGGTGCTGCTGGCAATCGGAGTTTTCAGCTATGCGTTGTTTCGTTATCTGGTGAGCCCGTTGCGGCAGTTGTCGCTGGCGGTGGAACGGTTTGGACAGGGAAATTTTTTCAGCGCGCGTGGCGATTCGTCGCAAGGATGAGTTTGGCGAAGTGGCAAAGCGGTTTAACGAGATGGGAGAGAGGATCGAGACCTTGCTGGCCGCCGAGCGGAGATTGCTTGAGGATGTGAGCCATGAGTTGTGGTCGCCGCTGGCGCGGCTGCAGTTCGCGCTTGAAATGGTAAGGACAGCACCGGAGCGTGATGTCGCAGTACAGAAAATGCGGCGGGAGATTGACCGGCTGGGAACGTTGGTTGGGCATCTTGTGGAGGTGACGAGGGCCGAGGGAGACCCTGAAGCCAGGGAGCGGCGGGATGTGGATCTGGCGGGATTGGTGGAGGAGATCGTTTCTGATTGCCGCATCGAGGCGGAAGCAAAGGGGTGTGTGATCCAGTGGCAATGCCCTGCCCCGATCGCGCTCAGGGCGGATACGGAGCTGTTGCGGAGAGCGATGGAAAACGTATTGCGAAACGGAATCCGTTACGCGCCGGAAGGAAGCAATGTGGAGGTGACGCTGGGGGCAAGAGGCGGGATGGTTGAGTTCGAGGTTCGTGACTTCGGGCCAGGGGTGCCAGAGGAGATGATCACGAAGATCTTTCAGCCGTTCTTTCGTATGGATTCGAGCCGCACGGCGGCGACGGGTGGAGTGGGGCTGGGGTTGTTGATTGTGAAGAGAGCCGTGACGCTGCACCGGGGCGAGGTGAAGGCGGAGAATGCGGCGCCGGGGTTGCGGGTGAAAATTACTCTTCCGTTGAGCTAGAAGATGAAGCTGAGTCCGCCACGGACTTGCTTGGGGGTGGGGAGGAGCCACATGGTGTTGCCATTGGGAGTGGTGATGGGCACGTAGCCTTGGGCCAGCATGTTGCGCATCTCGGCATTGAGCTCGAGGCGGCCGGGAAGGCCAAGGAAGCCCGGAATGGGCTGACGAATGCCGAGGTTGAGACCGGCTTCGGCGAGGCCCTGTGTGGTGAGTGAACTGTGGAAGGGGGTGAGGGCGCGGTAATCCGTCCAGAGGTAGCTGGTGTAGAGTCGAGTGCCCAGCGTGGGTAGGGTGCCAGAAAGCTTCATGCTGGCGAAGTGGCGCTGCGTGCGCTGGAGGCCAGAGCGGATCGCGGTGGCTTCATTCGAATCTGAGGGAAACAGAAAACGTTGGTCGGTGCGGAGGATTCCGCCGAGGCCGTATGCGGTGGAGAGCCGCCAATCGCCGGGCAAGGTTTGCGTCCAGCCTGCCATGAAGCCAGCGCGGCGATAGCCGCCGATATTGAAGATGCTCGCGTTGGTGGAGAGATCGGGGACGAGGTCGCGGCCCAGCATTTGTTCCGGTGCGCCGATGGTGGCGATGCCGGCGTTCGAAACTCCTTCGCGATATCCGGCAGCGAAGACTTCGCCAACCGAGAATTTGCGGGAATAACCGAGCTCAAGGTTTTCTACGCGCTGGGCTTGGGTGGTGCCGTTGCGGCGCGTGATGCGGGGGAACAAGGCGAGGCTTGAGAGCTGGCGCTGCATCTCGGCGTCTTCACCCGTGCCGCGAATGAGGAGATCGACCGGGGGCAGGCCGCTTGAAAAGGCAGCTTTGACCGTGCCGAGGCTACGGCCATCCCAAGTGAGGCGGCCGAAGGGGCTCAGGTAGTTCATGCTCTCGAAGAATTGGACATTGTCGAGGGCCGCTCCGTATTCGAGAAGGAGCGTGTCGGAGAACTGCATGCGGTCGGAGAAGGTAGAGCTGATTGTCCGAAGCAGGGGCGCGCCACTGTTGTTGTTATTGATCTGCTGGCCAGCACGGAGGGGGATGTAGAGCTGGCGCATGGTGAGAGTGATCTGCGGGTTGGGGACATCGAAACCCGTGGGGGCGTTGACCGAACGACGGTAGCTGGTGCGGAAGCCCGCGGCGGGGATTCCGCTGGCCAGGCCATAGCCGAGGTTGCCGGAGAAATGAACCTGACTGCGACCCAGGAAGGAAGTGCCGACGGCGAAGGAGGTGCCGAGATCTGGCTGGGAGCCCCATGAGAAATTTGTGTTGGTGTCGCCGCTCGAGAGTTGCACCATGGCCTTGGTGTCAGTGAACAGACGGCTGGCCTGGGGAGAGCGGCGGCTGGGGTTGGGATCCCAAGTGGGAAGAGCGCGAAGCACAGGCCGTGTAGAAAGAGAGGAGCGTAGCGCGGCGCGCCAATCTTCGCTCATCAGGAAGCTGCCGGGCGGAGGAGCGTAGAAGACTTCGATGCTACTGAAGAGATTCGCCAACTGGATGGCGAGATAGCGTTCTGTGCCAGGACCAATCTGGATGTTGGCACGCATGGCAGGAACGAAGCTGGCGAGGCTGACGCGGATCGAATACGTGTCGGGGCCGAGGGCATCGAAAACGAAAGCTCCGCGCTCATCGGTGATGGCGCGGAGAATCGGTTTATCGAATCGGCTGAGGAGTTGAACGGTGGCGCCCATCTGGGCTACGCCACCCGCGCCGCGGACCTGGCCAATGATCTTGCCAGTGAACTTGGCGACCGTTGCGGCTTCGAGCCCAGATGCACACACCGCGAGAAGGCCGATCCAAAGGATGGACCGGACTGGCGCGTGACGATGGGACGCTCGCAACCGCATGGGTTTGGAGTTACTCCTTGAGGCTGGCTCGGGTTGTGGTGTCGGCCGCAACGGTAAAGTTTGCTGTTTGCACCAGAGACTGATTGCTGTTCTGGTCGGTGACTTTCAGCTTGAGAGTATATCGCCCCGGAGCGAAGTTTTGAAGGGGCAACAATTTCTCAATGGTGACCTGGGTTGCGGAAGCGCCGGGGATGTCGGTGAGAGCTTCGGTGAACTCAATCACTTTCTCGCCGCCATCGGCCTTGGTGATCTCGTAGGCAACGGAACCAGCGGGCTTCTGGGTCTTTTCGTCAGGCGTGAAATTGTAGAGCGCCTGGTAGATGCCCATCTTCTCGTTCTGGGTGAAGCTGTCGTTGAGGCGCGGACGCACCTTCGAAGTACCGATGACGAACTGGCCTGCACCAATGCTCTTGGTGGGCACCTTTTCGATCATGTCGGCGAGGATGAGGCTCGAGGCACCGAGGCGCTCGTCTTCAAAGCGTGGAACAGTGATCGCCATTTCGTAGTTGTTCATGTTGCCGCCGACCACATCTTTGGCGACGACATTGACGCGGTAGGTGCCGGGAGGCAGCGGGACGGCGTTTTGATAGATGGCCTTACCCTTGGAGGCTTCGGCGAGCATCACCGCAGGGGTCTCGATGACCACCGGGGTTTCCCAAACGTTGACCACGCGGCGCGTCATGGAGGTGATGCGGGCGTAGATGTTCACCATCGCTTTCGCAATGGCGTCGGTGGACTTGAACTGGAGGTCGCCCTTATTCATCTGGATGGTGACGTAGGTCATCACCGTCGAATTGGTGAGGCGAACAAAGTCGGTACGAACCTGGATGGGGAGAACGTTGAAGGTGACCTTGGAATTGACGCTGGCCTCAAGATCCTTGAACTTCACTGCCGGGGGCTTCTGGAGAAGGGCGAATTGCTGCAGGCGCTCGAACTGGTTCATGCGCTGGGGCAGCGGCTGGTTACCGGTGCCGAGGCGGGTACCGTCGGTACGGGTGAAACGATCCGTCTTGCTCGACATGCCCATCTGCTCGAACATGGTGAGGCCGGCGTTGGGCACGTAGAGGAGGGCGTCTTTTTCCGACGGATCCATGGTCATGCGGAATTCGCCAGTCATGGTGGTGTCGACAAATTCGATCATGACGTCGTTGCCGATGCCGTCGATGTAGCGATAGCGCCACTTCTGGAAGGGGAAGGTCGAAGTTGTACCGCCGCCTTCTTCAATGGGGCGCTGGTAGGTACCGCCAGAGGGGTGATCTTCGATTTCGTCAGGCGGGCCAAAGGTGATGTAGATGCGGCCGCGGTCGGTCTTCCAGCCGGGGATGCCGCTGGCGAAGCGCTCGTTAGTGTACGCAATGCGGCGGTAGTGTTCTTCTTTGTATTCGTTCTCCTGGGTGTCAGGAGTGGGGTCACGACGGAGCCAGAATTGCTCGATGAATTGTTCGCGTTCTTCGTCGGTGCTGAGGCGCTTGAAGGAGGTCTTTTCTTCATCCGTGATGATGTAGAAAACGTCTTCGTTGAGCCATTTGCGGAAGGGAGTTTCGAGTTCCTTGCGGAGCTTTTCTTCGCGGCGTCTCTTTTCGCGATCACTCAGAGGCTTGGCGATGGTTTCGCGTTCGCCCTGTTCGGCATCTTTCTTCTTGGCCTTCTGAGCGAGGGCCGGGGCGGACACGAGCGACACAGCGAGTGTGGAGCCGGCAAGAAATTGGAAAAAACGCTTTGCTTTCATACTCTTTTCCCTTACGAACACAGACTTCGGGAGCTACCTAGATGATAGTCCCCTGTGAAACCTCAGTCAATGCCACCCTTCGGCGTGAAAGACGTAGCGCTCCCGCTCGCGCTGCCAGACAACTGTAGTGCGGGTGACGGTGAGATACCAAGTCTCCATCTCAAGTGGCTGACGCGGGCCGATGGCGGCTGGTTGCAGGATCGCGTAGCAATATCCTGTGGGTTGATGGCGGACCGAGTGGTAGCCGATCCAGTCGAGGTTCGCCTGGCGGGCCTGCCGGGCGAGGGCTTGCGTTTGCTGGTAATTCGAGGGGTGCATCCAGACTGGATCAGCATTGAGGCGGAGGCCGAGGCCGGCGGCTCCAAGCTGAAACAGGGTTTGAGCGGAAGCGGGAATTTCCGTTAGGCCCTGGCTGTCGGTGAGGAAGCGCCAGCGCCAGTAGCCCATCTCGGCGCATGCGGTCTGGCGGAGGCGGCCGGCGTAAAGAACACCGGGGTCGGGCCAGGCACGGAAGCGGGAACCGTGTTGGGAGGGTGGGTAGCGAAAGGGTGTGGCCAGAAGGTAATGAAGATTTTCGGTGCCGTGCGGAAGCGGGGGCTTGGATTGTTCGAGGATCCGCTCGAGGAGTTCCTGGCGAAGAGGGTCGTGATCGACGAGGCGAAGGGTGGAGACCTGGTGCTGGGCCTCGACGGCGCGCCAGGCTTTGAAGGAGCCGCGGCGCCGGCCTTCGAGCGGATCTTTAGATGGCACGGCTCGCGTCCAGATACTGTACGACAGTGACGAGACCAGCGACGTCGACCAGGAGGCTGAGCGGGGTTGCGCTGAGCGATCGGTTGGGGCTCGAGAGCCAGCGCCGGGAGAGATCGTCGCGACCACCGGTGATGGAATCGAGAGAGCGGAAGAGGCGGATGAAGAGTGCGGCGAGTTGCCATTCCTTGGCGGCAGGTTCGAGGAGGTATCGCTGATTGGCCATGCGAGAGACCGTGGCGGGGCTGAGACCGAGGATCTTGCCAAGTTCAGCCTGGGAGATGTCGAGGAATGTAGCGGCCTGGACAGTGGCGGCGGTGAGGGTTTGGCGGGCTTCGAGAGAATCCGTGGCGGGAGGTGCGAGGGCCGGCTTGCGCAAGAAGTTTCTCCTGAAACAATTATGGCAGATTATTTCAAAAAGAGTTGCGCGCCAGCCACGGGGTGGAAGCTGGCGCGCGGGCGTAAGCCCGATGTATGGAGGGGGGATCCGTACACCAGTACTTACGAGTTGTTAGAAGCTAAAGCGCAGACTCATCTGAATGCGGCGATTGGCCGAGGAGCCACCGCCACCGCCGGGGCCGAAGCCGCCACCGGTCGTGTTGGAAACACCGAACAGGGGTGAGGTCATGGTGCCGACTGGGGCGCCGAGGTTCACGTTGTTGGTAGCGTTTTGAGCCTGGATGCTGAGCGTCAAATTGTACTTCTTGTTCTGGCTGCCGAAGATTCCGGGAGGCGGGCCGCCACGGCCGCCGCCGCCCATCATGCCGCCCATGGGAGGACCGCCGCCGCTGCCACCGCGAGAGCCGCCACCGCCCATACCGCCAGCGCGCATCATCATGCCCATGGGATCCTGTTCGGCTCCCTTGGGTTCACCACCGAAGCCCCAGGTGCGGCTGAGACGGAGGTTGAGAGTGAACTGGCCGGGGGCCTGGCCGGCGTTGCGGGCGAGCAGTTGCTGGCCGGGCTTGGGATTGGGATCGAGGTAGCGGCCGTCATAAAAGATGATGCCGGGACCAGGGCCTGAGGCGATGCCGGGGCGATGGATGTTGAGCTGATTGTCGCCGTAGAGGTCGCGGCCGGTGACGATGTTGAAGGGGCCACCGGTGCTGAAGACCATGAAGGGGCTCAGACTGACCTTGAAGGGAAGGGTGACGGAACCGGCAGCAAACATGCGGTGACGTACGTCAAAGCGGTTGCGGCCCCATTCCTGGGAGAGGTCGTAGGTGTCATTGGGGAAGGTGTTGAACCCGTCGGTGTTGCCACGAGCCTTGCCGAGTGTGTAGAAGGCGAAGACGGAAACCTTGGGATTGATGCGGGCGTTCGTGTTGATGACCAACTGATCCTGCACGAACCGACCGGTGGACTCGTAGAGGTACAAGTTCCCCGCAGCGGCACTGAAGGGGTACACAGCAGTCGAGGGATTCAGCGGATTGTAAGTGCCAGCCAAGGGCGTATTGATGTTGCGGCTACGGCCCTGGTTGATACCGACGGTGTGATTGTAGTTGATGCCGAGAGTGATGTTGCGCGGCAGCGAGCGCTCCATGCCGAAGTTGGCCTGAGCGAGGTAAGGGTTCCGAAGATCCGGATCTACGGCGCGGGTGATGCCCGAACGCGAGAAGCGCTGGAGCTCCGACACGGGAGGAATGTTGGGATAAAAGTTGGGGAAGCTGACCACGTACTGCTGCTGCACGATGCCGTTGAGGCGACGGGCGTCGAGGGACAGATCTTCACCGAAACGATCGAAGAAGAGGCCGGCGCCAGCGCGGAGAACCGTCTTGGGAGGACGACCACCCTGGGACTTACCAACACCCCAGGCTACGCCGATGCGGGGGGCGAAGTTGAACTGGTTGCGGATATTCGATTGGGTTTCAAAGCGAAGGCCGGTAGACAGGCTCAAGTTGGGCTTCACGCGCCATTCGTCCTGAATGAACAGACCGGCATCGACCTGATCAATGCTCTGGCGCGGGATACCTGCCGACACCGTGAATTGCTGAGCACCGCCGCCCTGGGCGCGAATCTGATCAAACGTCAGACCGTTTGCCAAGCCGCGCTGAGTGATGGCGAAGGCGTTGAGGTTGAGGAAGGTAAAGTTGCCGTTGTAGCCATTGGTATTCTGGTCGGTCTGCTGCACGCCCCGGAGACGGCCGCCCCACTTGACGAGGTGTGTCTTGTAGGTGAACGAAGTGATGTTGGAGTATTCGTACCGGCGTTCGTTGGTGAAGTTGGCGCTGAAGGTGGCTCCACCGCCGTTGAAGGCGTCGATGACGTTGATCGAGGGGATGACCGACTTAGCGGTCTGGTCGTTGCGGTTGTCGACGAACTGGAAGCGGTCTTCGTTGATGATGCGAGCGCTGGCGAGCCAGGTGTGAGTGGCTTGCACTTGTTGCGTTTTGCCTTCGAACTCGGCGGCACGTTCAGGAAGCGTGAAGGTCGAGATACCAGCGTTGGCGCTGGTGTTGCGCTGGAAGGTATAGCGAGTGGTCAGGGTGTGCTTGGCGCTCAATTGGAAGTCCGCGCGGGGCGAAATGGTGAGGAAGCGAGTGGGGTTGCCAATGTTCTGGACGAAGGGCACGGGGTTGAAGGAAGTATCAAGCGTGAGGGCGTTGATCAGGTTGGCTTCGTCGTTAATGCGCGTATCGACGTCGAGGGCGAAGCTGGACTTCTTGGTAAGGGGTCCGCTGATGCTGCCACTGATCGAGTTCTGATAGGCGTCGGGGCGGGTCTTGGCGAAGTTGTTTCGCGAGTTGAAGATGTTGTTGCCGGCGTTGTAGAAGAACTGGCCGCGGAATTTGTCCGAGCCGGGCTTGGTGAAGATCTCGATGCGACCGAAGCCGATGCGATCATACTCAGCCGAGAAGGGGTTGGAGTTAACGCGGATCTCGCGGATGGAGGCCTTCGGGGGCAGGCGGCCGCCGGAGAAGCCGTCGATGAAGAGCTGTGCGCCATTGGGGCCTGCAGCGGGACCAGCCAAGGCGTTGAGTTCGTTTTGGAGATCGTCGGGGTTGTCGCTGAGCATGGCGAGGTCTTCGCCCTTGAGAACGAGTGCGCCAACGTTGCTTGAAGGATCAACGTCGATGGCAATGGTGTCGGTGACGGTGATCTCCTGCTTCGAAGCTTCGATGTTGAGCTTGGCGTTGATCGAGATCTGCTTGCCTGCGGCAATGTCAAAGTCCGTCTGTTCAAAAAGGCTGAAGCCGGTCGAGGAGACTCGGATGGTGTATTTGCCGCCGGGAATGCCGGCTACGGTGAATTTACCGTCGGCATCCGAAGATGCAACTTTGACAAATCCGCCGGGGCCGGAGACGGTGACCGAAGCGCCCGGGATGGCTGCGCCAGAGGGGTCAGTGACGAGACCTTTGAGGATCGAGCCGGTTGGGGCTTGTCCGAGTGCCATCATCGCCGAGGCGACGAGGCTGAAAAAAAGGCAAAGTAATCGAGTGTGGGAGTTCATGGTTGCTCCTGAAGCAAGAAATTTCGAGTTTTTAAAGCTAAAGATTGCTGTCCTGAGAGGCGAGTCCTTACTGCGGACCGCCACCCATTCCGCCGCCGCCCATCATGCCGGCGCCGCCGTCCAGATTCCAGGTTCCGAGCTGCGAGGCGCGAGAGCCGTTTGAGGGCGTGGCCAAAATCGGCTCCACCCCAGCGAGGATGGTGATCGCCACCACCTTATTTGGTTCTTTGGTCTTGCTGACCGAGAGGATCAGCGGATCGTTCTTTTTGAGTTCTGTGAGAGGGATGGCGGGGGAACGGTCGATTGCAATGCCCATCATGTCGCCACCAGCAGGTCGACGGCCTGCGCCGCCAGCCATACCGGTTGGGGGACCACCTGCGCCGGGAGCGCCGGAAGGACGCATACCCATGCCAGTAGGAGGGCCGCCCGCTCCAGGAGGGCCGCCAGTTCCGGCAGGGCCGCCCGCTCCGGCAGGGCCGCCCGCTCCGGGAGGGCCGCCCGCTCTGGGAGGGCCGCCCGCTCCGGGCCGGCCACCACCCATGCCCATGCCTGCAAAGCCACCATTGATCGCCATGGCCATCATCGTGGCGGCCATTTCAGGAAGCTTCTTCAAATTGGCGTCTTTGCCGATTTTGACGAAGAGAGGCTTCTTGGTGTCGAGATCGGTAACTTCAATCACACCATTGACCGTATCGATGTTCTTGATCGTGGCGGCGATGTTGCGGAACGCGCCGCTGACCACTTGCTCAGCCGTGTAGGTGGCGCCATCATCGCTCTTGGTACCGAGAGCGCGAACCTGGTCGTCTTTTTCGATGTCGTCAATCGTGCTGGCGACCGCATCGGAAAATTTGACGCTGCCTTCGGCGTATCGCTTCATTGAGGCTTTCTCGGCGATCACGACTTTCACAGACTTAACGCCTTCGGTGCCGCGCGAGTTGACCGTAACTGTACGAGTAGCTTTGTCAACAGCGGTGACAATGCCCGAAACGCCTTTGGTAGCCCACAGCATCTGTTCCTGCTGTTGCTTCTTGGCGATATCGGTTTTGCTCATCAGCACAACCAGCGTGGCGTTCATCGTTCCATCAGCAAGAGGGCCACGGGCCAATACTCGATCTCCAGCAGAAACAGACGACAACTCAGCCGGCTTGGCATTCTGCAGATTCTGCTCACCCGGAGGGATCTGCGATACGCGGGCTGCATCGGCAACCTTGACTTTTGTTTCTGAACCGTCGTCGGCCTTGATCGACAGTGTCCGTGCTGCTGCGTCCACCGCAGTGACGGTGCCGACGACCGGCTTCGGCGCCTGAGCCATCAATCCCATTGCGATCAGGGCGAGGCTGAAGAGTTTCGTCATGAAAGAAGTTTTTCCCATCTCAAAAATTACTGACCTCCTTTAAGACGGAGAAGTTAGACCCAAGATCCAAAAACCCATGTAAAGTTTTGTGAACCTTTCCTTAACCCAACGGATTGTTGGCTATACTCTTATATTGGAAAGAGTTGAAGATCAGTGTTCTTGTAACTAAGGGCATCGAGTCCTTTTTCGGCACCCGGGACGAAAACATTCGTCTGATGGAGCGCAATCTTGGCGTTCGGACGTTTCTACGGCACGACAATCTGGAGATTGAAGGGGACGAGAAGGCCGTTGAGAGAGCCCGCCAGATTTTTGAGGATTACCTCTCTTTGCAAAAAGAAGGGCATGTCATTTCGAATGCCGACCTCAATAACTTCATGCGGGTGGTTACCGTTGAAGACCAAACGACCTTACGAAATCTTTACTTAAGCGGACGGCAACGGAGTTTTGGGAAGAAAATTCTGGCGCCGAAGACGGTGAACCAGCGCCGTTACGTCGAGGCCATCGAGAAGCACGACCTCACTTTCGGGATCGGGCCGGCGGGTACGGGTAAGACGTATCTGGCCGTGGCCATGGCGGTTTCGGCACTGCTGAACAAGCAGGTGAGCCGGATTATGCTGACTCGGCCGGCGGTCGAAGCCGGCGAGAAGCTTGGGTTTCTGCCAGGCACCCTGCAGGAAAAAGTAGACCCGTACTTGCGGCCACTCTATGACGCGATGTTCGACATGATCGAGGCCGACAAGGTGGAGAAGCTGCTTGAGAAGAACACGATCGAAATTGCTCCGATCGCCTTCATGCGGGGCCGCACGTTGAATGACGCCTACATCATCGTCGACGAAAGCCAGAACTGCACGCCAGATCAGATGAAGATGATTTTGACGCGCATGGGCTTCAACTCGAAGATGGTTGTGACTGGCGATATTACGCAGATCGACCTTCCGGGTGGCAAGCGAAGCGGACTGATCGAAGTGACCGAAGTGCTGAAGAATGTCGAAGGGGTGGCCTTCATTCATTTCGACGATAAAGACGTTGTGCGCCACAGCCTTGTACAGCGGATTGTGCGTGCCTACGAAGCATATTCCGAGAAAACCGGCATCGGCCGGCAGATGCTGCTCAAGCTGGACGAGCCGGTGCCTGTATCGGCAGCCGTTGCCAGCATTACTCCTGGTTCCCCTGTAGATCTCCCTGAAGCCTGATGGGCAAACGCGCGACCATTCTGTTTCGCAAGACCCTTGCCAAAGGGGAACGAGAACTCGTGCGCGAGTTCGCCGAGCAGATCGCGGAAGAAGTTCTTGAGGGTGGGCAGTTTGTGTGCCTCATCACGGGCGATGCACAACTGCAGCAATTGAATCGTGACTTTCTTGGTCATGACTATCCCACCGATGTGTTGAGCTTCCCCACCGGCAACGCTGTGGAGCCCGGCGAACTGGCGATCTCGCTCGAACGGGCCGCCGAGCAAGCTGCCGCGCACGGCCATGGACTGGTTGACGAGTTAAAGATCCTGATGCTGCATGGGGCGCTGCATTTGATGGGGATGGATCACGAGACGGACAAGGGCCAAATGCGGCGCACGGAAACCAAGTGGCGCAAGCACTTTAAGCTGACCCGCGGATTGATCGAGAGGGCTCGATGATCACAGTCTTCTGGATCGGACTTTATGCAGCGGCGCTGGGCGCGTTGATGATTTTTTCGTTTGTGCAACTGCTGTATCTCGAGAGCATGCGATTGCGGGCGCGCGATTCTGAAGCGCTTGAGTACTTCAAGGAACATATCTCCGAACGGCTCGACATGGAGACCGACCAGGCGGCCCTGATCTTCAGCCTGTACAAGCACAGCCTGCTGGTTTGCATTGGGGTACTTGCGTTTTATCTGAGCGATGGCGGGCCGACGCCCGTGCTCGACATTCTGCAGGGGATTCTCGTCGCTTTGGTGTCGATGGCCATCTGCTCGTATCTGCTGCCGCAGTTGATGTACCGGCGCGCCTCGGGTGCAATCCTGAAGCCACTGGTGCCGCTGCTTAAGTTGGCGGCGCTGTTGATGAAGCCTTTTGCGGCACTGCTGTCGTTTGCTGAGACGCTGGCGGAAATCAGCAAGCCGAGCGAAAGCCTGGAGGATGGCGCAAGCCCGCAGGAGGAAATCGAGGCACTGATCGCTGCGGGTGAGGAAGAAGGACTGATTGAGGAAGGCGACAAGAAGCTGATTCAGTCGGTTGTGGCGTTCGGGGATAAAAGGGTGCGAGAAGTGATGACGCCACGACCGAACATCGTCGCCATCGATGGTGGGCGTGCGCTCGAAGAGCTGCGCCGGCTGGTGATCAACGAACAGTTTTCGCGGATCCCGGTGTTTGACGGCGACATCGACAAGATTACCGGCTTCGTGCATGTGAGGGACATGTTCGAGGTAGAGGACAAGGATCGAGCTGGCATGAAGGCGAGAGACCTTGAACGTGACATTGCCTTTGTGCCTGAAACAAAGCTTGTGACGGATCTACTGAAGGAAATGCAGCGCGACGGCAACCATATGGCAATCGTAGTGGATGAATATGGCACCACTGCGGGCCTGGCTACGATGGAAGACCTGGTGGAAGAAGTGTTTGGCGAGATCCGTGACGAACATGAGCCGGGCCACGACGTCATCACTGAACAGGATGGCAAATTCATCGTGGCAGGCAGCTTCGATGTCGACCACTTGAAGGATCTGGTGGAGTTCCGCCCGGACGAAGAGATCGAAGCGACGACCGTGGGCGGCCTGGCAACCGAGTGGTTTGGCCGGGTGCCGAAGCCTGGGGAAGCTATTGAGCGCGACGGCGTGCGGCTTGAAGTGCTGTCGAGCGACGAGCGCCGTGTGGAAAAGCTAAGACTGTCGCGGGCGAGCGAGCCCGAAGAAGAAGAAAATGTCGAATCCCCAAACAGCGAAAACTAAGCCGAAGTTCGGCCATGTGGCCATTGCCGGAAGACCGAACGCGGGCAAGAGCACTCTGCTCAACGCGCTGATCGGAGCGCGCCTGGCGATTGTGTCAGACAAGCCGCAGACCACGCGGTCGAGCATCATGGGTGTCGTGACCGACCCGGCTGGGCAGATTGTGTTTTTCGATACGCCTGGCATTCATAAGAGCGATACGTTGATCAATCGGCGCATGATGCAGAGCGTGCGTGCGGCGCTGGATGGCAAGGATCTGCTGCTCTATGTGGCTGACGCGAAGGCGGGCGAGGTATCGGACGAAGAAAAGCAAGCACTCGACGCATTGCGACGTGCCCGCGAGTCGAGCCCGGTGCCGGCGTTTCTCGTGTTGAACAAAATTGACCTGGTGGATGATAAGCGACTGTTGTTGCCGCGCTTGCAGGCCTTCCAGGAAGCATTTCCTTTTGATGAGATGATCCCGGTGTCGGCTCGCAAGGGCGAGGGGCTGGCTGGGTTGAAGAAGGCAATCTTCGCGAAGCTTCCCTTTGGGCAGCCTCGATTCGAGGCCGATTACCTGACGGACATGCCGGAGCGAAATATTGCAGCCGAAGTGATTCGCGAGAAGATCCTGCAGTTCACCGGCGAGGAAGTGCCGCATAGCGTCGCCGTTGTGGTGGAGCAATGGGTGGAGAAGCCCAATGTGGCTCACGTGACGGCAAGCATCATCGTCGAAAAAGAAGGGCAGAAGCCGATCTTGATCGGGGCCAAAGGCGCCATGATCAAACGGATTGGTACGGAGGCTCGCAAATCGCTTGAAGAGTTGCTGGGCCGCAAGTTTTATCTCGAGCTGTTCGTTAAGGTGAAACCGAAGTGGCGCGAAAATGAATCGTTCCTCAACGAACTCGGGTGGCAAAATACTAGTGAGGTGATATGAAGAAATTTCTGCTTCTGATGACGGCCATTAGCGCGCTGGCGCTGCCGGGATACAGCCAGAAAAAAATGGACGACGCGCAGCTTTATGACATGGTGAAAATGCGCCTGGCCAACGACCCAGATATAAAGGGGGGCAACCTAACCGTCGATGTTAACAAGGGCGTGGTAACCGTAGCCGGAAGAGTAGACAAAGAAAAAGCACGCCAGAAAGTGGACAAGGTCGCCAAGAAAGTTAAGGGTGTAACGTCTGTGGTGAACCAGGTCAAAGTGGAACCTTAAATGAAAGTTGCCGTGATCGGAACCGGCTATGTGGGCCTGACGACAGGAGTGTGTCTGGCGTTTGTTGGTCATGAAGCGACCTGCCTCGATGTGGACCAATCCAAGGTCGAAGCGCTGAAGGCGGGTCGTATTCCGATTTTCGAGCCTTTTCTCGAAGACCTGATGGCCGACGCCGGCACGCGACTTCGATTTACAAGCAGCTATGAAGAGGCGATCCCTGAGGCCGAGGTGGTCTTTATCGCGGTGGGCACGCCAAGCCAGCCGGATGGGCAACCGGATTTGAAGTATTTGCGCAGCGCAAGCGAGAGCCTGGGTCGGCATATCAGCTCGGAATTTACCGTGGTTGTGAACAAATCGACGGTGCCGATCGGCAGTGGGAACTGGGTGGGCGCGCTGATTCGAGAATCGCAGAAGGCAGCCGGTAAAGCGGCTCCATTCGCAGTCGCTTCGAACCCCGAGTTTTTGCGAGAAGGTTCGGCGATTTCTGATTCGCTGTATCCCGACCGGATTGTAATTGGGGCGGATAGTAACCGGGCGCTGGAATTGCTATACACCTTGTATCGGCCCGTGATCGACCAGACCTTCCCTGCCCCGGCGTTTTGCCCGCGACAGGATGGTTTTGCAGCCGTGCCGCTGGTGTCAACAGACCTGGCCAGCGCGGAATTGATCAAGTATGCGGCCAATGCGTTTCTTGCCACCAAGATCAGTTTCATCAACGAGATTGGATTGCTCGCTGGCAAGGTGGGCGCAGACATTCAGCACATTGCGCGCGGGATCGGCCTGGATTCGCGGATCGGTAACCGGTTTTTGAGTGCGGGGCTCGGCTGGGGCGGCAGCTGCTTTGGCAAGGATACGGCAGCACTGTCGGCTACCGCGAAAGAGTATGGGCTCGGCATGGGCATCGTGGAAGCGGTACGCCAGGTGAACTTCAGCATGAGAGAGCGCGTGATTGACCGCCTGCTGGATACTCTCAAGATCATTAAGGGGCGCAACATCGCTGTACTCGGTCTGGCCTTTAAGCCGAATACGGATGACCTGCGCGATGCGCCAGCAATCGATATCATTAAGCGCCTGCGAGAGCGCGGCGTCATCGTGACCGCACACGACCCGATCGCGATGGACCGGTTTCGCGTGGAGTATCCGGATCTGGGTGGCATCCTGGCCGATAGCGCGGAACAGGCGATTCAAGAATCGGATGCCGTGGTGCTGGCCACGGAGTGGAGTGAATATCGAGAACTGGATTGGAACAACTTGGGCGAGAAGGTGCGACATCGCAATCTGCTCGACACAAGGTGGGCGCTTGACGGCGAAAGCCTGCGGCGTGCTGGTTGGAATTTGATCCGGTTGCCATAGAGTATGAGCCTGCATCTGCGCCCTGCCATGAGGGCGGACCTTCCTGTGATTCTCAAGCTGATTGAAGATTTGGCCGATTACGAAAAGCTGCGGCATGCGTGTGTAGCGACCCGCGAAGAATTGGACAAGCATCTGTTTGGGGAACATCCGTGGGCAGAAGTTGTTTTGGCAGAGTGGGAAGGCGAGGTCGCGGGATTCGCGTTGTTCTTCCATACGTTTTCGACGTTTCTGGCAAAACCCGGGATTTATCTGGAGGATCTGTTTGTCGTGCCGGAGCGCCGTGGCCGCGGCATCGGCAAAGCCTTGCTGGTACACCTGGCGCGATTGGCCATGATTCGAGGCTGCGGGCGTGTGGAGTGGAGCGTGCTTGACTGGAACACGCCGAGCATTGAATTTTACGAGAGCCTGCGCGCCAGGCAGCTCAAGGAATGGCATGTGTACCGGCTGACGGGAGCGGAGCTGGAAGCTCTGGCAGGCGGGAAACCAGACTGAAACCGGACTGTCATTGCGCCGAAGTATTGACTTGTTAGTTTCGGTCTGATGTTGACCCGAACTTTAGTTCTCCCACTCTTGATTGCCGCCTCGGCAGTATTCGCACAAGGCCCCGCAGCCGGGCCGGACCCTTCCATCCTGCAGACCCTGTTGAACCGCCATCGCCCTACACCGCAGCGCTTTGAGTTCGCCGCGATTGGCGACCAGCAGTACGGCGCGACTGGGATTGCCAAGTGGCCCGCCCTTCAAGCCTCGATCAACCGCTCGACGGCAACCCAGTTCTTGGTGCACACCGGCGACATCAAGTCGGGCAGCACGCTTTGCGACGACGCAATGTTCGCCAGCCGTCTGCGCGACTTCAACAATTTCGAAATGCCGATGATTCTCACTCCCGGCGACAACGAGTGGACCGATTGCCACCGCGAGAACAATGGCAGCTACGACTCGCTCGAGCGGCTGCGTTACCTGCGGAACATTTTTTATCCAAACAACCAGAGTCTTGGCCGGCGCAAGATTACGCTGAGCCGGCAGAGCGAAGATCGCCGGTACGCAAATTACGTCGAAAACTCGATGTGGAGTCAAGGGAGCATCCTGTTCGCGACCGTGCATCTTGTGGGCAGCAACGACAACCTTGGGCGCAATGCAGAGAACGACGCTGAGTGGCGCGAGCGGACGGCAGCGAATTTCAACTGGCTGAAGACGATCTTTAGCGTCGCGCGCGACAACGAATTCTCGGGAGTCGTGCTGGTGATGCAGGTGAACCCCGGTTTCGACGGAGTGCGCGTGCGGGTATCGCAGCTTGATTCCGGCTTGCGGGATAGCTTCTTTGTTATCGAAGACGAGACGATCACCTTCCGCAAGCCCGTGCTGCTGATTCATGGCGATTCGCATGTTTTCCGCGTCGACAAGCCTCTGCTCGGCGGCCGTTCGGGGTTGTTGGTCGACAACTTGACGCGCCTCGAAGTACCCGGCAGCGGAGACGTGCATTGGGTTCGCGTGACGGTGGACCCGGCCAAGACGCAACTCTTCGGTGTCGAGCATGTCGATGTCGTCGAGAACTTCTTTACGCAGACGCGCCCGTAGTTTTTCGAAACGGGTGCAGTGCCGGCCTGAGGCACTGCACCCGTTTCGTTTGATGTATATTAATGAGTACTCCACGTACAACGAGTATTGACTGCCAGAGCAGTCTTCGCTCGGCCCGCCCTTTCGCCCCGGCCCCATTGACCAAATCCTTACAGGAGCATGCACCCATGCAGATCGATATGCCAGAAATGAATGGCTTTTCCCGGCGTCGCGTACTACGCGCTGCCAGTCTCCTTTCGGCCGGCGCGGCATTGCCTTTTTACAATGAGTTCGCCATGGCCCAGGACGCCACCCAGCGTCTTCAAGGATCACGCGCGCCGATGCCGCCCGACGCCGTTCGGATTGGATCGAACGAGAACCCGCTCGGGCCTTGCGTCGAAGCCTGCGAGGCGATTGCGAAGATTGCAAAGTACGGCGGTCGCTATTCCCCTCATAACGAGGGCGCGGACTTCATCAAGATTGTCTCGGAAGTTGAAGGAGTTAAGCCCGACTTTATCTCGCCCTACGCGGGCTCAAGCGATCCGCTCCATCGGTCTGTGCTCGCCTTTGCCTCTCCCACCAAGGGCCTGGTGATGGCGGACCCCGGCTATGAATCTGGCGCCGGCACGGCGAAGTTTGCAGGGATTAAAGTAACGCGCGTGCCATTGATGAAGGGCACCTATGCCCACGACGTCAAGGCCATGATCGCGGCCGATCCGAACGCCGGCATTTACTATATCTGCAACCCGAACAACCCGACAGGAAGTATCACCAAGCGGGAAGACATCGAATGGCTGCTGGCGAACAAGAATAAGGATTCGATTGTTCTGCTGGATGAAGCCTACATTCACTTCTCCGAAGAGATGCCCGGCAGCGACCTGGTTGCCAAAGAAAAAGATGTTGTTGTATTGCGTACCTTCTCGAAGGCTTTCGGCATGGCTGGTATCCGTTGCGGCATGGCTATGGGTCGTCCGGACCTCCTGGCGAAGCTGCGCCCCTACGGTGCAGGCATGCTGCCGATCACGGGCCTGGTGGCGGGAACAGCGAGCTACAAATCGAAGACTCTCGTTGCCGAACGGCGGGCCATCAATGCTCGCGTCCGCAACGATGTGTTCGAGTTCCTCGACAAGAAGAGCATCAAGTACATCCCGAGCGTATCGAACAAATTCATGATGGAAGCCGGACGGCCGGGCGCGGAACTCACGCGCGCACTCGCCCAGGAGAAAGTATTCATTGGACGCACCTGGCCGGTGTGGCCCACCATGGTGCGCGTCTCCATCGGTACCCAGGATGATATGAACAAGTTCAAGACTGCGTTGTCGAAGGTCCTCAGCTAATTGGCACGGAGGCGTGCTAGCCCAGCCCGCCTCCGCAATTCTCCGGGCACTGTTTCAATCCTCGCTGTAGATCCTACCCCTGCCTCTTCCCACCCTGCTCCAAAGTGTCCCCTGCGTTCGACTGTCGGATTGTGTTGTACATCGGGCTCAAGATCTCGATCCCTGCTTCTTCAAACGTGTCCTGAATCCTTTGCGTCAAATCGGAGAGGATGTTGACGCCCTGGTTTGCCTCGCGGGTGTAGACATTGAGTTCATAGGCGACGTTAAAGTCCTTCAAGGCGCGCTGCAACACGAAGGGTTTGGGGTCGGCTAGCAATCGTGGCGTGCGCTGGGCAGCTTCAAGCAAAGCCTCGTGAACACGGGGCCAGGGTACGTCGTAGCCGATGGTGAGCGTCACGTACAGGATCAGCCCTTCGCCGGCGGCAAGCGTCGAGTAGTTGACGATCTGGCTATTCAGAAGCAAGGAATTCGGGATCGAAACCACCTCGTTCTTGATCGTCTTCACCTTCGTCACCAGCATCGTTTTCTCGATGACGTCGCCGAAGGCTTCGCCGATCTTGACGCGGTCGCCGGGTTGGAGAGCCCGCATGTAAGTCAAAACAAATCCGGACACAATGTTTGAGACAACACTAGAGGAACCGAGCGAGAGCAGAATGCCGAGAAACACGGTGATTTTCTCGAAAGCCGGGCTGGCCGAGCCAGGCAGATAGGGATAGATCGCAACCAGCGAGAGCGCCAAAACGAGAAACCGCAGCAGCTTGTAGGTCGGTTCGGCCCACTCTGTATGGAAGCCTTTGATGCGCATGCGACCCGCGCCCACTTCACGAAACATCCGGTGCAGTAACACCAGCAGGTAGCGGGACACCAACACGATCGCCACCAAATTGAACAGATTCGGCACATAAGCGACGATGTCGTCGAAGTGTCAAGACGTCCAAACTTCGTCCAGCGGATTCATAGTATCTCGACCTTCAGTTAAGCCCTTCGCCTCGATATAAGGTTGCTTTGCCCAAGGCGCG